>PLFC01000084.1 GCA_003136655.1 Vulcanimicrobiota bacterium
GGGCCGCAACTCGATTGCTGGGTCGCGGCCACCAACGAAGCGACGCACGCGCTCGTGCGCGACAACCTGCATCGCTCGCCGCTCTACGGCCTCGATCTCATTCGCGGCATCGGTCCGCGCTATTGCCCGTCGATAGAAGATAAGGTCATTAAGTTTTCGCACAACCCCACGCATTTGATCTTCGTCGAGCCCGAGGGTTGGCAGACCGATTCGCTGTACGTCGGCGGCTTTTCGACGTCGCTGCCCGCGGAGATCCAACTCGCGATGCTGCGCACGCTGCCCGGTCTCGAAGGGGCCGAGATGCTGCGCGCGGGGTATGCCGTGGAATACGACTACGTGCCGCCGCTGGAATTGCGCCCGAGCCTCGAAACGCGCCGCGTGGCCGGACTCTTTCACTGCGGACAACTCAACGGCACGTCGGGGTATGAAGAAGCGGCGGCACAAGGCCTGATGGCCGGCATCAACGCCGCTCATCGCGCGCGCGGCCGCGAACCGCTCGTGCTCGACCGCGCGCAGGCTTACATCGGCGTGCTGATCGACGACTTGGTCACCAAAGGCGTCGACGAGCCCTACCGCATGCTGACCTCGCGCGCCGAGCACCGGGTGATCCTGCGGCACGACAACGCCGATCTGCGCCTGACGCCGGTGGGCCGAGAACTCGGCACGATCGACGATCGCGTGTGGCAAGAGTTTTGCGAACGCCGCCGGCGCCTCTCGGAGGGCCGCGAACATGCGTCGCGCGTGCGCGCACCCGCCGCCCTCGGTGCGCGGCCCGGTGCGACGCTGGCCGAAGCCTTGCGCCGCCCCGAGATCGGCGCCGAAGCCGTGGACGGATTGCTGGCGGACGCTTCGGGCACGCCGCTCGAACCCGAGTTGACCGAACGCATCGCAATCGAGATCAAGTTGGAAACCTACGTCCGGCGCCAAGAGGCCGGCGTCGCCCGGTCGGCGCGCGCCGACCGGGTCAAGGTGCCGCCGGATTTCCCGTTCGAGACGCTGCGGGCGCTCTCGGCGGAGGCGCGCGAAAAACTGGGCCGCGTGCGTCCGCCCACGCTCGGCGCGGCGTCGAGGATTCCGGGCGTGGCACCGGCGGACATCGATATCCTCGAAGTCCACCTGCACCGCGCACGCGAGGCGATGCCGCCGGGCTAAAGCCGATGTCGCCGGTTCGGATGCTATCGTTTGCGCCGTCGAATGCCGGAGCGAGCGGCTGCAGCGGCGGTATGCACCTCGGTTTGGGCGCGGCGTTTGCCGGCGGCCTGCGACGGATGCCAAAACCGGGGCAACTGAGAAGATGCTGTCGGAGATGAACTTCACGAAGTGTCCTCCCGGAAGACTGGGAACGCACGGCGCGACGTGAGTCTCAGGGTTTCACGGTAGCGCGCCGCACAGGCTCGGCTTGGGGAGCTCCTACTCTTCGTGCGCGGCCGGCCGCGTTACAGATCGCCACGACGGAAGGCGATGTCCAATACCACCAGTTTCCAGGATAATGGACACCCGGGTGACTGTCGCATTTGGCGGCCGCACGCGGACTTTGCTGACAATCGAGAAAGGATGAGCCCCATTTCCCCGGATGAAAGCGACGCGGCGCTTCACCCCGACCCGGCGATAGCCGAGCGCCTTGGGCGCTTCAGCGCCCTGCTGCTCGAGCGCAACGCCAAGGTCAACTTGACGTCGGCGCGCGATCCGTCGGCGGTCGCCGTGCATATTCGCGACTCGCTGACGGTGGCAGAGTTCGTGACCGGGCCGCTCGTGGATATCGGGAGCGGCGGCGGCTTCCCGGCCATTCCGCTAGCGCTCGCCGCGGGCGTGCCGGTCACGCTGATCGAGTCGGTCGCGAAGAAGGCCCGCTTCCTCGAGGAGATGTTGGCGGCGCTGGGCATCGCGGGCCAGGTCCTCTGCCTGCGCGCTGAGGATGCCGCACGGAGACCGGACCTACGGGAACGCTTCAGCGTCGCCACCGCGCGGGGCGTGGCTTCGCTCCCGACGGTGCTGGAGCTGACGGTGCCGTTTCTGGCGCTCGGCGGCCGGGCGCTCTTGCAGCGCGGGCGCGAGGAACCCGGCGAACGGGACGCGGCCGACGACGCCGCGCTCGTGCTCGGCGCTGCCCGCGTCGAAGAGATACCGCTCGAAGGCGTGCGCCGCATCGTCATCTTCGAAAAGCGCGGCGCGACGCCGGCGCGTTTCCCCCGCCGGGGCGGCGTGCCCGGAAGACGCCCGCTCTGTAGCGCGGATGCTTGACGCCGAGTCGGTCGACCGGCGCCTCGCCGCGGCGTTGCCGGCGGGAGCGCTGTATGCGGTTGGCGGCCGCGTCCGCGACGAGGTGCGTTCGGCGCTCGACGGCGTCCCGCGTCCGGCCAAGGATCTCGACTACGTCGTCACCGGCATCGAGCTCGACGACCTGGTCGCGCGCTTGGCTTCCGTGGGCCGCGCCGAACTGGTCGGCGTGTCGTTCGCCGTCGTCAAGTGCACGCTCGACGGACTGACCGTCGACGTCGCCCTGCCGCGCCGGGAGCGCTCGACCGGTGTGGGGCATCGCGATTTCGCCGTCGAGGCGGGACCGGACGTCTCCCTCGAGGACGATCTGGCGCGTCGCGACTTCCGCATCAATATGCTGGCCCGCGCCGTGGGCAGCGGCGCGCTCGTCGATCCGTACGGCGGCGTGGCCGACATCGAGGCGCGCCGGATCGACGTGCTCAAGCCCGAGGCCTTTCTGGAAGACCCGCTGCGGCTGCTGCGGGCCTGCCAGTTCGCGGCCCGATTCGATTTTGCGATCACGGCCGCGACGCTCGAGGCGATGCGCGAGGCCGCGCCGCTGGTTGCCACGGTCTCGCCCGAGCGCGTACGCGACGAACTGATCAAACTGATTGAGCTGGCGCCGCGTCCGTCGGCCGGATTTGCGATCATGCGCGAGACGGGTATGCTCGCCTACGTCTTGCCGGAGCTGGACGAGGGCGCCGGCGTCGAGCAGAACGTCTTCCACGCGTTCGACGTGCTCGGCCACGGGTTGGCCACCGTCGACGCCACGCCGCCGGGCGACCTGTTGCTGCGCATCTCCGCCCTGCTCCACGACGTCGGGAAGCCGCGGACCAAGGATGGGCCGCACTTCTACCGGCACGAGCACGTCGGCGCCGACATGGTGCGAGAGCTGCTCCTGCGGCTGCGCTTTCCCGGCGAGATCGTCGAGCGGACCGAGCGGCTCGTGCGGCAGCATATGTACCAGGCCGATCCGGCGCTGTCGCCGGCCGCAATCCGACGCTTCATCAATCGCGTGGGCATCGATAATCTGGAATTGCAGTTCGCCGTGCGTGCGGCCGACATCGCGGGCAGCGGTCTGCCCAAACGCGGCCCGGAGAACGAGCAGTTCCAGGAGCGCGTGTGGCAAACGCTCGCTGAGCGCCCGCCGTTGTCCGTCAAGGATCTGGCCGTCAGCGGCGCCGATGCGATCGACGCGCTCGTTGCCGCGGGACGCCTCCCGAGGGGCTCGCGTGGCGGCCCGGCGGTCGGCATCTTGCTCCGCGCGGTTCTGGAAGCCGTGCTCGACGATCCGGGCCTGGATCGCGAAGGGCAGCTCGCCATTTTACACCGGGAAGCCGAGGCCGTCGCCGGGCAACGCGCCGATGTTTCACAGGAAACGTGACGGTGAAACAGTATAGGCTTTGGCGATGGAACCTTCAGACCAGCCGGGCAGCGATCCTTTCGCGTTGGGCGTGCTCCTGGGCGTCCTGATTGGCGAGGGCTCTTTCGGCGGCGACGGAAAGCAGCCGCAGGTGACGCTCCGCATGCACGTCCGGCACCGCCGGTTGTTCGAGTGGCTGCTCGACCGTTGGCCCCTCGGGCGGCTCTACGGTCCCTACGCGCACGGAGGACGCACGTACTATCAATTGATGTTCCGCGGCAACGCGCTGGTCGAGCGCCTCGTGCCGTTACTCGATTCGCTGCCCTGGGCCGAGATCGACGAACACAGCTACGCACGGTATTCCGCAATGAAGCGCCGCTACGGTCTCGATGCGCCGGTGCCGGCGGAGCGCGCGTGACGCGCACGATCGCTATCGTCAATCAGAAAGGCGGCGTCGGCAAGAGCACGACCGCCGTCAATCTCGGCGCGTCGCTTGCGCTCTTGGGCCACAGCGTGCTCTTGATCGACATCGATCCGCAAGGCAATACCAGCAGCGGCTTGGGTATCGACAAACGCGGGCTCGAGCGTGATATCTACGGCGTATTACTTTCCGGCGTTCCGGCGGCCGATGCGGTGCTGCCCGCGGGCGTCGCCAATCTCGACATCATTCCGGCCACGATGGCGCTGGCCGGCGCGGAGATCGAACTCGTCTCCGCGCTGTCGCGCGAAACGCGGCTCAAGACGGTGCTCGCGCCGCTCGCTTCGCGCTACGAATTCGTGTTGATCGATTGCCCGCCGTCGCTGGGGTTGTTGACGCTCAACGCCTTGACCGCGGCGAGCGAAGTGTTGATCCCGGTGCAAGCGGAATATTACGCGCTGGAAGGTCTCTCGCAATTGACCTCCGTCGTGCAGCGCATTCGCGAAGCGCTCAATCCGAATCTGCGTTTGACCGGCGTGCTCGTCACGATGTTCGACGGGCGCACCAAGCTCGCGACCGAAGTGCTCGACGAAGTCAACGCGTATTTTCCCGACCAGGTGTTTCGCACGCAGATCCCTCGCAACATCAGGCTTTCCGAGGCCCCCTCGTTCGGCAAACCCGCGGCGCTCTTCGACGTGAAGAGCCGCGGCGCGCAAGCCTATCTCGCGCTCGCGCGCGAAGTGGCCGCGGGCACCGAGGCCGTGCGATGACCAAACGCGGACTCGGTCGCGGCCTCGGCGCGTTGCTCGGGGATCAGCGTCCGCCCGAGAATGCGCGCGAAGGCGCGACGAGCGAGGTGCCCGTCGATGCGATCCGGCCCAATCCGCGTCAACCGCGCACGACCTTCGACGCCGAGAGTTTGGGCGAACTCGAACAGTCGATTCGAGAACTCGGCGTGCTCGTGCCGATCATCGTGCGTCCGTTATCCGCCCAGCCCGGCGTGTTCGAATTGGTCGCGGGCGAGCGCCGCTGGCGCGCGGCGTCCGCCGCCGGCTTGACGACGATTCCGGCGATCGTGCGCAGCGTCGACGACCGCACGAGCCTCGAAGTCGCAATCGTCGAAAACCTGCAGCGTCAGGGTCTCGATCCGCTCGAGGAGGCGATGGGTTTTCAACACCTGATCGACGAGTTCGCCTTCACGCAGGAACGCGTCGCCGAGCGCGTGGGCAAGAGCCGCCCCGCGGTCACCAACGCTTTGCGCTTATTGGCTCTCGACGACGCCATCAAGGCGCGGCTGCGTCGCGGCGCCTTGAGCGTCGGTCACGCGCGCGCCTTATTGGCCTTGGATCCGGCGATTCGCAACAGCATCGCCGAACAGGTCGAGCGCGACGAACTCACCGTGCGCGACATCGAACGCATGAGCGCGAAGCGGCGCGAAAAAACGGCGCCGCCGCCGGCACGCGCGGCGCAGCCGCGCAAGTCCGCCGACCTCGAGGCGGTCGAAAGCCGGCTGCGCTACCGGCTCGGCGCGCCGGTCGGCATCGTTGCCGCCGCCGCCGGCGACGGCCGCATCGAAATTCGCTTTTCGAGCGCGGCGGATCTCGCGCGCATCGTCGACGTCATCCTGCCCGAGGACGCATGAATCGCCGGACCTTGTTTCTCCTCGCCGCGAGCGGCATGACGGCTGCGTCGTTGCCCGCGCTTGCGGCCGCGCCCGCAGCGCAGGCGACGCTGAGCCCCGCGCAGCGCGCCGCGCTCGACGGGTACCTCCGCGCGCTCGGTGCGGGTCGCTATGCCGACGCGTTCCGGCTGCTGACCTCGGCCGAACGCAAATACTTCGTCACCGCGCAAAACTTCGGCTCGGCCTTCGCCGCCGATCGCCTGACCATCGGCAAGTACAAGGTGCTGCGCGTCGAGCCGGCCGGTTCGCTCGGCACGGTGGTCGTCGTCTCCGAGAAGGTCTCGTTTTTCGATCACGCCCATCAGGCGACGGCGTCGGCGACGGCGCGCGTGGCCTACGGTTTGCTCGGCGAGGGCGGCGCGGTGCGCATCAAGGACCCGTATAAGCCGTGGAAGGCGTTCACGCCCGACGGCGCCGCAGCCGAGGTCGAGAAATTGCGCGCGATCGTGCGCAAGGTCTCGTTTTTCACCGGCCGCGTGGAATTTCTGGTGACGTTCATCAACGCGGGCGAGGGTCAGGTGACGCTCTTGCCTTACGGGCGCAGCGTGCTGCGCGACGATGCGGGCACGGCGTACCATCTGATCGATACCAAGGTCGCGGGCCTCACCGACCGCACGTTGCGCCTGGGCTTACCCCTTGCGGCGAGCGCGGAATACACGGGCGCCCTGACCTTCTTCACGCCCGACCGTTTCACGCCGCGTTCGCTGAGCCTGACCGTCGCGCCGAATCTGCGCGACGGCGACGACGCACCGTTCGAAATTCCGCTGCCCGCAATTTCCGTTCCGGCCTAGGCTCAACGCGAACCCGACGCCGGCGGCGGCTTCGGAAAGCGGCGCAAAACGGCGCTTTGTGGCCCAGTGCTGCGCGACAGGAGACCGGTAGGAGGGGGGCCAATGTCGGCTCGGCATCGACGGCGGAACTGTAAGAAGGCCGTCGACCTTTTTCTCGTTCACAACGGGAGTTCAACATGCGTCGTCTAGCCCTTACGCTGGTCGCCACGGGCGGTCTCGCCGCGCTGACCGCATGCTCGGGAGGCACCGGCCTCAGCACGGGCGGAAATCAAACGCCCACCGGCATCGTCTTCACCAACGGCTCCGGCCAGGTCAACGACTTCTTCGTTTCCTACCAGGGCAACGCGCCGATTCTGGTCGCCGGCACCGCGGTCAACGGAACGGGTGCCACGTCGACGATCATCCCCGACGTGAAATTCACCTGGGCCGCCACCTATCTGCCGGCCGGCACGACCTTTCAGACCGGTGGTTCACCCAACGGTCAGAGCACGTGCGGCGCCCCGGCACAGACGCCGCTGGTCAATTCGCTGCTGCAGCAGGGCAGCGGCGGCAATCCCTTCCCGTTCTACATCGGCTACACGCAACTCGCCGCGCAGCAGATTCTGCTGCCCAACCCGAACCCCGGCCCGAATTACGTGCAGCAGGCTTCGCAGATTTTCGTCGGTCCGCCGACCGTGCCGGTTCCCGATGCGAACAACCCCAACCAGTACGATGCGAGCATCACGCCGATTCTGCCGGCGACGGGCAGCACCAACTACTGTTTGCGCTTGGTTGCGACCGCCGTGGGCAGCGGCGTGCAGGGCGGCATCACGGTCGTCGTCCAGCCGTAGCTTTCCCGGCCGGGCGCGGCCGTTACGATGGTGAAGGGGTCGCGGTGACGCGGCCTCTTTTCGTGCTCGAAGGCGTCTACGCGCTGGTCGATACGGCGGTGACGCCCGATGCGGAGCGCTTCCTCGACGCGATCCTCGCGGGCGGGGTGCGCCTGATCCAACTGCGCGCCAAGCAGGGCGTCGAGCGCGCGCTGCTGCGCGCGTTGCTCGCGCGCACCCGGCCCGCCGGCGCGCTGCTGATCGTCAACGACGATCTCGACGCGGCGCTGGAGGCCGACGGCCTGCATGCGGGCCAGGAAGACCTGGAAGCCCTGCGCCGGCGCGGCATCGACGCCGCCGCACTGCGCGCAACGCTCGCGGGCAAGGTGCTCGGCGTTTCGTGCGGGCTTCCCGGCGAAGCGCTGCGCGCATTGGCCGAGGGTGCCGATTACGTGGGCACCGGGCCGTTCAAGACCACTGCGACAAAGTCCGATGCGGGCGATGCGATCGGCGTGGCCGGACTCGCCGCGGTGTGTTCGGCCGTGCCGCTGCCGGTCGCGGCGATCGGCGGCATCGACTTCGGCGACCTTCCCGAGATCGCGGGCGCGGGAGCGCGGATGGTGGCGCTCGTTTCGGCGCTGGCGCGCGCCGCCGATCCCGAGCGCCGCGCGCGTGAGTTCGTTGCGGGCTGGGCGCGCGTGCGCGCGTGAAACCCGTCGTCTGTGCGATCGGCACCACCGAGCCGTGGAGCGCCGCGGGCCTGACGCTCGACGTGCGCGCGCTGGCCGAACTCGGGGCGCATCCGTTGACGGTCGTCGCGGCCGTCTCCGCACAGGACGGCGGCGGCGTCGGTGCGCTGTTCCCGCTACCGCCGGCGGCGCTGCGCGCGCAGTTGGAGTCGATCGCCTCCGCGCCCATCGACGCGTTTCGCATCGGCGCGCTACCGACGCTCGACAGCGCACGCGAAGTCGTGCGCGCGCTCGCCGCGCGCACCGTGCCGAGCGTCTACGATCCGGCGTTTCTGGCCAGCGCGGGCGGGGCGTTGACCCGCGACGACGCGGCCGCGATCGCCTGGACGCTGATCCCGCACGTGAGCCTCGTGACGCCGAACCTCGACGAGGCGGAGGTGCTGCTCGAGCGGCCGGTGCGCGATCTCGCGCAGATGCACGCGGCCGCGAGCGAACTGGTCGCGCGCGGCGCGGCCGCCGCGTTGGTCAAGGGCGGACATCTCGAGGACCGGAGCGTCGACGTGCTCTGCGCCTCAGACGGCAGCGTCGCTCTGGCCGCGCCGCGCCTCGAGTTCCACCTGCGCGGCACGGGCTGCCTGCTCGCGGATGCGGTCGCGGTCGCCCTGGCACGGGGCACGCCGCTACGCGCCGCGGTCGAAAGCGCGCGCGGTTACGTTCGGGCGAAGCTCGCCGGAGGCATCACGCTCGCCGGCATGCGCCTCGCGGACGGTTTCTAGCGGTAGCTGTTCGTGGGCGCGCGCTGCGCGAAACAATCGCGGCAGTAGACGGGCTTGTCGCCACGCGGCTGAAACGGCACCTCGGCCATTTGTCCGCAATTGCTGCAGGTAACCTGGAACATCTCGCGCGCACCGCCCCCGCCGCCGCCGCGCGCTCCGCCGCCGCCCTGCGCACCGCGCGAGGCCTTACGCGCCGCGCGACAGTCCGGGCAGCGGTTCGGTTTGTTCGTGAAACCTTTGCTCGCGAAGAACTGCTGTTCGCCGGAGGTGAAGGTAAAGGGTGCGCCGCAGTCGGTGCAGGTTAGCTGTTCGTCGGTATACAATGCGAGTCACCTCGTTTAGGAGGCCGCTCTGAGCGGCTCCACTTCGCCTGAAGCCTATGACTCGCTACGTTCGTGATCGACCATACAAGGTTGAGGCATCGTGCGCGCGCGGTCCGGTTCTGCGTGGATACTAACACACGGCTTTCCCACGAGCAAGAGATGAGCGCAGCAGCACCAGAAGAGCCGTCGAGCGTCCCGGTCAAGCGGCGCATCATGTCGGGCATGCGGCCCACGGGAAGGCTGCACATCGGGCACCTCGTGGGCGTCCTCACGCAGTGGGTCGAGTTCGCCAAGGGCGACGAGGTCTTCTTTGAAGTCGCCGACTTGCACGCGCTGACGACGGCCTACGAACGCACGGGCGCCCTGCGCGTCAACGTCCGCGAAACCGTGCTCGACTGGCTTGCCGCGGGCGTCGATCCGGCGCGCGCGACGATGTACGTGCAGTCGCACGTGCCCGAGATCAGCGAACTGCATCTGCTGCTCTCCATGATCGTCCCGATCTCGTGGTTGCAGCGCGTGCCGACGTTCAAGGATCAGATCGGCGCGCTCGGCGCCGAAGTCGCAACCTATGGATTTCTCGGCTACCCGTTGATGCAGCTCTGCGACATCGCGATCATGCGCGCCGACACCGTGCCCGTAGGCAAGGATCAACTCTCGCATTTGGAACTCGGCCGCGAGATCGTGCGGCGCTTCAACTTCCTCTACGGCCCGACGCTGGTCGAGCCGCAAGCGACGCTGAGCGAATTTCCCGACGTGCCGGGCACCGACGGCCGGAAGATGTCGAAATCGTACGATAACCACATCGAGATCGCCGACGACGAGGCCGCGACGACGAAGAAGGTACGCGCGATGGTGACCGATCCGCTCAAGGTGCGCCGTCACGACCCCGGCCGGCCCGAAGTCTGTCCCGTCTTCGCGCTGCAGCGCATCGTCAACACGGATCGCGTGCCGTGGATCGACGAGAATTGCCGCACCGGCGCGCTCGGTTGTGTCGATTGCAAAGCCGAACTGGCGGAACGGCTCAATGCCTTCATGCGCCCGGTGCGCGAGCGGCGCCTGGCCATCGCGCCCGAAAGCGTCGACGCGATTCTCGAAGACGGCGCGGCGAAAGCGCGCGCGGTCGCGCGCGGCACCCTCGCCGACGTCAAGTCGGCCATGCAGCTGCCCTAGTCTGCCCGACGGGCTCCGAGCGCCGATCAGTTCAGCGCGCGGGTGTATTGATACCAGGCGTGTTCGCGCAGCCAGCCGGCTTTCTCGTAGAACCGGTGGCCGACGCGGTTGCCCACCGCCGTCTCGAGTGCGATCGTCGCCGCGCCCTCGGCGCGCGCGTGATCTTCGGCCGCTTGCAGCAGGGACGCGCCCGCGCCGTGCCGGCGCGCTTCGGGCGCGACGTAGAGGTCGGCCAGCAACCAGTTGCGCGTTAAGCTGAGCGCGGAGAACTGCGGATACAGCTGCGCGAAGCCGACGGTCGTACCGTCCGCAGTGCGCGCCAGCAGCACGACCGACTCGGCGCGCTCGAGGCGTTCGCTCAAGAACGTTCGCGCGAGCACGGCGTCGGGCGCGCACCGATAGAAGGCGCGGTAGGCGTCGAAGAGCGGCGCGAGCGCGTCGAGGTCGGCGAGCGTCGCGCGAACGATCGCGGGTGATTCGGGATTCAGTGGGTTGACCTTATCCTTTGAAATTCGGGAGTGCGTCGCGCACGCGGCCCAGCGCGGCGTGAATCGTTTCCAGCGATGCCGCGTACGAGAAGCGCATGTAGCCGCGGCCCGCTTCGCCGAATGCCGAACCGCCGAGTGCCGCGACGCCCGCATCTTCGAGCAGATACGAGGCCAGCGCCGCATCGTCGCGCGTGATCGCCGAGACGTTGGGGAAAACGTAGAACGCGCCTTCGGGCGTCTTGCAACTCACGCCGGGCAACGAGTTGAGTTCGGCCACGATCGCGTCGCGACGGCGGCGGAACTCGGCGACCATCGCCTGCACCGGCTCGTCGGGACCGCTCAACGCCGCAACGCCCGCGAGTTGCACGAAGGTGGCGGTGCACGAGTACGTGTTCTGGCCCATCAGCGAGACGGCGCGCGCGACGTAGGCCGGCATGATCGCGTAGCCCAGGCGCCAGCCCGTCATCGCATACGCCTTCGAAAAACCGTCGAGCAGAATCGTGCGCTCGCGCATGCCGTCGACTTCGAGGATCGAGAAGAATTCCGCGTCGTAGAGATTGCGGTTGTAGATCTCGTCGGAGATGACCGTCACGTCGTTGCGGATTGCGATTTCGGCGATGCGCTCGAGATCCGCGCGGGTCAACACGCCGCCCGTGGGATTGTGCGGCGAGTTCAGCAGCAACACTTTGGTGCGCGGCGTGATCTTCGCTTCGAGTTCGTCGAGATCGAGCCGGAAATTCGAACTCTCGTGCAGCGGCACCGCGATCGCCTTGGCTTGCAAATAGCTCGCCGCCGAGGCATACGCGGGATACGCCGGATCGGCGTACACGAACTCGTCGCCGGGATCGAGCAGCACGCTGAGCACGTTCCAGATCACCGGCTTGAGGCCGGGCCCCACCACGACCTGGTCGCGCGAGAAAGGCGCGATGCCGCGGAAGCGCGAGGCGTAATCGGCGATCGTATCGCGCAACCCGGCCAGGCCCGCCGACGGCGTGTAATGCGTGTGGTTGTCTTCGAGCGCGGCGATGGCCGCGCGCTTGACGTGTTCGGGCGTATCGAAGTCGGGCTCGCCCACCTCGAGGTGGATGATGTCGCGGCCCTGCGCCTCGAGTTCGCGCGCGCGGGCGAGCACGTCGAAGGCGCGTTCGCTGCCGAGGCGTCCCGCGCCGTCGGAGATCCTGATGACGTTCGATTCAGCCAGCATCTCCCTGCCTTCGCGCCGGGGACGGCCGGTTCCCCAGGGCTCTCCGGCGCCGGCCTTAATGCGGCAACGGTTTGTGGAAGTACTCGGCCAGGATGCGTTGGGCGACGGGCGCCGCGACCTCGGCGCCGTAGCCGCCGGTGCGTTCCATGAAGACCGCGAGCGCGATCGTCGGGTGCGCCGAGGGCGCGTAGGCCACGAACCAGGTCGTGTTGGGCCCGCGGCCCCCGTCGGTCTCGACGGTTCCGGTTTTGCCGCCGTACGGTAAGCCGGGGATGGCCAGACCGTAGGCCGTGCCGCCCGGGTCGGTCACCTTGTCCATGCCCGCCCGCACTTCGCGCAACGCTTCGGCGGTGACGGGCACCTGCCGGATCACGTCGTGCGTGTAGCTGCGCACCACGCGCCCCTGCGGGTCGCGCACCTCGTCGACGACGTGCGGCCGGTACAGCGTGCCGCCGTTGACCACGGTCGCGGCCACGTTGGCCATCTGCAGGGGCGTGGCTTCCATCGCGCCTTGGCCGATCGCGAGTTGGCAGACGTCGCTCGGCTCGAGCGGCACGCCGTAGACCTTCATCGACCAGGCGTTGGTCGGCCAGTTGCCGCCGTATTCCGCGGGCAGGTCGATGCCCAGGCGCGAGCCGAGCCCGAACTGCGTCGCATAGTAACGCAGGCGCGCGTGTCCCAGCCGGTCGCCGAGTTGGTAGAAGTATCCGTCCGATGAAGCCGCCAGCGCGCGCACGAAGTCGGTCGAACCCAAGCCGCCCGCGGCCAGGTCGGTGAAGGTGACGCCGTGACAATACCACGAGCCCGAATCGTACAGGACTTGATCTTTGCCGATGACGCCGCTCGAGATCGCGCCGCTGCCGGTGATCATCTTGAACGTCGAACCCGTTGCGGTCGCGGCGCCGATGCCGCGGTCGAAGAGCGGCTGCAGTTTGTCGTTGAGGTAGCGCCGGTACGTCGAGTCCTTGATGCCGTCGGCAAAATCGTTGGGATCGAAGTTGGGATACGAAACCAGCGCGAGCACGCCGCCGTTGCTCGGATCGATCGCCACCACGGCGCCGGCCAGCGCGCGTCCGTGCGACTTGCCCCACGCCGCGAGTTCGTCGCCGACCGCGCGCTCGGCGATTTGTTGCAAGCGCCAATCGAGGCTGAGCACGAGCGAATGTCCGGGCACGGGGTCGACCGGATCGAGCCTGCGCACGAGCCTGCCTTGCGCGTCGACCTCGATCTGCCGGCCGCCCGGCGTGCCGCGCAACAGATCGTCGTAGGTCGATTCCAAACCGTCTTTGCCCACGACGTCGTTGGGCGTGTAGCCGCGCCGCTTGCGCGCGCGGTATTCGTCCTCGGTGATCGCGCCGACGTAGCCGAAGACGTGCGAACCCAGACGGCCGTACGGATAGTCGCGTACGGGCTGCGCTTCGATGTCGACGCCCGGCAACGAGGCCTGCGCTTCGGCCAGGCGCGCCATCTGCGCGGCGCTCAAGCCGCCGGCGAGAATGACCGGCCCGTACGGTTCGTAGGTCGCGACCTCGTCGAAGCTTTTGTAATCGACGCCGTGATGGTGCAGCAGACGCCGCCGCAACGTCGGCTCGGGCACGCCGAGTATCGTCGAGAGTGCGGCGAGCAACGCGTCGACGTCCTTCACTTCCGAGGGCACGAGCGCGCAGACGAACGACGGGCGGCTGCGCACGACGACCACGCCGTGACGATCGAGGATGCGGCCGCGCGGCGCGGCGACGGGAATGCGCCGCACTTGATTGGCCCGCGCCGCCGCCGCAAACTTGTCGTTCTCGAGCAATTGCACTTGGCTCAAGCGCAGGAGCAGCACCACGAGCGCCAGCGCGAGCGCGATTGCGAAGAGGTAGAGCCGCGCGCCGCGCGGCGCGGGCGCGCGTTCAGCGGAGGCCGACACGCGATACTCGCAAGCGCGGAACGAACGTCAAGGCGAGGTAGGCCAGCAGCGCGTCGAGCGCCGCTTGCCAGAGCACCTGGTGCAGGTGGGCTACCGGCACGGGCAGCGCATGGCCTTCGACGCGCAAGGCCAGCGCGAACAGCGCGTAGCGGAACAGCGTCGCGAGCGCCGCGTAGGGTACGAGCCACACGCGCGACTCGCTGACGACCGTGCCCGCGGTGCGCCCGGCGAGCGCGCCCGTGATCGCGGTGGCGAACATCCAGGCGGCTCCGGTCCAGCCGGCGAGCGCGTCTTCGCACGCGCCGGCCAGCATGCCGACCAAAAATCCGCCGAGCATATCCGTGCGCAATCCGTACCAGAGCACGAACAGGAAGACGAAGCCGGGCGCGGCGCCGCGCAGCGCGAGCCACGGGCCCGTCTGCGTTTGCAGCAGCAGTGCCACGAGCAGGGCCAGGCCCGTCATCCACCACGGCGGCGCGTCGGGCATCGGTACGAGCGGCGCGCCCCACGGGTCGCTACGCGGCTGAATGCGGAACGACATCAATGCGGGATGACGAGGATGTGCGAGAGCCGGCCGAGTTCGGCGGAGGGCGCGACCACGGCCGTTTGATAGAGTGCGCCTTCGGGGTGGATGACCGAAACGATGCGGCCGATGCTGATGCCCGCATGGAACGAACGGCCTTCGCCGGTGACGACCAGATCGCCGACCGCGAGCTTCGCATCCTGCGAAACGAATTCGAGGCGCACGTTCGCGCCCGTGCCCGTCGCGATGCCCCACCAGCGGCCGCGTTGGACGACGGCCGGAATCTTGCTGGTCGGGTCGGTCAACAGCAACACGGTGGCTTGAAACGGTTCGAGCGCGACGACGCGCCCCACGACGCCGTCTTCCACCACCACGCCGTCGTCGAGGTGCAAGCCCGCAACGGTCCCACGGTCGATCGTAATCGTGCGCGCCTGGTTTTCCGGGTCGAAGCCGATCGTCTGTGCGGCGATCGAGCCCGGGAATCGCGCGCTCGCGTTCGCCAGCGCTTGGATGTCGGGCTGCTGCGAGAGGGCTTCTCTCAAGTGCGCGTTTTCGGTGCGGAGGCGTTCGTTTTCCGCGCCGAGCCGCGCGTTTTGGTCGCGCAGGTGGGGCAAGTCGCCGAGGTTCGAGGCCGCGCCGCGCAGCGCATCGATGCTGCTCGCGAAGCCTATTTGAATCGCATCCGCAAGTCCGGTCACGCCCGCCGAAAACGGATTCGGGCGGCCGTTACGGGCGGATTCGATTTGGACGAGAGCGATCAGCGCGGCGACGACCACCGCGCCGATTACGGCGAATAGCTTTCTCTCATCCCTGTGCGTAAAGATTGATACCACCTCGTCAGCCGATCCGCGTGCGGTCGCAGCCGCTCCAGGAGGGTCGGCGATCCGAGTATTTCGCCCGCCCCGCGGGCCACGCAGGTCAGCGGATCGGGAGCCACTATCGTCGGCACGTTCGTCCGGAAACCGATCTCGCTCGCCAGCCCCGGGATCAGCGCGCCGCCGCCGGTGAGCGTGATGCCGCTTTCGAGCAGGTCGGCCCCTACGTCGGGCGGCGCCGTCTCGAGCAAGGCGACGACTCCCCGGACGATCCGATCGATCCCGTCCGCCATCGCTTCGCCGATCAACCGCTCGGGCACCCCCCGCGTGCGCGGCGCGGCGGCGTCGAGGTCCATGCCGTTGGCGATCGCGTCGGCGCGGCCGGGCGCGCGGCCCGCGTAACCCAGCTCGAACTTCAGCCGCTCGGCCGTGAGCGGACCCACGGAGAAACGGAGGTGCGAGCGCAGGCGCCGCCGGATCGCTTCGTCGAGGTGGTTGCCGCCGGTCTGCAGCGAGGAGAGCCGGATCACGCCGGCCTGGGCCAGGATGCCGATCTCGGTCGTGCCCCCGCCGATATCGACGACCATCTGCGCGCCGACGCGGGTGATGTCGAGTCCGGCGCCCACGGCGGCCGCGACGGCTTGCGGCACGTATGTGGTCGAGCGCGCCCCGGCGGCGCGCACCGCTTGCTCGACGGCCTTGCATTCGATGTCGGTCGCGCAACCGGGCACCGAGGCGATCAGGCGCGGCGCCACGCGCGGGCGGGCGGCGAGGGCCCGGTCGACGAGCGTGCCGACCAGCACGTGCGCCGCCTTGAAATCGGAGATCGTGCCGTTGCGCAACGGGCGGACCACGCGGATCCGGCCGGGCACCCGGCCCTCCATCTCCTTGGCCGCCGTGCCCACGGCCACGACCTCGCCGCTACGCGCATCGAAGGCCACGATCGAGGGTTCGCTGACGATCACGCCTGCGCCGCGTTCGTAGACGACGGTGTTCGCCGTGCCCAAGTCGAGCCCGATGTCGGGGCTCAGCGTCGCGCGCAAAGTGCCGAGCATGCCGTTGTCGCGCCGCTCGTTCACGTCGCCGACGCTCCCCTCTGCGCCGGCAACGCGTAGCCCCAGTCGCGCAAGCGGCGGACGATCGTGCCCAGCGGCAGACCCATCACCGTGTAGAAGTCGCCTTCGATTCCGGCCACGAGCACCGCGCCCCGGCCCTGAATGCCGTATCCGCCCGCCTTGTCGAACGGGTCGCCGCTCGCGACGTAGGTTGCGATCTCGGTCTCGTCGAGCGGGTGGAATCTGACTCGCGTCGTCTCCGCTCCCGTGATCCGTCGACCCGACGGGCCGTCGATCAGCGCGTAGGCGGTGTGCACGAGATGCTGCCGGCCGGAGAGCAGGCGCAGCATCGCTGCGGCCTCGGCTGCGTCGCGCGGTTTCCCGAGCGCCGTGCCGTCGACGTCGACGACCGTATCCGCAGCCACGATCACGCGTGAACCGTCGCGGGTCGCAACCGCGTCTGCTTTCGCAGCCGCGTGCAAGCCCGCCAGTTCGCGAGGGTCATAACCGGGGCGCTCTCCTTCGTCGACGTTGCTCGGGACCACCAGTACGCGCAGGCCGAGCGAGTTCAGCAGCTCGCGGCGCCTCGGCGAAGCGCTCGCGAGCAAGATCTCATGCAGTTCGCGCACTGACCGTCGTTCGATTCAGTATAGAAAACGCATAGCCCGTTTGTATAGCGCGAAAGCAAAAACTTTTCCGGTTCGGGGTCATTGATAGACCTTGCCGTCGACGCGCACGTAGCCTGCCGGGTGACGGAAGCGCGGGTCGCGATGCGTGTAATGGATCAAACCGCCGCGCGGATCGTAGATGTATTCGCCGCGGACTTCGACGTCCGAGCCTGGCTGGAGCGGAATCGGCCCGGTCAAATCGGTGTTGTCTTCCACCCGAACGGTCAAGCCGCGCCCGGCCGCTCCGCGCAGGTGCAGGAGAAAGCCCTCGTGCTCTCCGCTCGGTCCTGCCCGCGTACCCAGCAGGTGCGCGACGCTGCCCGACGCCGTAACTTGCACGTGCGAGCGATGTTCGCTCCAGGCGGCGTACACCGCGCCGTTGCCGTCGTCGCCGCCGCTCGAACCGGCGCAGCCCGCGAAGAGCGCCGACGCGGCGAGCGCGAAGGTAGCGAGCGCAAAGGCGGCGAGCCGCTCAGACCGCATCGCGCGCCTCGAAAGCCAAGAGCACGTCGTGCGGTTCGCGGTGGATTACCGTGTAATGCCGTCCGCCGCCCGCGAAGACGACCGCCGGACGCGGGAAGCGATTGTAGTTGCTCGACATGCTGAACGTGTAGGCGCCGGTGCTGCGCATGCCGATGAGGTCGCCCGCTCGCACGTCCGAAGGCAGGGTCGCGCGGCCGAGTTCGTCGCTCTCGCAGGAGCGTCCGCAGATGAGCGCTTCGTCACATTCGTCCGGGAACGGCCGGCCCAGCGCAAAGGGTGCGTGGTCGGCGCCGTAGAGCGCCGGCCGGGGATTGTCGGCCAGGCCGCCGTCCACGATGACGATCCGGCGGTTGCCTTCCCCCTTCACCGTGACGACGCGGTACAAGCTCGTGCCGGCCTCGGCCACGACCGAGCGGCCGGGTTCGATGCCCAGGCGCGGCAGGGCGCGCTCCGAGCCCACGCGCTTGCCGAGATCGCGCAGCCGCCCGAGCGCCGCGCCGAGCAAGGCGGCGGCTTCGAAACGTTCGCCGCCGCGTGCGTTCGAGACGCCGAAGCCGCCGCCGAGGATCAACTCTTCCAGCGGCGCGCCGTGCGCTCTACCTTCCAGGTACAGGTCGTAGAGAACGTCCAGCGTCCGGAGATACGGCTCGATCGCGAAGATGTTGGAGCCGATGTGCGCGTGCAAACCAACGAGCCGCAGGCCGGGCGCGTCCTTCAGGCGCGCAAACGCCGCGACGAGATCGTCGGGCGCGAAGCCGAATTTCGATTCGTGGCCCGCGGTGCGCACGGAGCGGTGCGTGTCGGCCTCCACGCCGGGATTGACGCGCAGCAGCACGTCGAGCGGCCGTCCGGTATCGTTTGCGAGCGCGCTCAAGACGTCCAATTCGTCGCGATGGTCGATGACCAGCCGCCCGACGCGACCGTCGAGTGCGGCCTGCAACTCTTCGACCGTCTTGCCGCAACCGTGAAAGGTCAGCCGCGCGACCGGGAAGCGGGCTCGTTCGGCAACGAGCAATTCGCCGAGCGAACACACGTCCAAGCCGAGCCCGGCGGCCGCAACGCGCTCCGCGAGCGCGGTGAAGAGCAGCGCCTTGCCCGCATACGAAACGTTGACGTCGAACTCGGCCGAGAGCGCGGCGTAGCGCGCGAGCGCCGCGTCCAACACGTCGCGGTCGATGACCAGCAGCGGCGTACCGTATGCTTCGGCCAGGTCGACGGCGGGCACGCCGCCGATCCGGATCTGCGGGTATTCAGGCATCGGCGTGCACCGGGCCCGCGTAGAGCCGCCGCCGCGCGATGTAGCGTTCCACCGCGTCGGGGACCAAATAGCGAATGCTGCCGCCGCGCGCGAGTTGCGTGCGCACCAGCGTCGCCGAGCCGTTGAGTGCGGGCAGGTCGAGAACGACGAACTTTTCGGCTTCGGCCTCGGAGAGCCCGGCGAGGAAGTCGTCCAGACGTTGCGGCTCGCGCTGGGCGCGCGGCGCGATTGCGAAACAATCCAAATTGGCCAGCACCGTATCGAAGCGTTGCCACGGCGAATCGACCAGCGAATCGCCGCCCACCACGAACGTCAGCCGGTCGTGCGGATGGCGCGCGCGCACGCGCGGCATCAGGTCGGCGGTGTAGCCGGTCGCATCGCCGGCCAGATCCGCTTCGTCGAGTGCGAAGGCCGGATTCGCGGCGAGCGCGAGGCGCAACATGGAAAGCCTGTCTTCCACGTTCGCAACCGGCGGCGTGCGATAGTGCGCGCCGCGCGTGGGCAAGAAGATCATGCGCTCGAGTCCGAGTTCCACGCGCGCCGCTTCGGCGACGAAGAGATGCGCGTTATGCACCGGATCGAAGGTGCCGCCGAAGAGTCCGATCTTCACCGCTCGAGGCTCCGATCGCCGTCACGCGCGCCGTGTTCGCCGAGCGCGAAACGCGATGCGGCGCTCACGAATAGTCGAACTCGTGTCCGGCGATGCGCACGGTGTCGCCGTCCTTCGCACCCAACTCGCGCAAGCGTTTGTCGACGCCCATCTTCGCNNTCGATGCGCTCGCCGCTGACGACGAACGCGCCGTCCTCGGCCACGTCGATCTCGAACGGCTCGCGCGGCGCGAGCACGAAGCGCGGCGCGTCGCCCACGGCCACGTCGGGCGCCGGCGTTTCGCGCGCGATGCGATAGGCGGCGAAGAGCAGTTCGCGCACGCCTTCGCCGGTGGCGGCGGAGATGCCGAAGACGTCGGGCAACTCGCCGCGCAATTCGGTGAAGCGCTCCCGCGCCTCGGGAATGTCGAGCTTGGTCACCACGTTGAGGATCGGCCGCGACAAGAGCGTCTCGTTCCACAGGCGCAATTCGTTTTCGATCGTGGCTTTGTCGGCCAGGATCTCCGCGCGCTCGCGATTGCCGTCCATCAAATGGAGTAACACGCGCGTGCGCTCGACGTGACGCAGAAAGCGATCGCCCAACCCCGAACCGGCGTGCGCGCCCTCGATCAAGCCCGGGATGTCGACCATCACGAACGACTCTTCGGGTCCCAGGCGCACCACGCCGAGTTGGGGCTCGAGCGTCGTGAACGGATAGTCGGCGATCTTGGGCCGGGCGGCCGAGGCCGCGGCCAGCAGCGTCGACTTGCCCGCGTTGGGCAGGCCGATGAGGCCGACGTCGGCCAGCAGTTTGAGTTCGAGCCGCAGCGTGCAGCTCTCCGCCGGTTCGCCCTTCTCCGCGAAGCGGGGCGCCTGCCGGCTGCTGGTCGCGAAGTGCTGGTTGCCCAGGCCTCCGCGTCCCCCGCGGGCTACGCGCACGCGTTCGCCTTCGGTGCTGAGGTCGGCCAGGAGATACTCGCGGCCGTCGTCGCCCACCCGGTAGGCCAGCGTGCCCATCGGCACCGGAATGATCAGGTCTTCGGCGCTGCGACCGGACTTGTTGGACGTCGAGCCCGCCTTGCCGGCCTCGGCCGCGAACTGCTTCTTGAAGCGGAACTCGATCAGGGTGGAGAGTTCGGCCGTGGCTTCGAGCACCACGTCGCCGCCCCGGCCGCCGTCGCCGCCCGCCGGGCCGCCCTTGGGCACGTACTTCTCGCGGCGCCAGGCCACGATGCCGTCGCCGCCGCGGCCGCCGGAGACGCCGATGGTCGCCTCGTCGATGAACTGCATCAGCCGCCGCCCGACCCGGAAAACAAAAAGAGCCCTAAGGCTCTTTGGAGGGGCGGCGGAAGCGAAAGCTTCAGGCCGCGCCCTCGGCGAGCACGTGGACGTGCTTGCGATTGCGCTTCTCGGCGAAGTGAACCCGGCCCGCGACCAGCGCGAAGAGGGTATTATCCTTACCCATGCCTACGCCCGTGCCGGGGTAGAATTTCGTGCCGCGCTGGCGGACGAGGATGTTACCGGCCAGCACCTGCTCGCCGCCGTACTTCTTGATGCCCAGGCGCTGGGCATTGGAGTCGCGGCCGTTGCGGGTGGACCCGGCGCCCTTCTTGGACGCGAAAAGTTGGAGGTCGAACGTGAACATGACGGGCGTAAGTATACACGGCGCCGCGCCCGGGCGCAACCGCGAGGGCACGTCCTGCGGATAGAAGGAGCAGGCTTACGTTGAGGCGCCGCGATAGAACCTGGGCGCCGCTGGAACGGACGCGGCTGGTGGAAGGGATACGTTGAGCACGAATTTGCCCAAGAAGCGGGTGGTTATCACCGGACTTGGTGCCGTCACGCCGCTGGGAAACACCACGGCCGACTTTTGGTCGGCGCTGGTGGCCGGGCGCAGCGGGATCGGCCCCATCACGGCTTTCGACGTGGTCGCCGCGGGTCTGCGCTGTCGCATCGCCGCCGAGGTCAAGGGGTTCGATCCCGACGCCTCGATCGGCCGTCGCGACGCCCGGCGCATGGACCGCTACGCGCAGATGGCCTTCGTGGCCGCCAAGGAGGCGGTTGCCGACGCGGCCTTCCCGGACGACCGCGAGATCCGCGACCGGACGGGCGTGCTCGTGGCCACCGGCATCGGCGGCATCACGACGGTCCAGGACACGGTGACCAAGGCCCGCGAGATCGGCACCTCGAGCCGCATCAGCCCCTTCTTCGTGCCCATGCTCATGGGCAACGCGGCCTCGGCCCAGATCTCCATGAAGGAAGGCTTCCGCGGGCCGATGTTCGCGGTCTCGAGCGCGTGCGCCAGTTCTAACGACGGGCTGGGCTTGGCCTACGATTTCATCGCGCGCGGCGACGCGGTGGCGATGGTCGCCGGCGGCTCCGAAGCGACGATCATCGACATCGCGATGGGCGGCTTCGATTCGATGAAGGCGCTCTCGACGCGCAACGACGAGCCCGAGCGTGCGAGCCGCCCGTTCGATCGCGAGCGCGACGGTTTCGTGTTGGCCGAAGGCGCCGCCATTCTGATCCTCGAGGAATTGGAGTTCGCCCGAGCGCGCGGCGCGCGCATCTACGCCGAACTCTTGGGCTACGGACAGTCGGCCGACGCGCACGACATCGTGGCCGTCGATCCCACCGGCAGCGGCGTGGAGCTCGCGCTGCGCCGCGCATTCGCCTCGTGCGGCATCACGCCGGATCGAGTCGATTACGTCAACGCGCACGGCACCTCGACGCCGATCGGCGATCCCGCCGAGTCGCAAGCGTTGGGCCGGGTGATCGGCGCAAACGGCCATGCTTTCGCGGTGAGTTCGACGAAGAGCATGCACGGTCACGCCCTCGGCGCCGCCGGCGCCTTCGAAGGCGTGGCCACCGCACTGACCATCTACCACGGGATCATTCCGCCCACGATCAACTACGATTTCCCCGACCCCGAATGTACGCTCGACTACGTGCCCAACGTGGCGCGCAAGGCCGACGTCGACATCGCGCTGTCCAATTCGTTCGGCTTCGGCGGGCACAATAGCGTCGTCGTCTTCGGGAAGTACCGGGAGTAGATTTTGGCGGGCGAAGCACGGCGCCGGCGCTTGCGCGCCCTCGTCGCGCGCACCGGGGCGAACGTCGACATCGACAAACTCGATGCGGCCTTCGCGCACGAGAGCGCGTTCCGCGAAGGTCTCGCCGAGGCGTCCAACGAGCGTTTGGAATTCTTGGGCGACGCGTTGCTCGGCTTCGTCGTCGCCCGCGCGCTCTACGCGCGCTATCCCGATGCGCCGCAAGGCGAGTTGACCTTGCGCAAGGCGGCGCTGGTCAACGATGCGGCGCTGGCCGAAACCGCGCGGCGTCTCGAATTCGAACCGCTGCTGCGCTTGGGCGCGAGCCTGGCCAACGCCGGCGCCGCGCGACCGCGTTCGACGCTCTCCGACGCGTTCGAGGCCTTCTTGGCCGCGCTCTATCAGGAAGCCGGGCT
Source organism: Vulcanimicrobiota bacterium (assembly GCA_003136655.1). GTDB lineage: Bacteria > Vulcanimicrobiota > Vulcanimicrobiia > Vulcanimicrobiales > Vulcanimicrobiaceae > Hesperobacter > Hesperobacter lustricola. The sequence goes on from PLFC01000084.1 coordinate 22,737, forward strand.
CGAGGCCGTGGCCGACTTCGTGGCGCGCGAACACGTCGCGGTGCACGAGCGCAACGCGATCCCGCTCGACGATCCCAAGACGCTCTTGCAAGAGTGGTCGCAGCGCCGCTTCGCCGACGTGCCCGCCTACGTGGAACGCTTCGAGGGACCGCCGCACGAGCGCGTCTTCTTCTCGGAAGTGGCGGTGCGCGGCGACGTGCTGGCCGCGGGCAGCGGCCCGAGTAAGAAGGCCGCGCAGCGCGCGGCCGCGGCGCGCGCGCTCGAGGTCGTGCGCGAACGGTACGGCGACGTCGAGACGCGAAATTATTCCGCACCGCTGGCCCCGGCGGACGCGCGCGCGTGAGGCTCAAGTCGTTACGCCTCTTCGGCTTCAAAACGTTTGCCGAACAGACGCTGCTCACGTTCGAGCCGGGCATCACGGGCCTCGTGGGGCCCAACGGTTCGGGCAAGTCGAATCTGGTCGACGCGATTCGCTGGGTGCTCGGCGAGCAGAGTTCCAAGAGCCTGCGCACCGGCAAGAGCGAGGACGTGATCTTCGCGGGCAACGAGCGGCGCAAGCCGCTGGGCATGGCCGAGGTGGCGCTGACCTTCGACAATTCGGAACGCCGGCTCGACGTCGATGCGGCCGAGGTGCAGTTGACGCGCCGCGCCTACCGCGCGGGCGAGAGCGAATTCTTCATCAACCGCCAGCAAGTGCGCTTGCGCGACATCGTCGATCTCCTGATGGGCACCGGGCTCGGACCGGGCTCCTATTCGATCGTGTCGCAGGGTCAGATCGACGCGATCCTCTCCTCCAAGCCTTCCGACCGGCGTAGCCTTTTCGAAGAGACCGCGGGCATCAACCGTTTCCTCGCGCGCAAGGCCGAGTCGCTGCGCCGTCTCGAGCAGACCGAACAAAACGGCATTCGCATCAGCGACCTGCTCGCCGAGATCCAAGCCCGCATTCCCGAACTCGAGACGCAGGCGCGGCGAGCGCGGCGCTTCCGGAAGGCCTCGGCTCGACTGCGCGATCTCGAGATCCTCTCCTATCTGCGCGCGAGCGCGTCGCGGCGCACCGAACGCGAGCGGCTGACCGCCGATCTCGAACGCCTCGAACTCGAACAGGCCACGGCCGGAGCGCGCGCGGCGACCGTCGACGCCGAACTCGGCGCGGTGCGCGGCGGCTTGCTCGAATTGGAACGCCGGCTCGACGGTTTGCGCGCGGCGGCCACGCGCGCGCGTTCCGAACTCGCCGAACTCGAAGTGCACCAGGCCGGCCTGCTGGCGCGCCGCGAAGCGCTCGAAAAGCAGTCGTCGCAAATCACCGGCGACCGCGAGCGCGCCGACGCCGAACGCGCCGCGCTGCGTGAGGAAGCGGCCCGCCTCGAAGCCGAGATCGCGCCGCGCACGGAGGCGCTCGAAGCGCAACGCGGCCGCGAACGCGACGCGCAAGAAGCCTTGGCCGCGGCGCGTGCGGCGCTCGACCACATCTTCGCCGCGTTGCGCGAGGTCGAAGCGGCTGCGGCCGCCGATGCGGCCAGCGAAGCGGAGCGCCGCGCGCAATTGCACGCGACCCAAACCGAATACGAGCGGCTCGAGCGCGAAGCGTTCGCCCTGCGCGACGAAGCCGCGCACAAGAGCGAGTCGGCCGCGCGCTTAGCCCACGAGGTCGAACGTGCGACGGTCGTGGCACGCGATTTGGAAGCGCGCGCCGCGGGGTGCGCGGCCGAAGCCGCCGCAGCCGACGAACGCGTGGCCGCGGCCGCCGCCGCGCTCGGCGCCGCACAACGCGCCTATCGCGACGCGACGCACGAGTTGGCCGCAGCCGAAGCGCGGCTGCACACGATCGAGGAACTCGAAGCCAATCTCGAAGGACACGTGCCCGGCACGCGGGCCGTGCTCGAAGCGGTGACCCGCGCCGAACTCTCCGGCGTGCTCGGCGTCGTCTCCAACCTCATTCGCGTCGACGAAACCTACGCGCGCGCGCTCGACATCGCGTTCGGCGCCGGCCTCTCCAACCTCGTCACCGAAACGTCCGAAGACGCGCAGCATGCGATCGCGCTGCTGCGCGAACGCGAAGCGGGACGCGCCACCTTTCTGCCCTTGGATACGTTGGGCAACCGCACCGGCCGGCCCTTAGCCGACACGCCGCGGCTGCCCGGCGTGATCGGGTACGCGCACACGCTGGTCGAAACGCAACCGCGCTTCGCCGGCATCGTCGCGTTCTTGGTCGGACGCGTGCTCGTCGTCGAGACGCTCGACGTCGGCGTGGAGCTGGTCCGCGGACGCAACTTCCGCGATTCGATCGTCACGCTCGAGGGCGATCAACTCAGCGGCGGCGGCGCGATGACCGGCGGACGCTACAAGCGCGAACGCTCGATCCTTTCGCGGCGCGCGCAGGCGCGTACGCTTTCCGAACAACTGCCGCGTCTGCGCGAAGTCCTGGCCGCCGCGCAGAGCGCCGCGACCGCGGCCGACGCCGAGAGCGCGGAGTCGACCCGCGTGCGCGACGAGGCGCGCGCTCGCGAGGCGCAACTGACCTTGGCGTTGCGCGAAAACGAGACCAAGCTCGAAAACCTCGTCGGCGAACACGCGCGTCTCGAGGGCGAGGCCGCGGCGGCGCTGGCGCGCGCCGGCGAACGCGACGCGCAGACCGGCGAAGCGCGGCTGCGCCTGACCGTGTTGGAGCAGCCCGCCGCCGATCCCGCGGCGCGGGTGGCCGAGCGCGAGCGCCTCGATGCGGCGCTGGGCGAAGCGCGGGCCACGATCGCGCGCGCGCAGGATGCCGAACGCACGGTCGCCGGCGAGATCGCAAGCGAACGCGAAGCCGTCGCGACGTTGATCGCGCGTCGCGATGCGGCGAGCGCGCGCGTCGCGCTGCTCGACGTCGACAGCGAGCGCGCGGCCGACGCGCGCACGCAGATGGAAGCCGAACTCGACGCGCTGGCTGCGAGCGCGACGAGCGGCGAACGCGCGCTCGAGTCGGCCAAGGTGCGCGTCACCGAAGCCGACGCCGCCGACGCGGCCGCGCGCGCCGAACGGGAGCGCCGCGCGGGCCTCGCCAACGCGCTCGAGAGCGATCTGCAGTTGGCGCGCGTGGCCGAACGCGAGGCGGCGCAGGCGGGCGAAGGCAGCCGCGTGCGGCTGGCCGAGATCGACGCCGAATTGGGCATGCTCGCCGCGCAGTTCGCGCAGAACCCCGCGACCGCCGACGAATGCGCCGACGTCGAGGCGCGCTACGCGAACGAAACCGGCGACGTGACGGCCGAACTGCAGCGCCTGCGCGAAGATCTCGCGCGCCTGCAGAACGTCAACTTGAACGCCGAAGCCGAGATCTCCGAGCTGATCGAACGCGAGCGTTTCCTCAAGGAACAGATCGACGATCTGGCCCGCGCGCGCGAAACGCTGTTGGCCTCGATCCACGAGATCGAAAGCTCGTCGCAAGAGGCGTTCAACGTCACCTTCGAAGCGGTCCGCAAGGCCTTCGAAGGCGTGTACGCGCGGCTCTATCCGGGCGGACAGGCGAAGATGTGGCAGACCGATCCCGAGCATCTGGCCGAAACCGGCATCGAGATCGCGGTCCAGCCGCCGGGCAAGAAGATGATGCCCTTGCACTCGCTCTCCGGCGGCGAACGCGCGATGGCCTCGTCGGCACTGATCTTCGCGCTCGTCCAGGTCAAGCCGTCGCCGTTCTATCTGCTCGACGAGGTCGACGCCGCCCTCGACGACGCCAACGTCGACCGTTTCTCCGCGATGGTTCGCGACGTCGCCGCCGACGCGCAACTGCTGATCGTCACGCACAACAAGAAAACGATGGAACTCGCCTCGCGCATGTACGGCGTGACGATGGTCGAGCCCGGCATCTCGCGCGTGATCGGCGCCGACATGACCTCGCTCGAGACGTCGGGCGAAACCTCGGCCGACGCGCCGAGCGACGCCGAAGCAACCCCGGCGTTGGCGGGTTAGTCGCGATGGGCGCCGTCGACACGGAGCGCGAGGCCGCGCTCTTCTCGCTCCACGACCGCACGGGCGCGATCGACTTGGCGCGGGCGCTCGTCGAGCGCGGCATGCCGATCTACGCCACCGGCGGCACGCGCCGGCACCTCGAAGAGGCGGGCATCGAGGCGCGCGACGTCGGCGAATTGACCAACTATCCGTCGCTCTTCGACGGGCGAGTGAAGACCTTGCACCCGGCGGTCTTCGGCGCGATCCTGGCCGACCGCGACAATCCCGAACACGAAGCCGAACGGCGCGCGCACGGCGTGCCGCGCATCGGCCTGGTGGCGGTGAATCTCTATCCGTTCGAGGCGACGATCGCGCGCGAGGGCGCCACGCTCGAAGAGGCGATCGAGCAGATCGACGTCGGCGGCGTATCGCTGCTGCGCGCCTCGGCGAAAAACTTCGCGCACGTGACCGTGCTCAGTTCGCCCGAGCAGTACGCCGCGATCGTCGAAGCGCCCGCCGGCTACACGCTGCGCCGCCTGTTGGCTACCGCGGCCTTCGAACGCACCGCCGAATACGATTCGTCGATCGCGCGCTATCTCGAGGCCGGGCTGGCCGCGGCCGACCTGCCCGGTTCGCTCGCGCTGACGCTGCCGCTGGCGTCGCCCCTGCGTTACGGCGAAAACCCGCAATCGCGCGCGGCGTTTTATCTGTCGCGCACCGAATCGCTGCCCGAGCAACTCGGCGGCAAGACGCTCTCGTACAACAACCTGCTCGACCTCGACGCGACGCTGCGTTTGCTCGTGCGCGAGGTCGAGGGCGCGGCGCCCGACGTGATTCGCGCGGCCATCGTCAAACACACCGTGCCCTGCGGCGTGGCCGAACGGCCGGACGCCGCCGATGCGGCGCGTTTAGCCTTGGAAACGGACCGCGTCTCCGCGTACGGCGGCATCATCGCGCTCGACGGCGCGGTCGACGCCGCGACCGCGGAGGTCTTGGCCGACGTCTTTCTCGAGATCGTGGCCGCGCCCGAATTCGATGCGGCCGCGCTCGCGCGTCTGCGCGTCAAAAAGAACCTGCGGCTGATTCGCTACGACCGGCGGCTGCCGCAACGCTTGGCGCGCGAACTGCGCGTGCGCAGCGCGCTGGGCGGCGTGCTCGCCGAGGACGACGATCCCAACATGAAGCCCGAGAGCTGGCGCGTCGCCTCGCAGCGCGCGCCGAGCGAAAGCGAGTGGCGCGACGTGCGGTTCGCCTGGGACATCGTGCGCCACGTCAAGAGCAACGGCATCGTGATCGCGCGCGATCTGGTGACTCGCGGCATCTGCGCGGGTCAAACCAACCGCGTGAGCGCGGTGCAGATCGCCGCGCACCGCGCGGGCGAACTCGCTGCTGGCGCCGCCTGCGCGAGCGACGGTTTCTTTCCGTTCGCCGACGGCCTCGAAGCTGCCGCAGCGGCCGGCTGCACCGCGATCATCGCGCCCGAGGGCTCGATCCGCGACGCGGAAGTCGTAGCCGCGGCGGATCGCAACGGGATCGCGCTCGTCTTCTCGACCCACCGCTACTTCTTGCATTGAGGCCCGCGCCGGCGTGAGTCGCGTTTGGCGCTGAGGGGCGCGTTGCTGGCCATCGCGGCCGGCGTGGGTTGGGGTCTGCTGGCGCCGTTTTCGAAGCTGATGTTCGGCATCGATGCGGGCGGAGCGCGCTTCGATGCGGAGAGCCTGACCGTGGCGCGCGCGGTCTGGCCGCTGCCGCTCTTCGCGCTGATTGCCTATCTCGCGCGGCCGCGCGGCGTGGCGCCGACGCGCGCGAACCTCGCTGCGTTTGCGTTCGCCGCGGTGCTCGTGGGTTTCGGCCTGAACTTTCTCTATCAGTTGGCGCTCGAACGCACCAGCGCCGCGCACGTCGTGCTGCTGCAAGGCGTCGCACCGCTGTGTTTGGCCGCGGTCGACGCGCTCGTCTTCCGCAAGCCGCTCGACGGCCCGCGCCGGCTGGCGCTGGGCCTGGGGCTCGCGGGCATCGTCTGCATCTCGCTGGCGCGTTCGGGCGCGGGCGCGTCCCTGGCCGGCGACGCGATCATGGCGGTGTGGATCGCGGTCTTCGCGGCCTATTCGATCGTGACGCGCCGGCTCACGGCGATCTATTCGCCGTTCTTCGTGATCGCCGTCGCGTGGGGCGGCGGCTTTGCGCTGGTCGCCGCGAGCGGCGCGGGGTTGATTCCGTTTGCGCTGCAGCACACGCTGGCCTCGCCCGAGCTGGCGTTGCTCGTGATCGCGGGCATCGGCATCACCTCGGCGATCGCCGCACCGATCGCGCACGCGGCATCGGTGCGTCTCTCGGGCATGACGATCGCAACCGCCGGCAGTCAATACGGCGCGATCGCGACGGGCTTGCTGCTCTCCTATCTGCTGCTCGACGAGACGCTGGTGCCGCTGACCGTCGCCGGCGCCATCCTGCTGCTCTTGGGCCTGGCGTGCACGCTGTTGCCCGCGCGCGCCGCCGCTTGAGCGGCATTTCACCGCTACGCTTAGAACCTCGACTGCGCTCGCTCCGAGGGAGGCATGATGTGTTCCGTTGGCTTGCAATTGCGCTGGTGGGTGCGACCCTGGCCGTGAGTTCGAGCGCGGGGGCTTCTCCCGAACCCTTCGATCTGGGCCGCGCGGCGCTCGAGCGCATCGACGGCGCGCCCGGCGTGGGCATCGCGATCGGCACGATCGAGAACGGCCGCACCGCCGTCGTGCTGCGCGGCGAGACGGGTACCGCGGAGAAGCTCAGCCGGGACACCGTGTTCGAAATCGGTTCGGTCACCAAGACCTTTACCGGGATATTACTGGCCGAGATGGTCGGGCGCGGCGAGGTGCGCCTCGACGAGCCCATCGACGAGTTGCTGCCCAAGGGCGTCACGGCGCCCGCGCGGGGCGACAGGCACATCACCTTGCTGGATTTGGCCACGCAGTCGTCGGGCTTGCCGCGCCTGCCCGACAACTTGGCGCCACGCAACGCCGACGACCCGTATGCGAGCTACGACGACGAACGGCTCTTTGAGTTTCTCGCGCACTATCGCTTGACGCGCGACATCGGCGCGCAGTACGAATACTCCAACCTGGCCGTCGGATTGCTCGGACGGCTGCTGGCCCGGCGCGCCGACACGACGTACGAAACGTTGTTGCGGCAGCGCGTGCTCGATCCGCTCGAGATGTCGTCCACGGCGATCGCGCTGACGCCCGCGATGCGCGCGCACCTGGCCAAGGGTCACGACGTCGACGGCGAGCCGGTGGCGAACTGGCACTTCGATGCGCTGGCGGGCGCGGGCGGCCTCGCTTCGTCGCTGGGCGACATGTTGCGCTATCTCGGCGCGGTCTCCAGCGCCGACGGACCGCTCGGCTCCGCGGCCCGCATCGCGGAACAGCCGCGCCGCGATGCGACGCCGCAGACCCGCATCGGGCTGCTCTGGAACACGCAGATCTCCGACGGCATCGTGTGGCACAACGGGCAGACGGGCGGCTATCACGCCTTCGTCGGATTCAGCGCGGATCGCACGCGCGCGATCGTGATCTTGGCCAATAGCGCGTTCTCGATCGACGACATCGCGCTCCACTGGCTCGACCCGGCACTTCCGCTGGCCGCGCCGCCGCGCACGATTGCGCTCGACCGCGACGCACTCGGGGCGTACGCGGGCACCTACGATTTGGCCGGCACGCGCTTCGTCTTTACGCGCGAGGGCGACCGGCTCTACGCGCAACTCGGCGATCAGCCGCGCTTTCGCGTGTACCCCTACGCGCCCGACGCATTCTTCTGGAAGGTGGTCGACGCGCGCGTCACCTTCACCGTGGAGAAGGGCAAAGCGACGTCGGCCGTGCTGCATCAGAACGGTCGCGACGTGACGGCACTGCGACTGCCCGATTGACCGCGGTAGCGCCTGATCCGGCCCTCGGCGGCTACAAATACGCAAAGGGGTCCCGCGGTGGCGCGACCCCGGCGGCGCGAATGCGCCCCAGGCGCAGGCCCGCGGGGGTCGATTCCATCGTGCCCGTGACGCGCACCCACCTGCCCGCGGGCAGCGCGAGCGGCACCTCGAGCGGTACTTCGAGCACGTGCGCGTCGGCGCGGCAGCAGAGGATCGCGGCCCGCCGCACGCTGCGCCCGCCCGGGCCGACGCGGCCCGTGAAGTCGAGCGCCGCGCCGGGATAGAGTCCGAGCGGGAGCGTCGCGGCACGCTCGCCGGGCGGCGGCGAACCGAACGTCAGCGCGGCGAGAAGCGCGAGCGGGAGCAGCGCGGCCGGGCGCAGCCGGGTCGAGACGCCCCGCAGGAGACAGACGCTGCCGAGCGCGCCGGCCGGGGCGAGCCAGGCCAGCCGCGGGTTGAGGAAGCCCCGCGCATCGCCGAACGCGAGCCAGAGACAGGCGCCGAGGAGCAGGGCCGCTGCCGGCCGCCCGTCGCGGCGCGCGCCGCAGGGGCGAATGGGCAGGGACAGGCGGACGATGCCGGCGCCGGCGAGCAGTCCCGCCGCGACCGCGGGCGCGCTTGGCCGGAGCCCGGCGGCCAGGCTCACTCCCGCCGTCGCGCAGGGCAGGAGCCCGCCCGCCAGCAAGCCGGCGAGCAGCGCCGCCGGCGCCCACATGCCGCGCAGCGCGGGCAGGGCCGCCTCGACGAGCGCGCCGGCGAAGGCCGCACAGCCGATGCCCGCCAGTTCCGCCAGCGGGTCGGGCGCCTGCGCGCACCCGGCCGGCGCCCTCGTCCGGCGGCGAGTGCGCCGTGCGAGCACGGCCAGCCCGAGCGCCGTCGCCGCGCGCGCCAGCGTGAGCGCCGGCCCGAAGGCCAGCCAGCAGAGGGCCAGCGCCGGCAAGCTGAGCGCGCCGGGCAGGCTGCCGCCGCAGCCGCAGGCCAGCAGCGGCGCGAGGCGCGCGAACCGTCCGGGCAGCACGGCGGCAGCGCAGACGAAGGGTACGGCTTCGAAGACGCTCGCGGCGGCCGAGGCCAGCGCCGCATGCGCTTCGCCCCGCGGCAGGGCGAGCAAAACGAGCGCGAGGGCGGCCGGAGCCGCGCGGCCCGCGCGGGCAGCGGTCGAGGCATTTCGCACGTGCGCCGTCAAAGGAGCATCCCAATGAGCAAGATCGCCGCCCCGCGGGGAACGGCAGACACCTATCCCCCCGAGAGCGCGCGCCGGCAAGCCCTCGAAGCGCGCGTCGGGGCGATCGCCCGCCGTTTCGGGTACGGAGAAATCCGTACGCCGCTCTTCGAATCCACCGAGCTGTTCGTGCGCGGTGTGGGCGAGGCGACCGACATCGTCGAGAAAGAGATGTACACGTTCGTCGACAAGGGCGGACGGAGCATGACCTTGCGTCCCGAGTGGACCGCTCCGGTCGTGCGCGCGCTGCTCGAGCACAATCTCTTGAGCAACGGGCCGCAGCGGCTGTACTACGTCGGACCCATCTTCCGGTACGAGCGGCCCCAAGCGGGCCGCTACCGTCAGGCGCACCAATTCGGCATCGAGTGCTTCGGCTTCGCCGGGCCGGAGGCCGACGTCGAGGTGATCTCGCTGGCCGACGACGTGCTGCGCGGGTACGACCTTCCCGGCGTGGTCTTGCACCTCAATTCCATCGGCGACGACGTCTGCCGCCCGCGCTACCGCCAGGCCTTGTACGATCACTTCGCGCCGCATCGAGCTTTGCTCTCGGCCGATTCGCAGCGCCGTCTGGAACGCAATCCGCTGCGCATTCTCGATAGCAAGTCGCCCGAAGACCGCGCCTTGGCCGAGACCGCGCCAACGGTGCTCGACGTGCTCTGCACCGATTGCGCCGCGCACTTCGCGCAGGTGCGCGCGCTGCTCGATGCGATCGGCGTCGCCTACGAAATCGATCCGCGCATCGTGCGCGGTTTGGATTACTACACGCGCACGGTGTTCGAATTCGTCTCGTCGGATCTCGGCGCGCAGTCGACGGTCTGCGCCGGCGGCCGCTACGACGGACTCGTCGCCTCGCTCGGCGGTCCGCCGACGCCGGGCGTCGGTTTCGGCATGGGCATCGAACGTTTGCTGATGATGCTGGAAAGAGCCGGACTGGAACCGCTGCCCGAACGCCACGGCATCGCCGTCATCGCGCTCGGCGATGCGGCCCGGGCGGCCTCGGTGCCCTTGATCGCGGCCCTGCGCCGCGGCGGCGACGTGCCCGTCACGAGCGATTACGCCGGCGCCAAGGTGGGCAATCAGTTGAAACGCGCGGATCGCGCCAACGCGCGCGGCGCGCTGATCGTGGGCGACGACGAACTCCGCGAGGGCACGGTGGTCGCGCGCGACTTGGTCTTGCGCAGCCAAGTAACGCTCGCCGTGAGCGACTCGCTCGAGGCGGCCGTTGCGCGGGTGCGCGCGTGGTACGCGGGCTTGCCCGCGCCCGACGCCGTTTCGGAGGCGGTCTGATGGACGAACGCGAGTCGCTCGATCAACTGCTCGAGATCATGCGCGAGCACGATCTCGACGCGCTGACCTTACGCGCCGGCGCCACGACCTACGAACTCGTCCGGCGCGGCCCGGTCGTGGCCGCCGCTGCGGCGCCGATTGCCGCCGCGGCGCCGCCGCCGGTCGCCGTCGCGCCTGCGGCCGCGGGAGCGAACTTCAAGAAGGTAACCGCGCCGATCATCGGCGTGTTCTATCGAGCGCCGTCGCCCGGCGCCGATTCGTTCGTCGAAGTCGGGCAGCGCGTCGAGGTCGGGCAAGTACTGTGCATCCTCGAAGCGATGAAGTTGATGAACGAAATAACTAGCGACCACGCCGGGGTCGTCCGCCGCATCCTGCCCGAGAACGGCGCGCTGGTGACCCTCGGTGAAGAGATGTTTTGGATAGAACCGTGAGCTTAGACGCCGACGTGAAAGCCAAGCCCGCGTTCCGCGACCTGCTCGACGAGCGGCGCGGTCTGCTCGATGCCGACCGGTACGAAGCGGTCGTCGAACGCATCGCGCGCACGATGATCGCCGCCTTTAGCGCGGGCCGCAAGGTACTCTGGATGGGCAACGGCGGCAGCGCGGCCGACGCGCAGCATTTGGCCGCCGAATTCAGCGGACGGTTCCGCGCCGAGCGGCGTGCGTTGCCCTCCGAATCGCTTTCGGTCAATCCCTCGGCCGTCACCGCGATCGCCAACGACTACGGCTTCGAGCGGCTCTTCGCGCGCCAGGTCGAAGCTTTCGTGGTGCCCGGCGACGTCGTGGTCGGTTTGACCACCAGCGGCAATTCGCCCAACGTGGTGCTCGGCTTGGAAGAAGCCAAACGCCGTGGCGCGACGACCGTCGTGTTCACCGGAAACGGCGGCGGCCGCGTCGCCGAGGTGGCCGACATCGTGCTGACCGGGCCCGACGGCCATTCGGCGCTCATCCAGGAAGTGCACATTACGCTGGGCCACATCATCTGCGAACTGGTCGAGCAGGCGTTCTTGCCCGAAGGCGGAGACGCCGCGGAATGATCGCGTTGGGCCTCGCCGTGGCGCTCTTGCCGGTCGGTCCGATCGGCGAGGGCACCTGCGCACCGCGCGCGCAATTCGGCGACGTGCTGCCGCAGGGCGCGGGCAGGACGTTCCAGGCGCGGCACACGATCGTGATCCACGATTTCGCGCTGATGAAATGGTACGCGGGCCAGACCGGCGGCGGCGAGGCGGTGTTGAAGCGCCGGGGCAACGACTGGTGCGTCGTACCGTTCCACGGCACGTACCTCGATCAAGCCGCCTACGTGGGCCTCGGCGTGCCGGCGGCCGACGCGCGCGAATTTCGCAGACAAGCCGCGGAGTATCTCCAGGCGATCGCTACCGTGCGCCGGCGCGAACCGTCGTCGCATCCCAACGACATGAAAGATCCCGACGATTGAATCCGGCGGCATTTCTCGATCGCGACGGCACGCTGATGGAAGATTCGGGATACATCGGCGACCCGAGCCGCATCCGCGTGCTGGCCGGCGTACCCGAGGCGTTGCGCGCGCTGCGTGCGGCCGGCTACGAACGCATCGTCGTGACCAATCAGTCCGGTGTGGCGCGCGGTTACTTCGACCGGCCCGACGTGGAAGCCGTGCATCGTTCGCTCTCGGCCGCGCTCGCGAGCGACGGCGCCGCGGTCGAAGCCTATTACTATTGCACGCACCTCGACGCGTGCGCGTGCCGCAAACCCTTGCCCGGCATGGTCGAACGCGCCGTCGCCGAGCGCGGACTCGACCTCGCGCGCAGCGTCGTCTTCGGCGACCGCGCGGGCGACATGGCTTTGGCCGCCGGCCTGGGCTTGCCCGGCATCCTCGTCGGTAAGACGGGCGTCTACGACGGTCCCGAACCGCTCTACCGCGCGCGCGACTTGCTCGACGGCGTGCGCTTCTTTCTGCAGCACGTCGCGGAACGCATCGATGCCTGACGTCGTGCCCTTGGTGGAGCGCGGCGCGCGCCGTCTGTTCGAACGCATGCGCGACAAGCGCGTGCTCGTCGTCGGCGACGCGATGCTCGACGAATGGGTCTGGGGCAGGGTGTCGCGCATCTCGCCCGAGGCGCCGGTGCCGGTGGTCGCGGTCGACGATCATTCGTTCACGCTGGGCGGCGCGGGCAACGTTGCGAGCAATTTGCGCGCGGTCGGCGCGCGCGTCGCGTTCGCGGCGGGCATCGGCGACGATGCCGAGGGCCGCAGGATGCTGGAGCTGCTCGACGCGCTCGAGGTCGATCGCAGCGCCGTCGTGGCCTGTTCGGATCGGCCGACCACGCGCAAGACGCGCATCGTGGCGCACAACCAACAGGTCGTGCGCGCCGATTGGGAGTCGGTCGCACCCTTGGCTTCCGCCGACGCGGACCGGCTCTGCGAGCGCGTCGCGCGCNNTCGGTGCAACTGGTCGGTGCGGCGCGTGCGGCGCAAGTCGTCACCGCCGATCCCAAGCCCAAGAACATCGGACTCTTCGCGGGCGTGACGTTGGTAGCGCCCAATGCGGCGGAAGCCTCGGCGGCCAGCGGCGTCGCGATCAAGGACGCGGACTCGCTCGAAGAGGCCGGCGCCGCACTGCTCGCGCGGCTGGACTGCCGCTACGTGGTGATCACCCTCGGCGAACGCGGCATGGCGCTCTTCGGCGCGCAGGGCGAACGCCTGGTGGTGCCTTCGGTCGCGCGCACGGTCTTCGACGTCAGCGGTGCGGGCGATACCGTGATCGCCGTGCTGACNNTGGCACTCGTCGGCGCCGAAGCCGATGCCTGAGCGCTTCGGCGGCGCGCTGCTCGATGCCGACGGCGCGGTCGCATGGCGCGAGCAGCACGGCGCGGCGGGCCGGCGCGTCGTCTTCACCAACGGCGTCTTCGACGTGTTGCACGCCGGGCACGTCGCGTATCTCGCTTGGGCGCGCGCGCAGGGCGATGCGCTGATCGTCGGGCTCAACGAAGACGCTTCCGTGCGAGCGCTGAAGGGACCGGAACGTCCGCTCGTGCCCTTTGCCGATCGCGCCCGCGTGCTGGCGGGTTTGCGCAGCGTCGACGCGGTGGTGGGCTTCGCCGAACGCACGCCCGAGGCGTTGCTCGAACGCGTCAAGCCCGACGTGCACGTGAAGAGCGCACAGTACGCGCTCGACGACTTGCCCGAACGGGCGGTGATCTTCGCCTACGGCGGCGAGATCCGGCTCGCGCCGCATCTCGCCGGGCGCAGCACGACCGATATCGTCGCCGAGATTCGCCGCCGCTACGGCGCGGCGGGCTCGTGAGCCCGCTAAGGACGCTCCGCTGCACGTCGCGCTGACCAGCAACGGCCCCGGAGAATTCGCGGGCTGGGTACGGCCCTTGGTCACCGAGTTGCTGCGGCTCGCGCCGGCGACGGAGATCACGCTCTTCTTCGTGCCCGACGACTACGCTACCGGACGCGAACCCGAGGTCGCGCGCGCGCTCTTTCCGGGCATTCGGGTGGTGCCCGCGCGCGACTACGTGCGCTTTGCGCTCGGCCGCGGCGCGAGCGATCTGCTCCCGGCCGACGCCGTGCTCTATCTCGGCGGCGATCTCATGCACGCCTTGCGCGTGCACGCGCGTTTGGGCGGGAAAGCCTTCGCCTACAAGTTCTCGCGCAAGGCGCATCGCGATACGTTCGCGCGCGTGTATGCGGTCGACGAGAAGAACGTCGCGCAACTGCGCGGCTGGGGCGTGCCCGCCGAGCGCATCGAACTGGTCGGCAATCTGGCCATCGACGGCGCGCTCGGCGAAGCGGCGGGCGCCTTCGGCGCGGGTGCGGGCGACGCGGCGGGTCTCGCGCCGGGCGGCGTGCTGATCATGCCCGGCACGCGCAAGCACGAAGTGGCCAATCTGATTCCGTTCTTTCTCGAAGCGGCGGTGCGCTTGCGCGCGAGCGCACCGGACCTGCCGGTCGCCTTCGGCATCTCGCCGTTCACGCCGGTCGAGGAGCTCGCCCGCGCGCTCGAACGCGGCGGACACCCCAACGTGTGGGGTGCTCGCGGCAGCGTCGTCGAATTCAACGGAGGCATCGCGTTGCAGCCCGCGGCGGGCGGCGCGCCCGTGCCCGTCGTGCGCGACGCGCTGCGCGCCGCGCAACGCTCGCGCCTGGTCGTCACCATTCCCGGCACGAAGTGCATCGAGCTCGCGGCCCTCGGCGTGCCGGCCATCGTCTGCGTGCCGCTCAACGCGCCCGAGGTCGTCGTCATCAACGGTCCCTTGCAGTATCTCGATCGCTTACCGCTCTTCGGCATTCCGCTCAAACGCGCGGCGGTCGTGGCCGTCGACGCGCGCTTCCCGCTGACCGCGCAACCCAACATCGATGCGGGCGAGGAACTGATGCCCGAGATGCGCGGCGCGCTGATGCCCGGCCACGTCGCGCGGCGCATCGCCGCATACGCCGCCGACGACGGCGCGCGCGCCGTCGCAGCGCAACGCTTGCGCGCACTCTACGCGCCGCAAGCCGGCGCGGCCGAACGCCTGGCGCGCTCGCTCTTGGCGGCCGCGTCGTGAAGCTCTCGGTCGTGATCGCCACCCGCGACCGCGCGGGCTTCTTGAGCAAGGCGCTCGACTCTCTGGACGCGCAAGTCGGCGCGCCCGCCTTCGAGGTCGTCGTCGTCGACAACGGCTCGAGCGATGCCACGCCCGAGGTCGTGGCCGAACGCGCCGCGCGCGGCTCGCTCGAGGTCCGGCGCATCGTCGTGCCCGAACCCAATCGCGGCGCGGCGCGTAACGCGGGCATCGCCGCGGCGCGCGGCGCGATCGTGGTCTTCGTCGACGACGACGTCTTCGTGCCCGAGGGCTTCCTCGCCGCGCACGCGGCCGCGCACGCGGGCGTCTTTCCGCTGGCGGTCTCGGGCCCGATCCTCAACGTGCCCTCGTACGCGCATCAACCCAAACCCGGGCCGCTGAATTACTCCCGCGCGTTCTTCTGCACGTGCAACGTCTCGGTGCCGCGCAACGCGTTGCTCGCCGCGGGCGGCTTCGATGCGGATTTCAACCTCTACGGCTGGGAAGACACCGAACTCGGCCTGCGTTTGCGCCGCCGCGACGTGCGCCGTGCCTTCGCCTGGAAAGCGTATCTCTACCACATCAAGCCGCCGCGCGTCGAGACGCTCGATGCCGTCTTGAACAAGACGGTGGAACGCGCGCGCATGGCCGCGCGCTTTCTGGCCAAGGACGACGGGCCGCGCACGCGCCTGGCGACCGGGGCCTACGCGCTCAACCTGTGGCGCGCGCAACTCTTGGCGCCGGCGTGGTCGCAGGGCGTCGCGCGCCGCCTCGCCGAGGACGCGACGCTGCCCGCGCCGCTGCGCTCGCTGGCCCGGGCGCAGTTGCTCGATGCGGCCTACGTCAGCACCCTGCGCGAAGCGCTGGAGGAAGCCGAGCATTAGCCGCATCTTGCTCGTGCGCTTGGATGGAATCGGCGACGCGCTGGTCTGCGCGCCGCTGATCGCGGCGCTGCGCGATGCCGGTCACGAACTCGGCGCGCTGCTGACCACGCGCAACCAAACGGTGTTCGCCGCGCGCGCGTTCGAACGCGTGCACGCCGTCGAGCGCATTCCCTGGCCGCGCCACGGCGCGACGCCGGAATCGCGTGCCCGCGCGCTCGAGGAGATTCGCGCCGCCGAATATGCCGTGGCCCTGATCGTGTCCGAAGAACCCGATGCGTATCTGTTGCCCGGCGAGGCCGGGATCGCGCTGCGCATCGGCTTCGTGAACGGTTTCGAGAAGCCGTTGAAAACGTTGCGTTACGGTCTCACGCTTTCGCGCGCGGTGCTGCGGCCGGCCTCGCGTTCGGGCGTGCGCGAGCACGAGGCGGAGACGATCTTCCGGCTCGGCGCCGGGCTGTGCGACGAAGCGCGGCCCACGCGCGACGCGGCCCGGCTGCGTCCGCTCCTGCTCGACGACGACCCGCCGCCGCACGGCAAGCTCGTGATGCAATACAGCGCGAAGTTCGCCGAAGCGGGCCTCGACGCGGCGGCGTTTGCGGCGCTGAGCGCGGCGCTCGTGGCAAACGGTGAAGAACCGCTCTGTCTCTGCGACGACGCCGCGTTTGCCGCCGACGTCGTGACGCGCGGCGGCGTGCCGGGCGTCGCGGCGGAGTCGCTCGCGGACTGGAAGGCGGCGCTGGCCGGCGCGCGCGCGGTCGTGACGCCGGACTCGGGTGCGGCGCACGTGGCGGGCATGCTCGGCGTGCCCTGCATCGCGCTGTTGCCGCCGTTGCCCGGCGCGCCGTCGGACCTCGTGCGCTGGCAACCCTGGACCGGTCCTTCGCGCACGCTCGTCGCGCTCGAACTCGCCGCGCCGTACGCCGCGCTCTTGCCGGAATTCGTGCAGCGCGNNCTGGTCGTCTGCACCGGCGGCGGCATCGGCGACGTGCTGCTGGCCACGCCGGTGATGCGCGCCCTCGCGCAACGCTACGACGAAGTCGTCGCGCTGACCGCCGCACGGCATCGCGACGTGCTCGCGACGCAACCGATGCTAGCCGCGGTCTGGACCGACGAGGGCGCTTTCGCGGCGCAGGCCGCGCGCATCGCGACGTACGGCTTCGACGCGGCCGTCGTCACCTGGGCCACGCTGCGCTCGGCCGCGCTGCCTTTCGTGGGCCGCGTTCCCGTTCGCGTCGGTCAGGCGCGCCGGACCTATTCGCGACTCTTCACCGAGCGCGTCGTGGTGCGCAGCGAACTCGGCGATCACGCCACGCACTGGACGCAGATCTTGCTCGACTTCGCGCGCGCGCTCGAGTGCGACGTCGCCGACGCAACGCCGGCCTTTCCGGTTACCGACGCGGACCGCGCGGCAGCCGCGGCGTTGCTCGCGAGTCTGGGCGTCGGCGACGAGGCCTTCGCGGTGCTGCACCCGACGCGCGGGATCGCAGCCGCCCGCGCGCGTTGGCCGACCGCGTCGCTCGGGCGGCTCGGCCGCGAACTCGCCGAGGCGACGGGCGTGCGCGTGTTGGTCAGCGGCGCGCCGGCCGACGCGGACATCGCCGCGCAGGTTGCGCGAGAGGCCGGCGCCCTTTCGATTGCCGGACGCACCTCGCTCGGCGTCTACGCCGCGCTCGCCGAACGGGCCCGGTTCGTGACGGCGATGGATAGCGGTCCGATGCACGTGGCGGCGGCCGTCGGCGCGCCGACCGTGGGCATGTTCGCGCTGGCCTCCGACGAGCCGCGGCGCTGGGCGCCGCTGGGCCCGCGCACGGCGATCGTGACCGGCAGCTATCCTTGCCCGCCCGCGCACCGCAAGGAGACCTGTCCCGACTTCGCCTGCGTGGCCGCGCTCGATACCGGCAGCGTCGTGGCGGCCGTCCGGGGGCTCCTCGGCGGCGAAACCGAAATTCGGTCCTGATGCGGCTCACGATTCAACTCTGCACGTACAATCGGGCGCACCTGCTGGGCCGCGTGCTCGACGGTTGCTTCGAGCAGACGGCGCGCTCCGGCGATTACGAGGTCGTGCTGGTCAACGACGGCTCGCGCGATTCCACGCCCGAGGTGATCGCGGCGGCGCGCGCCCGTGCGACCTGCGCCTTCACCGTGGTGGATCAAGCCAACGCGGGTCTCGCGCGGGGCCGCAACGTCGGCATCGCGCGCGCGCGCGGCGAACGGATCGCGTTCATCGACGACGACGTGCTGCCCACGCCCGCGTTCGTGGCCGAACACTTGCGCTCGCACGAACGCCGGCCCGAAGCGATCTGGCGCGGCGCGGTGCTCAACACCGCGAGCTTCGAGCGGCTGCCCGTGCCGGTATGGACCCTGGCCAACTACAGCGCAAATTACTTCTGGACCAGCAACGTGTCGGCGCCGCTGGAATTGATTCGCCGCGTCGGCGGCTTCACCGAAGACTTCCGCGAGTACGGCTGGGAAGACATCGAACTCGGTTTGCGCTTGCGCTTCGCGGGCACGCCGTCGCTCTTCAACCCCAAGGCGCTGGCCTATCACTACAAGCCGCCGCCGCACGCGGGCGACGTTGAGGGCATGTTGCGTCAAGCGCGCGCGCAGGCGCGCACGGCCGTGCAGTTGGCCGCGTTGCACCCGCACTGGCGCGTGACGCTTGCGACCGGCGACGACCCCGTGCGGCGCACCGCGCACCGGCTCGCGCGGCGCTTGGGCGTGCCCGGCTTGCTGGCGCGCGCGGTCGGCCCGCGCGAGGGCGCGCGCTCGCTCTCGGGAGCGGCGCTCGCCGCCGCGCGCGCGCTGGCGAGCGAGACCTATTACGAGGAACTCGACGCGGCGCGGCGCGCGTGAACGTCGTGCTCTCGCGGCTCGACCGCGTCGGCGACTTGATCCTCTCGACGCCGGCGATCGCATCCGTGCGGCGTTCCTGGCCCGACGCGCGCGTCACCATCGTCTGCAGCGCGCACAACGCGCCGGTCGTCGAACGCAACCCCGATGTCGACGAGGTCGTGATCCTGCCGCCCGGCGTTGCGCCGGGCACGTTCGGCAAGCGCTTTCGCGGCGCGTGCGACGTCGCGATCGCGCTCGCACCGCGCGCCGCGGATTTCAAACTCGTCGGTGCGACCGGCGCGCCGGTCCGCGTGGGCTACACCTACGTGCGCCGCTATTTCGCCCGCTTCAGCGCGCGGCTCTACCTCAATCGCATCGCGCTCTCCGACGCCGATCCCGATCTCTCCGACCGCGATCCGGCGCGGCCCGTGCGACACGAAGTGGATCAGGTGCTCGACTTGGCCGGGCTGGCCGGCGGCGCCGTGCGTTACGAAGACTTGGTCGTGCCCATCGAGGACGCCGATCGCGCCGCGGTCGCGCACATTCCGGGCGGCGCGATCGCGTTTCACCTGGGCCTGCGCTGGTGCAGCGAGGGCAGCACGCTCGACAGCGCGCTCGAACTCATCGCCGAGTTGCGCCGCTTCGGCTTGCCCGTGGTCGTGACGTACGGCGAGGACGCGCGCGAGCAGGCGGCCGTGGTCCGCGCCTCCGGCGTCGCCGACGCCGTCGCCGGCGGCCTTTCGTTCGGGCAGTGGGCGGCCGTGTTCGAGAAGAGCAGGATCGTGGTTACGGTCGACACCGGTGCGACTCACGTCGCAAGCGCGACGCGCAGGCCCACGGTCGTCCTCTTCGAAAGCCGTTATTTCGAGCTGAGTTCGCGCGAGTGGGCGCCGTATCGCGTTCCCTCCGTCTGCCTGCGCAAGCCCGCGTCGGATCGGCCCGATGCTCTGGCCGCCTCGCGCGCCGAAGCCGTCGCCGCGGTTGCGTACTTGCTTGCGGCCGAACCCGCACCGTCCCGCGAACGCGCGCTCCCGTGAAAAACACCATGGCACACCAACCTGATCTGACCGTCGTCATTCCGACCTACAACCGCCTGGACACGTTGCGCCACGTGATCCCGTCGCTGCTGCGCAGTTCCTTGCGCGCCGAGCGCTTCGAGATCGTGGTCGCCGACTCCAATTCGAACGACGGCACGGCCGAGTATCTGGCCGGCGTCGCCGCGCACGATTCGCGCGTGCGCCATCTGCCCGCGCCGTACACCGGCCGCGCGATGGCGCGCAACGCGGGCATCGCCGCGGCGCGAGCGCCCGTGGTGCTCTTCACCGACGCCGACATCATCGCGTCGCCCGACCTGCTCGAGCGCCACCTGGCACACCACGAACGCGAACGCAACATCGCGGTCGTGGGCATGGAACTGCAGGTCGGCTCGCTCGACGAGTACGAACGTTTGCGCGCGCACCCCGACGAGCGCCGGCCGCTCCATCCGGCCCGACGCAAGCGCCTGAACTGGCTCTATTTTCTCACCGGCAACGCCTCGGTGCGCAAGAGCGACCTCGTACGCGTCGGCTGCTTCGACGAGAATTTCACCGGCTACGGTCACGAGGATCTCGAACTCGGCTATCGCTTGCAGAAGGCCGGCCTCACGATCCGCTACGAGCCGCTGGCGATCGATTACCACTGGCATCCCGTGCCCTACGCCGAGCAAAAGGAAAAGATGAAGCTCGCCGGCCGGTCGACGGTGCGCTTCTATCGCAAGCATCCGACGTTTTCGGTGCAGGCGCAATTGGGCATGACGCCGCTCTCGCTGGCGCTGCATTCGGTGGTCGACAAGAGCCCCGCGCTGCTGCGCTCGCTCGAACGCGCGGGCTCCGCGCGGCCCGGCCTGGCGCGCAACATCGTCTACCAATACCACTACGTTACGGGGATAAAAGATGCCATCGTTGCCGGCCGTCGTTAAGCGTTCGTGCGGGGCCTTGCGCGCCGCCGATGTCGGTGCGGAGGTCGAGCTCAACGGCTGGATCCACCGCCGGCGCGATCACGGCGGCCTGATCTTTCTCGACCTGCGCGACCGCGACGGGCTGACCCAACTCGTCGTGGATCCCGCCGAGGCCGGGGCCTTCGCGCAAGCCGAAGCGCTGCGCAACGAGTACGTCGTGCGCGTGACCGGCACCGTGCGTCACCGGCCCGCGGGCACGGAGAACGCCAAGTTGGCAACCGGTGAGGTCGAAGTCGCGGTGAGCGGCGTCGTGCTGCTGGCGCGCGCCGAAGTTCCGCCGTTTCCGGTGAACTCCGACGAAGACGTCGACGAGTCGCTCCGGCTGGAATACCGCTATCTCGATCTGCGCCGCGCGAAGATGCAGCGCAACCTGACCATCCGGCACAAGATCGTCAAGGCCATGCGCGACTTCTTCGACGAGCGCGACTTCCTCGAAATCGAAACGCCGTGCTTGATCAAGTCGACGCCCGAAGGCGCGCGCGACTATCTCGTGCCCAGCCGCGTCCACCGGCACGAGTTCTACGCGCTGCCGCAATCGCCCCAGATCCTGAAGCAGATCCTGATGATCGGCGGCATCGGCCGCTACATGCAGATCGCGCGTTGCTTTCGCGATGAAGACTCGCGCGCCGACCGCCAGCCCGAATTCACCCAGCTCGACGTCGAGATGTCGTTCGTGGATCAGGACGACGTCACGTCGATCATGGAAGAGTGCATCGCCTACGTGTGGCAGCGCGCGCTCGGGCACGAGATCCCGCGACCGATTCCGCGCTTCACCTATGCCGAGGCGCAGAAGCGTTTCGGCAGCGACAAGCCCGACCTGCGCTTCGACCTCGAGCTGCGCGACGTGGCGGGGGCCTTCTTGGGCACGCCGATCAAGTTCTTACAGGAACACTCCACGAGTGAAGGCTCGCGCATCGTGGCCGTGCGGTATCCCGGCGGTGCGTCGCTCTCGCGACGGGACTTCGACGCGTTGACCGAGACGGCGAAATCGTTCGGCGCCGGCGGCTTGATCTGGCTTTCGTTTCCCGCCGACGGCTGGAAGTCGTCGATCCAGAAATTGCTCGACGACGCCACGGTCGCGACCATCCAGGAGATGACCGGCGCCGATGAGGGCGACGCGCTCTTGCTCGTAGCCGGCTCGGCGCTCGAAGCTTCCGACATCGCGGGCAAATTGCGCCTGCACGTCGGCGAACGCTTGGGCCTGCGCGACCCCGCGGCGTACGCCTTTTGCTGGGTGCTCGGCTTCCCGCTCTTCGAACGCGATCCGGAAACCGGCGGCGTCTTCCCGACGCACCATCCGTTTACGTCGCCCGCCCCCGGCCAAGAGGGCTTGCTCGAGAGCGATCCGTTCGCGATGATCGCGCAACATTACGACCTGGTGCTCAACGGTTTCGAATTGGGCAGCGGCTCGATCCGCATCCACGACGCCGACTTCCAGCAGAAGATCTTCGAAGTCTTCGGCCTCAGCGCCGAGGAGATCGAAAACCGCTTCGGCTTCTTCACCAAGGCGCTGCGCTACGGCGCGCCGCCGCACGGCGGCATGGCCTGGGGCATCGACCGCCTGGCCATGCTCGCTTGCGGCGAGACCTCCATCCGCGAGGTGATCGCCTTTCCGAAGAATCAGGTCGCGCGCGATCTCATGATGGATGCGCCCTCGCCGGTCGCTCCGGCGCAGTTGAACGAACTGGCCATCGCACTCAAAGGCGAAGCGAAGAAGCCGTAGCCCGGCAGCTACCCGATGCCGCCCTCGACTTCGGCGAACGTGCCGTCGGAGTAGAGTTCGTAGCGCTTGCCTGCGAGATGGATCGGAACCGGGAATTCCGCTTCCGGCTGCGCTTGCTCGGCGGACCAGGTGGACGTGTCGAAGTCGAGTTCGGCCTCGAACTCGACTTCGCCGGAACGGACGTCGACGCTCTGTTTCACGCGTCTACTGTACCCCGCTTTTGTTCAGGCGAGGTTAAGGCCGGCCCCGGTGCGCCACGAGCCTGTAGGGCTGCTAGGCGCGCACCGCCGCGTCGATTGCGGGCAGCAGTTCGGAGCGCTGCTTGAGCCGGATCTCGATCGTATGCTTGGCCTTGGCCGCTTGCGCCGGCGGCAGGTTGGGCGTGGCGTCGATCAGCGCGTAGAGATCGCTTGCGGGCGCCGCATTCCAGAACAGCGGCGCGACGATCGGGATGACGAGCGGCCGCATGAAGGCCGAGATCTTGCTCGAGAGCGCGCCCGAGTGGGTCTTAAAGTAGGCCCACGCGGCATCGGGCTGACGGCCGCCGAGCGAGACGGTCAGCACGTCGAAGTAGCCGAGTTCGCCGCCCATTTCGGTGGGCAGTTCGGTCGCCATGGCGAGGTTCTTGGCCGCGAGTGCCGGGTCGCGCGCCTGCCACAACGCCAGCGCATACTGGCGGCCCTCGATCGGGTTGGTCGACTTCTTGAAGAGTCCCAGGAGCGTTTCCCAGGTGGCTTCGTCGGCGTAGGCGCCGGCGATGCTCAGCACCGGCTCGCGCAGCGCGGGTGAGAGGGATGACGGATCGGCCACGAACTTGGCGAAGCGCGCCTTCGCCTCGGCGATCACGGCTCGATCCCCGGCTTGTCCCAGCGCCGAGATGACCTGCGAGCGCAGCGCTTCGGCCTGCGGGCCCTCACCGGGCTTTGCATCCCAGCCGAGCCGCGCGAAGACCGGTGAGAGCACGCGAATTTCGTAGGCTTCGAAGGCCGGCAAGCCGCTCTGGCCGGCTTCCAGGTCGCTCATGCCGCTCAGCGCCGCGCCGACCGAGGTCCACACGGTCAACGCGTCGTCGGGACGCACCGCGTCGATGGCGGCGATGAGTTGCGAGGCGGGCAGTGCGCCCGCGAGGACCGAGGCGTTGGTGTCGCCGATGAAGCGGGCGCGTTCGGCCACGGTCAGATCGCTCAGGTGCGCGATTTGGGCCGCGGTGCCGGCCGGATCCAAGCGCACGCGGAAGTAGCCGAGGGCGTTCGCGTTGACGACGAACGGCTGCGCGCACGAACCGGCGGCGACGCTCGCCGTCCTCGTATCGAGCAGGGTGTAGGTCGTCTTGCCGGCGACCGAGATGCCCACCGGAATCGACCAGAGTTGCTTCGAGCTGTCGCCGGGCTCGATGAAGAAGCGCTGTTGCGAGAGCTGCAGCGTGCGCTTGCCGCTCGCGCAGGTCGCGTCCGCGGTCACCAGCGGCACGCCGGGTTGTTCGATGAAGTCGCTCATGATCGCCCCGACGTTGCGGTGCGCCGCGGAGTCGAGACCGTGCCACAGATCGGCGGCGGTCGAGTTGGAGAACGCGTGCGCTTTGATGTAGGCGCGCACGCCGTCGCGGAAGGTGTCCTCGCCGAGATAGCGCTCGACCATGTGAATCACGGCGCCGCCCTTTTGATAGGTGATCTCGTCGAATGCGGCCGCGGCTTGGGTCTCGTCGGCGACGGGCTGTTCGATCGGGTGCGCGGTGGCTTGCTGGTCGGTGCGCATGGCTTCCTCGACGTCGCTCTCGACGCGATCCCAGAGATGCCACTGCGGGTTGAAGTGATCCGAGGCTTTGGTCTGCATCCAGTCGGCGAAGCTCTCGTTGAGCCAGATGCCGCTCCACCAATCCATGGTCACGAGGTCGCCCGTCCACTGGTGCGACATCTCGTGCGCGATCGTCACGAAGATCTGTTCCTTGGCCGTTTCGGGCTCGATCTTGGGATCGAAGAGCAATGCCGATTCGGTGAACGTGATGCCGCCCCAGTTTTCCATCGCGCCGGGGAAACCGCCGGGCACGTCGATCAGATCGAGCTTCTTCAGCGGAAATTTGTAGCCGTAGTAGGTATCGTAGTAATGCAGTAACTTGGTGGCGGAGTCGAGCGCGTACTGCGCGTTACCGATGCGGTCGTGCGGCGTGATGACGCTGACCTTGATGCCGTCGATCGTATCCGAGATCGATTTGAAACGGCCGGCACAGAAGACGACGAGGTACGACGCCATCTTCGGCGTGACCGCGAAGCTCACGATCTTATCGGAGCCGACCGCGCGTTCGCTGAGGATCGGCGTGTTGGAAACGGCGGTGAAGTCCGCCGGTACGGTGACGGTCAACTTGTAGGTGGCGCGATAGGCGGGCTCGTCCCACGACGGGAACATGCGCCGCGCGTCGGTCGACTCGAATTGGGTCGCCAACATCTCTTCCTTGTTGCCGTCGGCGGTGGTGTACGGCTGCACGAAGAGGCCCTGCGGCTGCGTGCCGATGTTGCCCTTGAAATCGAGGGTCAGGTCGTAGTTGCCGGGCGCGATGGCGCTCGGAAAACGCAGCGTCGTCTGCTGCGCTTTTTCGTCGGCCGTGATGGTCGGCGTGCCGTGCGTCGCGCCCAGCGTCGCTCCGGTGACGGTCAGTTCGAGGGTATTGAAGACGATCGTGTTGGTGGCGTGCCTCACGCGCACGCGGACCACCTCGTGTCCGAAGGTTCGGCGGTTGACGATATCGGGCTTGAGCACGATGTCGTAGGCGGTCGGCACGACGGTCTTGGGCAACCGTCCGAAGGTTTTGTCGAAGCTGTAGGGCTGATCGGCGGAGGCCGTCGCGACGGCACTACCCGCGAGGGCACATGCAAACAACGTCGCGCTTGCGAGCGCGCTGCGGGAAAAGCTCATCGAAATGCTCCAAAGCGGGGATCGTGCGTTCTCTACGGCACCGGGAACCGATTGTTTCAGAGCCAGGGCTTGGCCGCGCAGTCGTTGCGGGGCGCCTTTCCCGCAAAGCGATCGGCCATCCAGGCGACCGCGGCCGAAGCGCTGTCGTCGCCCGTACTCACGTGTCCGCCGCCGGGCAGGCGCAGGTATGCGACCGGATGCTTCGTATCGCACAGCCGTTGTGCGTAGCGGGCCGTGGTCGCCGGCGGCACGATCCGGTCCTCGCTGCCCTGCGCGATGAAATACGGCGTTCCCGCCGGCGCGAGGGCGGGCGTATTCTTTGCGAACAGCGCGTTCCAGGTCGGATTTCGGTGCAATTTCTCGCTGAGAAATTTCGCGCCCAAGAGCACGTTGCCCAGGAGTGCCCGATAGGTGTCGAGCTTCGTTTGAATGCACGTCTTGGCTACGACGTCGAGCTTGCGAATCGAGGCCGCGTCGAGAATCGGAGCGAGCGGCGCGGCGTAGACGACCGACCAGGATTTCAAGGTGTAGGCGGCCAGGATGCGGTTGCCGTTCTTGTCGACGTGATAGCGTACGATATCGTACAGGTCGGTCGGTGGTGCCGCCGCGGCGCTCGCAACGAGTTCCAGATCGGGTGCGTACGCGTGCGCGATTTGGGCCGTCCAGAGCGAGGCATGGCCGCCCTGAGAATGGCCCCACGGAATGTAGCGCGTGCCCGCGCCCGTCACGCGCAGGTTGTGCGCGGCGCGCACGGAGTCGATCACCGCCCGCGCCTCACTGATGCCCACGAGATAAGGATGCATGCCGTCGGAACCGAGGCCGGGGTAATCCGTCGCGGTGACGACGTAGCCGTGAGCGAGCGCGTCCTTCAACCCGGAAATCCAGGAAAAGCCCGGGCCGCGTAGCGACGGCGCGCAGTCTTTGGCGATGCCGCTGGTCGGGTGCGCCCAGGCCACGACGGGCCGGTTCTTGCCGGGTCCGGCGGGTGCGATCACGTCGCCCGACACCGCGATCGGCGCGCCGTCGAGGCCGGTCGAGACGTAGCGTATTTTCCAGGCGCGCGCGAACGGCTGCGGGGCCGGCACGGGGCGCGCGTCGAGCACGGTTCCGGGCGGCCCGAGGACGGTCGTGCTCGCGGCGTCGAGCAGTATGGCGAGTGCTACGCTGACGATCATGCGCGCCCGTTCGGCGCGCGCGCACCGCGGCCCGTGTTTACTCGATCTGCGGCGTCAGGTCGGTGCCGAGCGTCAGGCTCGTCGCAGTCGCCGGTTTGCGCGTGACCGTAAAGATTTTGGCGAGCGCGTTTGCGGCGGTGCCCGTTCCGGCGACGGCGGTCGCGGCGCGGGCCGGTTCGTCGATGAAGGTCGGCACGTTCCAGCCCCCGCCGCGCAGCGCCGCGACCAGCGTCTTGCTCCACGTATCGCTTCCGGTTGCATTGGCCACGAGCACCGCCTGTTGCGGCGGATCGCTCTTCGAGAAGAGCAGCGTGCCGAGCAGATGCGCCCAGCGATCGTCCACGATCACCACCGACGCGTCGCCCACGAACGTCGCCTTGCCCGGCATCGTGAAGGTGCGCACGTTGTCGTCGGGCACGCCGCGGTAGATTTCGAGCAGCGCCGCCAATTGCGCGTCGCTGAGGGTGGTCTTCATGTCGGTGCGGGCCAGCGCCAAGAGTTTGGGCAGCTTGGCCCAATTCTGCGGTTGGCTCATTTGATCCATCAGCGCCTTGAGCACCGTCTGTTGACGGCGCACGCGGCCCCAGTCGGATTCGACGTCGTGGCGATAGCGCACGTAGCCGAGCACTTGGCCGCCGGTGAGATACTGCTCGCCCTTCTTGAGGTGGATGTGCAGGTCGCCGTAGTTGTCGTCGTAGTCCATGTCGTGCTCGACGTTGACGTTCATGCCGCCCATCGCGTCGACCAACTGTTTGGCGCCCTCGGGCTGCACGGCGAGCGTCGCGTCGACGTGCACGCCGGTCAGCGCGGTCACCACCTTCGCGGTCGTGGCCGGGCCGCCGAAGCCGATCGCCGAGTTGATCTTCTGATGCCCGTGTCCCGGGATCGCAACCCAGGTGTCGCGCGGGATCGAGACGAGCGTGGCCAAGCGGCGGTCGATGTCCAGATGCGCCAGGATCAGCGTATCCGAGTTGCCTTCGTCGGCCTGATAGCCCAGCAGCAGCACGTTGAGCCGATGCGAGTGAAAGGCGCTGTCGGCGCTGCGCACGGCGATCGACTGTTGCACGCCGCCGCGAATCGCCGGAACGGCAAACGCGGCAGCGACGACGACGGCGCACGCGACGAGCGCGCCGACGATGAGTTTTCGGTTCATGGATTCCTCGAGGGGAGAGCGCGTTCGAGCGCTTCCCGCGCGTTACGTTACGAAGGGAACGCGGCGAGGAAGGGCGGCGCGCGTTTGCCGCCGCGCGCTGCGAGCGGATGGGGACGCGCCGCGTGCGCTACGGCAAAGTGCAGCCGTTGGCTGCGCACGCGCGCGAATGCGCGACGCACGAAGATCGCGCGGATCAAGAGCGCCGCGCCGGCGGCGGTGCGCGTGGCCGCATCGAGCGCGCGCGTGAGCGCACAGACGGTCAGGATGCAGGCGCCGCCGTGCAGCGCCAAGGCGACGCCTACGGGCGCGCCGAGCCAGAGCGCGCCGCCCAGCGGATGCCCCGCGACGGCGATTTGCTCGAGCGTTTCCATGGCGAAGAGCGCGCCGAGCTGCGCCCCGAAGATCGCGGGAAACATCGGCACGAGGCGCAACCGCGCGAACGGCGCCCGGGGGCGGGTGACGAGGGCGCGCGTGCGCAGGAAGACGTAGAGCGCCGCGAGCACCAGGGCACCGGCGAGCGCGGGCAGCACGTCGAGGCTGCTGTGGTCGGTGTAGTTTCCGCGCCCGAAGAGGCCGGCGTTGGAGGCCGCTTCGACCAAGGGGTCGGCAAGCGCGGCGGCCGAAATGGCCGCGTCCGTCGCCACGAAGGCCAGCATGGTGGCCATGTCCGGGGCGATCATGCCGCTGCCCTTNNGCCGGGCCCGCCTCTTTAGGGGCTCCCGAGAGATTCGACGGCTCCTGCGCTTTCGGTTTGGGCTCTGCGCCGAACGGACATAAGGCAGGTTGCCGACGCTTGCTCCGCCCGTCCCATGCCCCGCATCAACCGCTCGGCAAACGCTCGAAGACTCGAAAGGGATCCATCCATGCGAAAAATCACGCAATTCATCCTCGCGTTCGCGATCGCG
>PLFC01000129.1 GCA_003136655.1 Vulcanimicrobiota bacterium
CCGGCGTTCCTCGATCAACGCGAAGACGACGGCGTCGAGGCGTGCCCGCGCGCGCCGAAAGCGCCGCGTGCTGGGCACGAACGGGAGCTTCTCGAGCATGCCGCCGAACGTCGAGAGCAACGCCGGAAAGGCCAACATCAGTTCGGTCAAGTTGTCGTGCACCGAGCCGGCGCGTTCGCCCACGCTCGCGGAGAACAGCGTCTCGGCCGCGATCGTCAGCGTCAGGCTCGTCATCGCCGCGTCGATTGCGAGTATCTCGCCGTCGTGCCAACCCGCGCTTGCGGCCTCGGTCAGCTCGACCATGCGCCGGCCGTAATTCGCGATGCGCTCCTTGTGAAAAGCGGGCTGCAACATTCGCCGGTGCGGCAAGTGCACCGGTTGCTCTGCGGTCAACAAACCTTGCCCGAGAAGCGAGCGCAAGCGTTGCACGCCGCGGCCCTTGATGAAGTCGCGCGATTTCGCAACCAGCAGGTCGTCGATGAGCGCGGGCTCGCCGAGCAACACGAAACGCCGGCCCAGAAGCGGCCACGAGGCAACCGGTCCGAACTCGCTTGCAATCTCACCGAGAAACGCCAGAAAGGCCGACAGGTCGCGCGCTCGGCCCATGCGGCGAAAGGCGGTGACCGGTCCCGGCCCGGGCGGGAAACTCGAACGCACCTATAGGCACTTCGTCACGACCGAATCGCTTTGCTCCCCGCGCGTGAAAAGCGGAGATGCAGGGCGACGGCGAAGGGCGCCGCCATGGACACGCTCGTACGCGAAGGCGACCTGCTCTGGACCCCGTCGTCGAGCGTTGCGGAAGCATCGTCGCAAGCCCGATTCATGCGCTGGCTGGGCGCCGAACGCGGCCTGCACTTCGCCGACTACGAGGCCTTGTGGCGCTGGTCGGTCACCGACCTCGAAGCGTTCTGGGCCGCGATCTGGGACTTTTTCAACGTTCGCTCGAGCGCGCCGTACACGCGCGTGCTCGAGGAGCGCGTCATGCCCGGCGCGCGCTGGTTTCCCGGCGCCCGCTTGAACTTCGCCGAACACATGTTGCGGCACGAGGAGGCGGCGCCCGACGCGCCGGCATTGTTCCACTCGTCCGAGTTGCGTCCCCTCGAGCGCACGAGTTGGCGCGAACTCGGCGAACGTACGCGCGCGCTCGCCACCGCGTTACGCGAACTCGGCGTGGAGCCGGGCGAACGCGTCGTAGCCTATATGCCCAACATTCCCGAGACCGCGATCGCGATGCTGGCCACCACCGCAATCGGCGCCGTTTGGGCTTCGGCGGCGCCCGAGTTCGGGGCGAGCACGGTGATCGACCGCTTCGCACAAATCGAACCCAGCCTCATCTTTCTCACCGACGGCTATCGCTTCGGCGGCAAAGACTTCGATCGCAGCGAACAGATCCGCGCGATCCTAGGCGCATTGCCGACGATACGCCACATCGTCTGGCTCCCGTATCTCGATCGCGCCGCGGCACCGCCGCTCGCGGAAGCCTTGCACTGGGACGAACTGCTCGCGCGCGGCGAGAGCGCGGCGCGCGACGCCGCCGGCTTCGCCTACGAGCGCGTCGACACGGATCATCCGCTGTGGATCCTGTTCTCGTCGGGCACGACGGGCTTGCCCAAAGCGATCGTGCACGGCCACGTCGGCATCACGCTCGAACTGCTCAAGGGCGGCCTCGCGACCGACACGGGTCCCGAGCGCCGGAGCTTCTTCTACACCACCACCGGCTGGATGATGTGGAACGCGCTCGTCGCCGGGTTGCTGCATGGCGCCTCGGTCGTACTGTACGACGGGCACCCGGCCTACCCGGGCCCCGAATTGCTCTGGAAGTTAGCCGACGACGCCGACGCGACCGGTTTCGGCGCGAGCCCGACCTTCGTGCAGATCATGCAGAAAATCGGTCTCGTACCGAAGCAACGTTTCGCCACCGATAAGTTGCGCAGCGTGCTGCTCACCGGCTCGCCCGTTTCTCCCGAGACGACGGCCTGGTTCTATCGCAACGTCAAGGAAGATCTGTGGGTCAGCTCGCCCTCGGGCGGCACCGAACTGTGCGCGGGCCTCGTCGGCGGTTCGCCGCTGCTGCCCGTCTACGCGGGCGAGATCCAGTGCCGAACGCTCGGCATGGACGTGCACGCGTGGGACGAGAGCGGCCGCGAACTCGAGAACGAGGTCGGCGAACTCGTGGTCACGAGCCCGGCGCCTTCGATGCCGCTGCGCTTCTGGAACGATCCGGGCGACCGTCGTTATCGCGAAACGTATTTCGAACACTTCCCCGGCGTGTGGCGTCACGGCGACTTCCTCAAACTCAACGCGCGCGGCGGCGCGTTCATCTACGGCCGCTCGGATTCGACGCTCAATCGCTTCGGCGTGCGCATCGGGTCGGCCGAGATCTATCGCATCCTCGAACGCATTCCGGCCGTGGCCGACGGCCTCGTCGTCTGCCTCGAGACGCCTGGAGGCGGGTATTTCATGCCGCTCTTCGTCAAGCTCGCGGCCGGCCGCGAACTCGACGAAACGCTGCGTGCCGAGATCGTCGCGCGACTCCGCGCCGACGGCAGCCCGCGTCACGTTCCCGACACGATCGTCGCGGTCGATGCGATCCCGTACACGCTCACCGGCAAGAAGATGGAGATTCCGGTACGTCGCCTGCTCGCCGGCGACCCGCCGGAGAAGGTTGCCAGCCGCGACGCGATGATGGACCCGGCCGCCTTGAGCTACTACGTCGCCTACGCCGCGGAGTACGCAGCCTCGCGCGCCTGATCGAAACTCAGCAAGCCTTGTGCGAGGGCTTGTACGCGCGGATCCACTGGATCCACATATCCTGCGGCCACGGATTCGTCTTACCCAGCGAATTGGGATCGAGCCACGAACCGGGGGCGGCGACTTGGAACATCAGCATCAGTTCCTTGTCTGGAGAGTTTTGCGTCAGGTTCGGCTCGTCGACGTGCCCCTCGATCGGATAACCGTCGAGAAAGAACGTGGTGCCCGCGAAGGGCGAGCCGTTTTCGACGTACACGCCGTAGCTCCCCGAGTAGTCCTTCGGAAACGGCGGACCGCCCGGCAAAACCAACACGCCGTAGTCGTGATAGTCGGAAGCGTAGTCGGCATCGAGCGCTGCCGGTGAGGAACGGAACGGATAGACGCCCGTTGCGCCCGGTCCGGTCGTGTTATTTTCGCCCGGGCAATGCATGCCGCACCCGTAGGCGTGTAAGGCGGGCGAGCCGCTGTTCCAGAGAATGTTGCCGGCATTGAGATCGTACCCGTACGCGGCCCCGAACTGCTCTTCCACATCCCACTCGCTGCGCAACAGGTTTTGCGAGCCCGGCGGGTTTTGCCCGACGCCGCCGGTTTCCAGCATCCACCAGGCGGGGCTGAGCGCCGGCAGCGGTTTGGGCAAGCGAATGCGCGCGACGAAGAAGCCGTACTGCTGATTGACGTTGGTGTCGAGCACGCCCGAGTAGTAATCGGGAAATTGCCAATCTTGGAAGTCGGCCTTGGCCGGAATCGACGTGCCCGGGCCGCCCTCGAAATAGCGAATGTTGGAAAGCGTGATCGACGTCGAGCCGCCGCTGCACGAGCCGTCGCTGCCGACAGTGCAGCCGCCCGCCGTCACCTTGCCGACGAACGCGACGCCCTGCGGGTCGTCCTCGCCGCCCCCGCCGGTATTCTTCGGCCGGCCGATGCCCGAGAACCAACCCTGGTGCGTCGCGTTCGCGCGCTCGACGCCGAGCGTGATCGAGCCGCCCGCCGGCGGCGACACGATGCCCGTCGCCAGATTCGAGGCGGTCCAGCCGTCGCCGTACGCGGGATTCTTCTGCATCCGTTGCGGCATGGGTTCGGCCATGATTCTCAGCGCCGTCGGCGAACCGGGCGCGCCGCCGTCGCGGGTGACGGCGAACGGCGTCAGGCCGCTGCCGTCGCCGGGGTTGCCGAAATAGGTATCGTACTGAAATTTTCCCCACGAGCTTTGGTACCCGGGCCAGCTCGCGACGGGCTTCTCGGTCCGCGCGTGCTGCGCACCCCAATACGCCGCGTTCAAACCTTGGGTAGAAAATTCACCGGCGCCCGCGGGCAGCACGTCGTTGCCGTACGCGAGATGGTCGATGCACGCGGTCTTCGCGTCGTACGCGAGCGGAAGCGTCGCGCCGGAGCGCGCCGCGAGCAATTCGCTGCACGGGCCGAACGAGAGCGCGAAGCCCAGGGCGCACGTCAGCATCCGCGCCGCTTCGACGCTCCCCGGCGCAGAAACTGGCGCGCGACTAAGAGACAAAACGCCGAGTTGCCCACCAGGTACCGCTTCCAGAGCCGGTGCGGCTCCGCGGTCAGGCGGAAGAACCACTCGAGGCCCGTGCGCTGCATCCACGGCGGCGCGCGCCTCACGATGCCGCCGACGAATTCGAAGCTCACCCCGATGCCCAGCGACATCGGCACGCGCAATTCGTTGCGGTGCCGGTACATCCAATACTCTTGTTTGGGCGCGCCCAGGCCCACGAAGAGCAGGTGCGGGCGGGCTGCGTTGATGCGCTCGACGATGCTCGCCGCCGCTTCGGCGTCGCGTTCGAAGCCGAACGGCGGCGCATCGGTCCCGCACACCTCGAGCCTCGGGTGGCGCAGGCGCAAGCGCGCGGCGGCCGCGTCCGCGGCGCCGGGACGGCCGCCGAGAAAGTAGACGCGCAAGCCGCGCCGCGCGGCTTCGGCGCACAGCGCTTCGAAAAGGTCGGTACCGTTGACCCTGCCGCGCGGCCTCTCACCGAGCAGCCGCGCGGCCCAGAGCAGGGGTACGCCGTCGGCCACGCTCAAGAACGCGCCCGCGTAGATTTCGCGGAAGAGCGCGTCCTTCTGTAAGAGCACCACGTGGTGCGCGTTGGGAGTTACCACGTAACCGGCTTCGCGCCCGCGTTCGGCATGGTCGACGATCGCGTCGACGACGCCGGAAAAGTCGCGATTGTC
Organism: Vulcanimicrobiota bacterium; assembly: GCA_003136655.1. Classification (GTDB taxonomy): domain Bacteria; phylum Vulcanimicrobiota; class Vulcanimicrobiia; order Vulcanimicrobiales; family Vulcanimicrobiaceae; genus Hesperobacter; species Hesperobacter lustricola. The sequence continues at coordinate 4,942 of PLFC01000129.1, forward strand.
GATGCGGACGCCCGCGATCGTAAACGAGCGCGGCGGCGAGTCGACCTCTGCGTAAGCCATGAACGAACGGACCTCTCGCTCATTCTATACGGAGCGGCGCGGGAATCGAATCCACCAACGAGGGGGTTTGCGAAACCCCCAATTCGGTACATTGCCGCTGCGAGCGCCGTCACGGTAACGTGAGCCGTGGCCGGTTCTTGCCGATGAAGTTGGAGAGCGCTATGTCCGGATGTGAAGCAGTCGCGACGTCCTCCGGCCCGCGCGTTCGCGCAGGCGGAACTCCGCGCTCGACCCTCATCTATCGCGAGAACCGCGTGACGCGACGCCTGCGCCGGACGTTGGACGTGCTGCTCGCCGCCACGCTGCTGCTGCTCACGATGCCCGTCATCGCGATCGCTTGCCTTGCGATCTTCGTCGAAGACGGCGGACCGATTCTGTTCACGCAACGGCGCGCCGGACGCTTCGAGCGCATGTTCACGATCTATAAGTTGCGCACTATGCGCCTCGCGGCGTGCGTCGATCGGCCCTCGCCCACGAATGCGTCCGACGATCGCATCACCCGCGTCGGCCGCGTCCTGCGCAAGACCTCGATCGACGAACTGCCCCAACTCGTCAACGTCGTGCTGGGCGACATGGCGTTGATCGGACCGCGGCCCGAGATGCCGATCGTCGTCGCGCGCTACGCTCACTGGCAGCATCTGCGGCACTTGGTTCCACCCGGGATCACCGGTATCTGGCAAACCAGTTGCCGCTCGACGATTCCGCTCGACCGCCCCGAAGCCACCGCCCTCGACCTCGAGTACATCGAACGCGCCTCGCCCGCACTCGACGGCTTGCTCCTGTTGCGCACCGTCGCGCGCGTCGTTTCGCCAAAAGGAGCCTACTGAGCCGGTGAACGCGCCCGTTTGCATCATTGGAACAGGCTACGTCGGCATGGCCTGCGCCCTCGGCCTCGCCGACCTCGGCTGGCCGGTTCACGGCTACGACATCTTGCCGGAACGGATCGACCGGCTGCGCCGCGGCATCCCGCCGTATCGCGAGCCCGGGATCACCGAGTCGTTGCAAAAACATCTCGCCTCGGGCCGCATTCATTTCTTCGACGACATCCACGCCGCCGCGAAGGACGCCCGGATCGTCATCGTGGCCGTGGGCACGCCCTCGCGCGACGACGGCTCGGCCGATCTCGCCCCGCTCAAAGCCGCCATCGAGCAACTCTCGAGCGTGGAGTTCGCGGCGTGGCCCACGATCGTCATCCGCTCGACGGTACCGCCGGGCACGAGCGACAAAATCGCCGACGCCATCGAGCATTGGGCCGATCTGATCTACGCGCCGGAATTCTTGCGCGAGGGGTCGGCCGTGCGCGATTTTCTCAATCCCGACCGGATCGTCGTGGGCTGCAGCGACGCGTCGGCGGCCGTCACCTACGTCAACCTGCTCGAGCGCCTGCAGAAGCCGGTCGTCTTCACCTCGCGCTGCAACGCCGAACTGATCAAGGGCTGCTCCAACGCCTTCCTCGCGTTGAAGATCAGCTTCGCCAACGAGGTCGCGAACATGTGCGACACGCTCGGCGCCACCTCCGACGACGTGCTGCGCGGCATCGGCTACGACCAACGCATCGGCTCCGAATTTCTGCGTCCCGGCATCGGTTTCGGCGGTCCGTGCTTCGAGAAGGACGTCAAGAGCATGGCCCACGTTGCGGCTCAACACGGCTTGGGCAAGGAACTCTTCGCGGCCACGCTGCGCGTCAATAGCGCCCAACCCATGCGCATTCTCGACATCCTCGAACACGAGATGCTCTCGCTCTCGAATGCGACGATCGGCGTTTGGGGTCTGGCCTTCAAAGCCGGCACCGACGACATACGCGATTCGCTCGCGCTACGCATCGTCGACGAATTGGGCGGCCGCGGCGCGCGCATGGTCGTCTTCGATCCTGCGGTGCACGTGGCGCCGCTGCCGCTGGGCAGCCGGATGGTTACCTCGGCGCTCGAAGCCACGGACGCCGACGCGCTGGTCGTGCTCACCGAATGGCCCGAATTCGCGCGCATCGACCCGCTCGCGTACGCGTCAAACTTACGCCGGCGCGTCGTCGTCGACGGCCGTAACGTGCTCGATTCGAGCCGCGTCGCCGCGGCCGGCTTGACCTATCGCGGCGTGGGCCGCTCGATGCGCGGCCCGGTGCAACACGATCCCCTGGCCGCGGCGGTCGAGGTCTAGACGGTGCTGCATCTGGTCACCGGCGGCGCCGGCTTCTTGGGCAGTCATCTGGTCGACGCGCTGGTCGACGACGGCCACACGGTCGTAATCGTCGACAACCTCTCGAGCGGACACGTCCGCAACCTCGAGCACGCGATCTCGTCGGGCCGCGCGACCTTCATCTACGGCGACGTGGTCGCGCCACCGTCCGAACTCGCGGGCCTGATTCGCAAGGCTTCGAAGGCGCCGCTCGAACGCATTTTCCACCTGGCCTCGCCCGCGAGCCCGAAAGCCTATGGCGAGCATCCTTGGGAGACGCTCGAAGTCAACGGCCTGGGCACGATGTCGCTGATCGAACTGGCCCTGGCTGAGGGCGCTCGCTTCTTCTTCGCCTCCACCTCCGAGATCTACGGCGATCCGCTCGTGCACCCGCAGCCCGAAGGCTACTTCGGCAACGTCGACCCGATCGGTCCGCGCAGTTGTTACGACGAAGGCAAACGTTTCGGCGAAGCCGCCGTCGCCACGGCCGTGCGCGCGCGCGGGCTCGACGCGCGCGTCGCGCGCTTCTTCAACTGCTACGGCCCGCGCATGGACGAGGCCGACGGGCGCTTGATTCCCGAGCTCTTCCACGCCGCGCAAAACGGAAGGCCGCTGCCCATCCACGGCACCGGCAAACAGACGCGCTCGCTCACCTACGTCGCCGACGCGGTGAGCATGCTGCGACGCCTGATGGAGATGCCCCAGCCGGAACTGCAACCGATCAATATCGGCAGCGACGAAGAGCGCACGGTCGAAGACGTCGCGCGCGCGGTGGCCCGCGTAACCGGCACGGCGTTCGCCGCCGAGTATTTGCCGGCGCGTCCGGGCGACCCGCAAGTTCGCCGGCCCGACCTCACCCTAGCGCGCGCTCACGGCTTGGCGCCCGCAACCACACTCGACGACGGCCTGCGCCGCACGCTGCGCTGGCTCGTCGAAGAACGTCTGGCCTTCGCGTAAATCCGATGACGATGTTGCACACCGAGCCCCCATCAGCACTGGGCGAACTGCGCCTCAACATCGCCGATGCCGACATCGCGATCAACGGGCCCGCCAGCGTGCTCGCCATCGTCGACCGCATGCTCGCGCACGTGCCCCGCACGTGGTCGAACGCGGAGCCGCCGCTGAAGATCAACGTCGGCTTCGATTCAAACCTCTGGTCGGTGTACGGCACGGCGCCCTCGAGCCGCAAATCCCTCGGACGGCTGAGCGCCTTGCCGCGCGTCGCGGGCGCGGTCGTCTCCTCGCTGCTGGCCGAACTCGCGCACGCGCGTCACTTCAACGTCTGGCGTGCCGCGGTCGCCGAACGCGACGGCCGCGCGCTGGCGCTGATCGGCGACGATTGGGAACCGTGCGTCACNNGGCGACACGTACGTGGTCAAGGCCTTCAAGAAAGTCTTGCACGCCAATAGTTCGTGCATCGGTTCGTTTCCGGTATGGTACCGGCGCGCGATCGAAGCATCCCCCTGGTATTCCACGCCCCAGGTGGTGGCATTTTACGCGATCGATCCGGCGCTGGTCGAGGGCGCGCCGTCGTGGGCCGAACAGGCGCCGCTGCACGCGGTGGTGCGCGTCGACGGCCACGCCGCCGAACATCCTTCGCTCGAAGCGATCGACGATTTCAGCATCGCGCGCGGCTTGCGCCAGAGCGATCTGCGCAACGCCGGTATCGAGGTCGCTGCGCTCGTACTGGGCGACTACATCGAAACGTGCGACCTGCTCGAGCGTTGGTTTGCGACGTGAACTCGGCCCAGGCGCCCGGCGCCGGCTTGGCGGTGGTCACGCCCAGCTTCGCACGTGACTTCGCGCTGTGTCGCGACCTCAACGAGAGCGTCCTGCGCTTCATTCCGGAGCCGGCGAAACACTATCTGATCGTCGACGCTCGCGACCTCGCGCTCTTTCGTTCCCTCGAAGGGCGGCGCACCGTCGTAGTCGCCGTGGAGGACGTGATCCCCAAAGGCTACGCTAAGCTGCCGTTCTCCAAACGCTGGTGGTTTTCGACGGCGGCGATGGTGCCCGCCAAAGGCTGGCTGATCCAACAATTGGTCAAGCTCTCGGCGGCGCGCGCGATCGACGCGCCGCTCTTGCTCAACGTCGACTCCGACGTGCGCTTCGTGCGCCCGGTCGACCCGGCGCTCTTCGCCCGCAACGGCCTCACACGGCTTTACCGCAAGCCTGGCGGCATCATCGCGGGCATGCACCATGCCAAGTGGCATCGCAACGTCTGCCGGTTGCTCGACGTGCCCGCGGAAAAATTGCCCATGAACGACTACGTGGGCAACGTGATCAGTTGGAAGCGGGCGTTGGTGCTCGACGTCTGCGCGCGCATCGAGGCGGTGGCGGGCGTACCCTGGCACGTCGCCTTCGCGCGCGGGCGGCTGGTCTCTGAGTACCTGGCCTACGGCCTGTACGTGGACAAGGTGCTCGGCCGGGAGGCCGCGGGCGTCTGGATCGACGAGCGCTCCTGGTGCCATACCTACTGGGGTCCGCAGCCGCTGCCGCCTTCGGAGGTCGAGGCGTTCGTCGCCGCGATGCCGCCCGACGACGTCGCCTTCTCGATCGCCGGCTACACCGGCACGGAGCCGGAGGTAGCCCGGCGCGCGACGACGCTGGCCCTGCGCTTGGCCGGTGCGGCGTAGCACCCCGGCAGGCGCCATCGCCCCCGTTTGGGCTATTGCTGCGCGCCCCGCTTTCGCGCTACGTTTTCCAGCGCAGAAGGGGGCTCGGAACGAGGTGAATCTTGACCAACGATAAGTCGAGCCTGCCGCGCGTGACCGACGTCTACGAGTCGGTCCGGCGCAATCTGCCCCTGGTCGCCTGCGTCTTCGTGGTCATGCTGCTGGCCTCGGCGGCCTACGTGCGCTTGGCGCCGCGCCAATATCTGGCCGGAGCGAACGTGCTCGTGGTCAACGGCAACACCCGCGACGATCCCACGCTCTCTTCGCCCGACTTGCCCTCGATCGCGACCAGCACGGTCGTGCTCGAACGCGTGCGCCAAGATCTGCACCTCAACACGACCCTGCAAGATCTCAAGCGCCACGTGACGGCCAAGCCGCCGCCGTTCAAGTCGAGCATCTTGCGCATTCAGTACGTCGACACCGACGGCGCGCGCGCCGCCCAGATCGCCAATGCCGTCGCCGACGAACTCACCCGCTACTATCGCGAGATCTCGAAGGCGCGCTTCGACGAGGATCTGACCGGGCTCAACGTCGAGTTGGCCAAGCAGAACGAACGCATCAAAACGATCGACCGGCTGGTGGGCCCGAGCGGCCGCGCCATCCTCGATTCGAGCGACGCGAAGTCGGTCAACTTGGATACCGGCGGCGTGAACGCCGTACCCCAAACCAATTCGCCGGAGCGCGACCGCAAGCTCGCCGAAGCGACGCTGCAGGGCGATCTGGCGCATCTCGACGCGGTGCGCGCCGACGCCGCCGCGAGTGCGCAGCCGTCGCGCCGCGACGTGCTCCAAAACGACCGGCTCTATCAGAACCTCGTGGCCGCCGCAACGAGCGAGGAAACGACGCTCGAGCGCGACCGCGCGGTCTATCGCGACAGCTATCCCGGCATGGCGGCACTCGAGGCCAAGGTCGCAAACCTCAAAGCGGCGGCCGCCGCCGAGGAACGCCGCGCGCTCGAGTCGCCCGACGTCGAGAGTCCGTCGTTCGCCGCAGCACAGTCCGAAGTGCGCAAGGCCGAAGCCGTGGTCGCCGCCGATCGCGCGCGCGTCGCGGCGTTCAGCGACGACGCCGGCAAGAACGTTCCGCCCGGCACGTCGCTCGCGACGCTGCGCCTGGAACGCGATGCCGCCAAGGAAAACTACCTCGCGATCTCCTCGCGCATCGCGACGGCGCTGGCCAATCGCGCCGACGCGCTCTCGCTCGGATCGGTGGTCGTGGTCGACCGCGCGATCGATTCGGAGACGCAGATCGGACTCGGCAGGCGAACGCTCTCGCTGATCTTGGCCTTCCTGATCGTCGTGGTCTCGATCGGCAGCGCGCTGCTCGCGGATCGCTTGAACCCGCGCCTGCGTCGCGTGGCCCAGATCGAGACGCTCTACGGCAAACCGGTCATCGCCACGTTGGGCAACGCCAAATGAGCGGCGGCGCAGTTCACGGGAATCCGCCGGGTGATTCCGCGCATTCCGAGGTGCAGCTCCTGCGCGCGTTCGTCGAGCGTGAGATTCCGGGGCGCAGCGTCATCCTGGTCACCTCGGCGCGCGACGGCGACGGCAAGAGCCTGACCGCGTACTCGTTGGCCGACTGCCTCGCGCGCGCGGGCCGGCGCACCGCGCTCGTCGACGGCACGACCGAGTCGTCGAGCTACGTGCGCATCGCGAACACCGGCCGCGGCGAGGGCGACGGCGACTTGGCGCTCTACGTGCCGGCCGCGACGACGCGCACGCCGCTCTTCCGCGATGCGACGCAACGCTTCGTCGAGAACATGCGCGCCCTGCACGAGTTCACCATCATCGACGGCGCCGCGCTGCTGACGAGCGAAATGGCCATGGCCCTCGCCGAATCCGTCGACGCGGTGCTGCTCTCGGTACGCCTCGGACGGCCGCCCTCGATCGACGACGAATCGACCTCGCTGATGCTCGACCGCTCGGCCAGCCGCGTGCTCGGCGTCGTGGCCGCTTCGCCCGAAGCCATCGACGAGTACGAACGGCGCGGCGCACCGCAGAACGCCGGCGCCGACGCCCAACGCTCTCCATCGCCCTCGTGGATCGAGCAGATCCGGCGCGCCTGGGACGGCGGCGCCTCGCTGCTGCGCCGGGTCGCGCCCGCGGTCGACTAGCGCCGCGTCGCAGCACTCGATCGCAGAAGCAGCGCCGCGTCATGCAAGTTTTCAGACTCTGGCCGATCTACTTTGCGGGCCGCATGCTGCCGGCCGCGATCGCGTTCGGCGGCATCGCGCTCTACACGCGTCTGCTCGACCCGGCCAGTTTCGGCATCTACGCGCTCTGCTTGAGCACCTCGTTTCTGGTGGGCATGACCGGCTTCTCCTGGCTGCGCGTCGCCGCGCTGCGCATGACGGCCGCGATCGAAGCCGGCGACGAGCCCGATCTGGCCGCGACGATGGCCGCGTCGTTCGCGGGCACGGCGCTGCTCGTGGGCCTCACGGTCGTGGCCGCGTTACGCATCTACAGCCCGTCGCTGCCCTGGTCGACGGTGCTGCTCACGGCTGCGGCCGCGGTGGCCAGCGGCTTCTTCGAACTGAACATCACGCTGCTACAAGCGCGCCTGAAACTGATCGCGTACGGCGTGCTGCAGGCCGTGCGCGCGACGGCGGCGCTCGGCGCATCGTTGCTGCTGATCTCGGCGGGCTTCAAGGCCAACGCGCTGCTCGGCGGTTTCGCGGCGGGCAATTGCGCTGCGTTCGGCGCGCTGGCGCTGTGGAGTCCGGCCCTGCGCGGTTCGTTCAGCGGCGTCGTCTTCAAGCGTTTGATCCGTTTCGGCTGGCCCTCGAGTGCGGGTTCGCTCAGTTACTTCTCGGCGACGTTTCAGCGNNGCCTCCGATTTCGCGCAACAGACCGTCGGCCTGCTGATCGGCACGGCCACGCTCGCCGGGCAGCCGCTGGCCTTTCGCGCGCGCGACCTCTCCACGCGCGACGTGCTCGCGGATCAGTTGCGCAACAACGCGCGACTAGTGTTTGCCATCGGCTTGGCTTCGGCCGCGGGCTTGATCGCGCTCTCGGGGCCGATCTCGCATCTCTACTTCGGACCGAAGTTCCAAAACGGTGCGGGCACGATTCTCTCGCTGGCGGCCGCCGTGATGTTCGTCTCCGGACTGCGCGCGAACTACTTCGAGCAGGCCTTCGAAATAGCGCTCGAAACGCGCCCCGTCGCGATCTTGACGATCGTGCGCATCGCCCTGACCGTGGCGCTCAGCATCGCCTTCATCCCGCGCTTCGGCGCGATCGGCGCGGTTACGGCAACCCTCCTCGCCGAGATCGTCGCTCTCGTGGTGAGCATGTACTGGGCGGCGCGCGTGGTGCGCATGCCGCTGCCGCTCGATGCATTCGCCAAGATCGGTGCGGCGACGGTTGCGATGATCGTCGTCGTCGAACTCGTTCCGGGCCGCTCCACGCCCGCGGGCCTCGCTCTGGCGGTGGCCGCCGGCGTGCTGACCTACGCGGCCAGTTTCTTCGTGATGTACACTCGCGAAGTGCGTGCGCTCTTCGGCCTGCGCGGCGCGGCGGCGCACGGCGGGTCGGGTTCGTGAGCCCGCTGGTCTCGGTCGTGATTCCGGTCTACCAGGGCGAAAGAATCGTCCGCGGCGCGGTGCTCTCCGCCTTGAAGCAGACGCACGCGAACCTCGAAGTGCTGGTCGTCGACGACGGTTCGACCGACGGCACCCTCGCGGTGCTCGCCGCGATCGAGGATCCGCGCCTGCACGTGCTGCGTCAGCCCAATGCGGGCACCGCCGCCGCGCGCAACCTGGCCCTGGCGCGAGCGCGCGGCGCATACGTCGCCTTCCTCGATAGCGACGACCGCTGGTTTCCCGACAAGATCGAGAGCGAATTGCGCGTGCTGCGCGCCGCCCCCGACCCGGTCGCCATCGCCTACAGTTCGTATTACGCCGTCGACGACCGGGGACGCCTGGCCCACCTGCCGCCGGCACGGACCGTGACGGGCAACGCGCTCGAGGTCTTGCTCGACGGCGAAGACTTCCTGATGCCGAGTCTCTGCCTCTTCGACCGGCGTATCTTCGAGACGATCGGCTATTTCAACCCCGGCCGCTACCACGAGGATCACGAGTTCATCCTGCGCGCCAGCCGCGCGTATCCGGTGGTGCCGACCGGACGGCGTCTGGTCGTGTACCGGCAGTCGACCAGCGGCAAGTGCCGCGGCATCCTGCGCGATTTCGAACGCGCGCGCGATGAGGAACTCTCGGTTGCAGGCGACGTCGCGCCGATGCTCACGCCCGAACAGAACCGGCGTCTCCATCAAAACGCGCGACGCTCGCTTTACTGCCGCTTCCTGATGTACGGCTTCAACCGGCACGCCAAGCGCATGCTGCCCGAGGTCGACGTCGCGAGCCTGCCCGCGAGCGGAAAGGGCCGCCTGGCCTGGCTCTTCGCGCGGAGCGGCATCAACGTGCTGGCGCCCGCGCGCGAGACGCTGCAAACCGGGTACCGGCTCTTCGCGCAGCGCACCTGGAACCGCGTGCTGCGGCAAGCCGGCTTGGACTTGCTCTATGGTTGAGCGCAACACCCTCGTGCCGCCGGCCCTCGCGTCGTCCGGCGCCTCGCGCGTGTGCATCGCGGTCCCGACGTTTCGCCGGCCGGCGCACCTCGAGGTGTTGCTGCGCGCGCTCGCGGCGCAGTCGCTGCCGGCCGGGTGCGCGCTCGAGGTCGCGGTGTTCGACAACGATCGCCGCCCTTCGGCCGAAGCCCTCGTCGCCGCGGCGCAAACCTGGTTTCCGTTCGCGTTGCGCTACGTTCACGTCGCCGCACCGGGCCTCTGCGCCGTGCGCAACGCCGCGCTCGCCTACGCTCGCGAGCGTTTCGACGCGCTGGCCATGATCGACGACGACGAGGTGCCGCAAGCCCGCTGGCTCGGCGAATTGCTCCGCGTGCGCAGGCAGACCGGGGCCGCGGCGGTCATCGGTCCCGTGCCGCAAGTGTTGCCCGCCGGCGCGCCGCGCTGGCTGCGCGCGGGCGGCTTTCTCGACCTGCCCGTCTACCCCGACGCCGCGCCCATCCGCTTCGGATACAGCGGCAACTGTTTGCTCGACCTCGCCGCCGTGACGCGCCTCGATCTGCATTTCGACGCCGCCTTCAACTTTGCGGGCGGCGAGGATTTGCTCTTCTTCCGTCAGTTGATCGCGCGCGGCGGAAGCATGGCCTTTGCGGCGCACGCCGTCGCGAGCGAGACGATCGGAACCGAACGCACGCGCGCCACGTACGTGGTGGCCCTGCACTTCCGGCGCGGCAACACCTTGGCGTTGTGCGACCGCAGGCTCGAGGGCGGCCGCGTGCGCCTGGCGTTACGCGCCGCCAAGGCGCTGGGCCGGCTGGGTCTGGGCGCGCTCGAACTCGCGCCGCTCGCCATCGTGCGCGGCCGCGCGGGCATCGTGCGCGCGCTCTGCGACCTGGCCCTCGGCCTCGGAGCCCTGTGCGGCCTCGCAGGCTACACCCGTCAGGCATATCGCCGTGACGACGTACTCGAGCGCTAACGCCGCGGCCGCGCGCCGCGGCTTCAGCCTACCGCGCAGCGCCGAGGTGTGGTTCGTGGCGCTCGCGCTGCTGGCCACGATGCTGATTCCGTTCATCGGCAAGTATCAGTCGGCCGACGCGCCCGAAAGCTCGCCGCTGGTCGAAACGATTTGGACGCTGATGTATTTGGGCGCGGGCATCCGCCTCTGGCAGATGCGCGACGTAGCCGTGACGCTGTTCAAGCGTTCGCTCCCGCTCTTGGGTTTTCTCGCGCTGATGTTCGCCTCGAGCCTCTGGTCGGTCGAAACGACGACCATCAAGAAGGCGATCGAACTGGCCGGCACTACGGCCATCGGGTATTACATCGTGGCCCGCTTCTCGCTGCGCGACTTGCTCAACATCCTGATCATCGCTTTCGGCGTCGCGGGCGTCGCGAGCGTGGCGGTCATCTTCGGTGCGCCCGCGCATGGCCGCATGGATTTCGGCAGCGGCGCCTGGACCGGCATCTTCCAGGAGAAGAACAACCTCGGCGCGGCGATGGCGCTCGCCGGGATCTCGCTCTTCGTGCTGCTCTTCGAACCCGCAAAACCCAAGCCGCCCGCCGCCGTCCGCGAACGCGCGCCGGGAGCGCCGCAACGCGGACTGCTCGGCGAAGCGGGCTTCGGCGCCCTGTGGGTGTTGCTGCTGCCCTTCACGCTCTTCAACGCACTGGGCCGCCGGCGCGCGCTGACCGCGGGCGTCTTCGTCTTGGCGATGGGTTTGCTCGCGGGTTCGGCCTCGGCCACGTCGCTCGGCGCGTACGCTGGCGTAACGCTCCTGCTCGTCACCATTTGGGCGTGCCGCTCGAAACGCTTCGGGCTCGCCGCGCGCATTCTCACGGTCGCCGCGCTCGTGCTCGGGCCCTTGGCCTGTCTGACCTTCGGGCTCACGCCGCAGTCGCTCTTCGATCTGCTCGGCCGCGAATCGAACCTGACCGGACGCACCGATTTTTGGCCCTATCTGCAACAGGCTATCTCCGAACGGCCGATCCTGGGCTACGGCTACGATGCGTTCTTTCGCTCGCAAGAAGGTCTCGACACGCTCAGCTACTACGTCGTCGAGGCCGGCGGCTGGAGCCCGTATCACGCGCACAACAGCTTCTTGCAGATCTTGCTCGACAGCGGCTACGTCGGCCTGAGCGTCTTCGGGCTCGTGCTGCTCTGTGCGTTTTGGCAGAGTCTGGTCTACGCGTTTCGCGAGAGCGAGCGCGTCGCGCTCTGGCCGCTCGCCATCCTGCTCTATCTCTTCCTGGGCAGCTTCACCGAAACGTACTATCGCAGCTTCAACACGATCGAGTGGGTCGTGTTCGTGACCGCGGTGCTCTACCCGGTCCGGCCCCGGGCGCAGGCGGCAACGCCGAACGGTCCAGCGGATCCGCTCGAGTTCACCAGCCGTGATAGGCTACGACGCTCTTCGTCAGGCCGGCGAAGCGCTCGTGATAGAGATCGGCTTCGGGAAACAGCCTGACGACTTCGTCGATCGTCATCAGCCGAACCGACGCGGCGATCTCCTTGGCACGCTGCCAGTCTTTCTCACGCGGCGTCCAGCCCAGGCGCGAGCGGGTGAGCAAGAACGCGCGCACGTCGAGCGGCATGAACTGGTAGCCCGGCACCACGAAGTGCGGCTCGATCGGGAAAAACTTATTGGGCGTCTGCACGAAATAGCGTTTGCCGACGCGGCGCACTTCCTCGGCCATCCGGCGTTGATCCTCGAACGATCCGACGTGTTCGATCACCGAATTCGAGTAGACCACGTCGATGCTGCCGTTGGCGAACTGGCGCAGATCCCGCGCGTCGCCGACGATCGTCTCGAAATGCGGCCCGGGTGCGAGTTGCGGACGCACGTTGAGCACCACGATCTTCGTCGAGCCCTGCGGGACGGGCATGTCGCGCCAGAACTCCACGGTGCCGCCCACGTCGAGGATCGTGATCGGCCGCTCGACGCGGGCCAGCAGCCCGGCGAAGAACTCGTGGCGACGCCGCCGCAAACGGGCGGCCAGTGAGTCCGGCCGGCGATGGTCGGCGATGCTGGCAAAGAGGGACATGCCGGTCGCGGCTCTCCTTCAGGCGTGAATTGCTGGTCCCGGGGATGCTCTCAAGGATAGTCAAGTTTTCGGACTTGAGAAATCACCCATTCTAGGGGATGTGCGCGCCCGGACCGAGCCGCTAACGTTAAGAACACCTGGGCCGGTCTTCGGTGCAGGCACGTTGCCCAACCCCGGCCTACCGGATCGAGGACGCCGATTTTCGTCGAGAAACGCGAGCCGCAGGCCCACCCCGGCAATGCGCGAGTCTAAGGCCGGCCGAGGCCTCGGCCCCGCGACCATCGCGCGGACCGATTGGGCCGGACGCCGCGCCTACCCGTGTTCCAACGCGCAAGCGCACTTTCTCTATCAGGAGCGCCTGCAGCCCGGCTGTCCCGGGCGCAACGTCTTCGCGCGCTGGCGCCTCGAGGGCGAAGTGCTCAGTGGCGACCTGCAAGACGCCTGGCGCGCCCTCGTCGCCCGCCACGAGAGCCTGCGCACGTACTTTTCCGAAATCGACGGGGCGCCCGTCCAGCTCGTCGAGCCGCGTATCGAGCTCCAGGTTCGCGAGATCGATCTGACGCTGCTCTCCGGCGCGGAATCGGCCCGCGAAGCCGAGCGCATCGCAGCGCTGGAAGCCCAGACGCCCTTCTCGCTCGACGCGGCGCCGCTGATCCGGGTGATCCACGTGCGGCAACGGCCGGGCGTCTCGATCCTGATGGTGACGGCGCACCACGCGGTGTGCGACGGCTGGTCGATGGGCATTCTCGCCGCCGAGATGGGCGAGTTCTGCAAGGCGCGCTTCGAACAGCGTGCGCCGCGCTTCGAGCCGCTGCGGCTCACCTACGGCGAGCACGCGATCGCGCACAACGAATGGCTCGCCACGCACTCGTTTGCGGCCGAACGCGCGCAGTTGTCGAGCGCGTTGGCCGGTTACCGGCAGTTCGAACTGGCGCTCGATAAAGCGCGCCCGGCGCGGCAAACTTGGAACGGCGAGATCGCTTCGGCGCTGCTCGAGACGGCCGTGACCGCCCGGCTCGCGGCGTTGGCTCGCGAGCGCGGCTGCACGCTGTTCGCGGTCGCATACGCCGCGCTGCTCGCGGTGCTGCATCGGGCCGGCGGCGAGACCGACATCGCGCTCGGCACGCAGGTCGCGGGCCGCGACGAGGTGGACCTCGAGCCGCTGGTGGGCACCTTCGTCAACACGATCGTGCTGCGTACGAACCTGCGCGACGATCCGCCGTTCGTCGACTTGCTCGCGCGCGCGCGCGACACCATCGCTGACGCCTTCGACGTGCGCCACGTGCCGATCGGAACCGTCGTCGAACTCGTCAACCCGAAACGAGATCCGAGCCGCAACGCGTTGCTCTCGGTCAATTTCGTCTTCCAGCGCTCGTTCGTCAGCAACGCCGATTACGGCAGTTTCGCGCTCGTCGACCTACCCTCGCGCTCGGCAGGCGCGCTCTTCGACCTCTGCTTCTTCATGGTCGAGCGCCCCGAAGGTTGGCGTTTCTCGTGCGAGTACAACGCCGATCTCTTCGAAGCCGGAACCGTGAAGGCGTTGATCGACGCGTTCGCTGAGACCGTACGCGCGATCGCGGCGAACCAGACGCTACGGCTCTCCGAGCTGCCCGCGTTCGACGACGGCCGGAGCGCGACCGAACGCGAGGTCCATGGTTTCGTCGCCGCCTTGCTCGAGCACGGCGGCTTCGGTTGCCGCGACGACATCTTCGCGTACGGCTTCCACTCGTTGCTCGCGCTGAGGTTGGTCGCGCGGATCAAAGCTTCGTACGGCATCGACGTGCCGCTGCGCGCGATCGTGGAGCGACCGACCATCGCGGCGATGGCGGCCCACATCGATGCGTTGCGCTCCACGCAGCCCGCCGCCGACGCCGCGGCGCCGATCGTAACGCTCAACGCCGGGGGCTCGCGCGCACCGCTCTTCTTCTTGCACAGCGACTTGTACGCCAACGGCCTCTATTGCCGCCGGATGGCCGCCGCGCTCGGACCGGAGCAGCCGATTCATTCGGTCGCGCCGCACGGCACCGCCGGTTTGCAACTCTTCACCGACGTCGAAGCCATGGCGCGCGATTATCTGCCCTACGTGCGCGCCGTACAAGCGCATGGGCCTTATCGCATCGGCGGCTTCTGCGCGAGCGGCTTGGTCGCGTACGAGTTGGCCCGGCTGCTGCGCGCGGAAGGCGAGAGCGTCGAACGGGTCGTGCTGATCAACGCATCGCCGCTGCCCAGCCGCGCGGTGCCAGGCTTCGACGCCGTCTTGCGCGCGCTCGGCTGCAGCACGGCTCTGGAGCCCGCGCTGCGCACCGCCCTCTCTTACAACCTCGCGCGGCTCCACGCGGCGCTGGTGAGCGGTCCGTTCGCGACGCTGGGCTTCGTGCTGCAGCGATTAGCGGCGCTGGCCAAGCGCCGCACCGGTGCGGACGTCGCCGCCGACCCGCAGCCGTTCCAAAAGCGGCGCGGCGAAACGCGTACGGAGAACTCGTTCGCGCACGTCGTCGCCGCGCTGACCTATCATCCCAGGCCCTACGCGGGCGAGGTGGCGTTGATCTGGGGCGCCGATCAGCGCGTCGGCTCGGGCGTGCCGCGCGCCGCCTGGGGCGCAGTCGCGCACGGCGTGCGCGTCATCCCGATGGCCGGCGGACACGTCGAAGCGCTCGGCGAGCACGTCGACGCGCTCGCGCGCGCGGTCGAAGACGCGCTGCGCTAGCACACGAGTGACTACGCTTGCGCGTTGCGCAGGCGCTCGACGAACGCGGCCTGTTTGCGTACGGTCGTCTGCGTGAAGAGGTCGGTAACGCCGAACTTCACGCCGAACCGTTCCTGCAGTTGCCGATGCAGGCTCAGCAGTGAGAGCGAGTCGCCGCCCGCATCGAAGAAGTTCACGTCGAGTCCGGCTTGGCCGGCGGCTCCGAGCAGACCGCGCCACAGCGTTGCGACGGCATCCTGCGTCGAGCCGCCCGGTCGCAGCGCGACGATGTTCGGCGGAGCAAGGCTACGCGCAGCGAGTTGCTCTCGGTCGATCTTGCCGCTGGCTCGTAAGGGCAACGCGTCGAGGACCTCGAGCTGGTGCGGCAGCATGAACGGGGGCAGCCTCCGCGCGAGATGTTCGCGCAACGCACCGGGTTGCGCGCGGGCGCCGGGCACGAGTTTCACATAGGCCAGCAGCGCCTTTTCGCCGCCTCGCTCGGCCGTGACCACGGCCGCCGCGGCCACGCCGGGGTGCGCGCGCAACGCCGTCTCGATCTCACCCAACTCGACGCGAAAACCACGCAGTTTGACCTGGCCGTCGCTGCGTCCCAAGAATTCCAGCGAACCATCGGAGCGATAGCGGGCGCGATCGCCCGTGCGATAGAGGCGCGCGCCGGGCTCGCGGCTGAACGGATCGGCAACGAAACGACTCGCGCTCAATTCCGGTTGATTGACGTAGCCGCGCGCAACGCCGTCGCCGCCGACGCAGAGTTCGCCGGTACCGCCCGGGTCGACGGGCTCGAGGTGCTCGTCGAGCACGTACGCGCTCGAGTTCGCGATCGCGCGCCCGATCGGCACCGATTCGCCGGGCGGCAGCGCACCGATCTCGCACCACGTGCTGAACGTCGTATTCTCGGTCGGGCCATACACCGCAACGAGACGGCACTGCGGATACGCCGCGCGGAAGCGCAGCATGTGTTCGCGCGAGGCGACCTCGCCGCCGGTGAGCACCGTGCGCAGCGAGCGCGGACGCGCGCCCTGCGCATCGACCAAACGCTCGAATATCGACGTGGTCAGAAAGAGGGTCGTCACGCCGAAGCGATCGATGGCGGCAACCAGCTCCTCGATGGCCAGCAGCCCGGGCCGTGGGATCGCGAGCAACGCACCGTTGAGCAGCGGCGCCCAGATGTCGAAGG
Source organism: Vulcanimicrobiota bacterium (assembly GCA_003136655.1). Lineage (GTDB taxonomy): Bacteria > Vulcanimicrobiota > Vulcanimicrobiia > Vulcanimicrobiales > Vulcanimicrobiaceae > Hesperobacter > Hesperobacter lustricola. The sequence continues at coordinate 21,296 of PLFC01000129.1, forward strand.
TCGAAGCATCGAACGCCAGCGGGGCGAAGTGCAGAAACGCATCGGCCGGCGAGATGTCGACGTAATCCGCACCACGCACGAGCCGCACGATGCCGCGGTGTTCGACCGCAACGCCCTTCGGCCGTCCGGTCGAACCCGACGTGTAGGTGACGTAGGCGATCGCATCCGCGGAACCGGCCGGCGACAAGGGCCGGTCGTCGAGTGCCGCGATGGCATCCGCGTCGGCGCGAAGGTCGAGACGCGGGAGCGCGTCGGGAAGTCCGTCGGCGGCGGATCCGGCCGTGATCGCCAGCGACACTCCCGCATCCGCACACATGAAGGCCAGCCGCTCGCCGGGATAGGATACGTCGAGCGGCACGTAGGCTGCGCCCGCTTTGAGAATCGCCAAGAGCGTTTCGGGAAGGTGCGCGGAGCGCTCGAAAGCGACGCCGACGCGTGCGCCGGGCGCGACGCCGAACGCTCGCAGCCGCCGCGCCAGCCGGTTCGCGCGCCGCTCCAGTTCCGCGTACGTCCAGGTACCGGCAGCGTCGGCCACGGCGGGCGCCTCGGGCGAACGCGCGGCCTGCGCGGCAAAGACGTCCTGGACGGTCGAATCGCGTTCGTAGCGCGTCCGCGGACCTTGACCGAACGGCGCCGACGGAGCCAGCCGCAATCGAGCCTCCCTGATATGCCGGTAACCTTGAGACTCCTCATTCTACCGGCCCCGGCGCCGCGGCCGCATCCCCAAAACGGGCCGCATTTGGGAAATCCCCATTTCCGGGTATTGAGCGGCGCCGGGCTTCGGGCTACCGTGATGACGCGGTCCTGGAGTATTTGCGCATGCCCAGCGTGCTGGTTTCGGAGCAACGGCCGGAGTTCGTCAGGAACTTCAATCGAACGAGTTTCGCCTTCGATCATGCGTTGAGCGAGTCGGACGTTTTCGCGCTGCCGAACCTCGTCGCGATGTCGCGGCGCCTGGCCGAACACGCCTACTTCTCCACGGCGCGCAGCAGCGTCGGCGACGGCTGGAAGAACGTCGGCGACGGGCGCATGACGCTGCAAGAGACGCTCGAGACGATCGGCGAGTCCGACTCGCTCGTGCTCCTGTCGCATTGCGAGTTGGACCCCGAGTGCGGCCACGTTTTCCGGCGCATCATCGACGACGTGACCGCTCAAGCCGGTGACGCGCTGCGCGACGACGTGGCGATCGCGCGAGCCACGCTCGTGATCAGTTCGCCGCATCGCGTGACCTCGTATCACATCGACGCCGAGGCCAACTTTCTGTTGCAAATCCGCGGCGAGAAAGCGCTCCACGTCTTCGATCCGAGCGACAAGAGCGTGCTGGCCGACGAGGAGCTGGAAGCCTTCTATGCCGGCGACTGGGACGGCGCGAACTACAAGAGCGAACGGCAGGCGCGCGCCGCGGTCTACGCGCTGCGCCCGGGCAAGGGCGTGCACATGCCGATCCACGCGCCGCATTGGGCGCAAAACGGCGCTGCGCTCTCGATCGGGCTCAGCCTCAACTTCAACTTGCGTTCCGCCGCCCGGCCGAGCGCGGTGTACAAAGTGAATCGGCGGCTGCGCAGAGCCGGGCTCAAGCCCGCCGCGCCCGGCGTCTCGCCGTTGCGCGACGGGCTGAAGGTTGCAGCCTTTCGCAGCGCGTCCCTCGCGAAATCGTTACTGCGCGGGGGCCGCTCGTGAGAGCCTGGTTCTACGAACCCGCGCCCGACCCGCGCGCGCGCTTGCGCCTCTTCTGCTTTCCCTACGCGGGCGGCGGTCCGGCGATATTTCGCGCGTGGCCCTCGGCCTTGCCCGAACGCGTCGAACTCGTCGGCGTGCGCATGCCCGGCCGGGAGTCGCGTTGGGGCGAGCCGGGTTACGACGATTGGGGCGCAGTCGTGGACGATCTCGTCGACGAACTCTCGTCGCGCCTCGACCTGCCCTACGTGCTCTACGGTCACAGCTTCGGCGGCATGCTGGCCTACGAGTTCGCGCGCGCCGCGCAGACGCGCGGGCTGCGCCTGCCGCGCACGCTGATCGTCTCCGGCTGCCGTGCGCCGCACCTCGCCGTCGAACCCGGCGTCGCCTGGGACGCGCCGAGCGCGCAACTCTGGCGCTGGGTCGCGGCGCTGAACGCTACGCCCGCGATCGTGCTCGAAGACGCCGCCTTTCGCGCCGCGCTCGAACCCGCTCTGCGCGACGACCTGCGGCTCGCGCAGAGCTGGCGCAACGCGCCGTCGGTGCTGGTCGATGCGCCCCTGGTCACGTTCGGCGGCACGTGCGATCCCATCGTCACGCCGCAGCAGACCGCCGAATGGCGCTCCTATACCGGTCGAAGTTACGCGCACGTCGACTTTCAGGGCGGTCACTTCTTTCCGCACGAATCGGAAGCGGCGGTGCTCGAAAGCATCTCGACCATCTGCGCCGCCGCGCTCTCCGCCGAACGCGCGACCGTGCGATGCTGACCCAGAACCGTTGGCTGCGCAGCACGATCTGGGAAGCCGGACGCCTCCCGCTGCTGGGCAGCGCCGTCGCGGGCGCATATCGCCGGTACTTCAACGTCGCGAGCGGCCGCCACACCCGGCTCTTCCACGGCTCGTTTCCCGACTTCGCCGCCGCGCAAGCGGCGATCCCGAGGGGACGCAATGCCGGCTACGATAACCCCGAATCGGCGCAGCGCGTGATCGGCGAGTGGCTCGAGATCTATCCGAGCGACTACCCGGTCATCTACTGGCTCTCGCGGCTTTTGCCCGGCTGCACGCGCGTCTTCGACTGGGGCGGCAACGTCGGGCTCAAGTACTTCGCTTTTCGGAAGTATCTCACGTATCCCGAGTCGATGGACTGGCTGGTCAACGACGTTCCCGCGGTGGTCGACCTGGGCCGCGAGACCGCGCGTCGCGAGCGCGCGCCGGGCCTCCGCTTCACCTCGGCGCTCGACGAGCTGGCCCGCGCCGACGTGCTGCTCGCAGCGGGCGCGTTGCATTTCATCGACGCTCCGTTCGAACGCTTGCGCGAACTGCCCGCGCTGCCCGCGCACCTCGTGTTGAGCAAAGTGCCCGCGCACGACGCACCCTCGACGTGGACGCTGCACAACATGGGCACCGCGATGTGCCCGTACAAGCTCTTCAATCGCGCCGAGCTGATCGCCGATGTCGAAGCGCTCGGTTATCGCCTCATCGATGCCTGGCGCTCGCCCGACGTGCATTGCGAGATTCCGTTTCTGCCGAAGTACACGATCGATGCGTACTCGGGTTTTTACTTCGCGAAGACCCCGCCCGGCACGCGGGCAGTATGACGACTCTCGCCGGCCTCCGGCGCTCGGGCATGAGCGTCGACCCGCAGACCTTCGCGCGCGATTTCGACCGCCTGCCCTTCGGTTACGAGCACGATCTCAGCGGGCTCGATTTGCTCGCCTTCGAGGCGTTGCGCGCGCTCGCCGAGCGTTACGAACGGGATTATTTCGTCGCCTCCGGCGACAACGCGCCGGGTACCAGATTCTATGCAGCAGCGCACGGCACGTACTCGCCGCTCGAAGCCTTCGACCGCTTGGCGACGAGCAATCAACGCATCCTGCTCAAGCGTCCCGAGCTCTACGACGGCGGGTTTGCCGATCTCTTGCAGGCGCTCTTCAAGCAGGTCGTCGAGTTACGCGGCGGTCTCCGCGGCGAGCGCATCGTCCGTTTGGAATCCTCGATCCTGATCAGTTCGGGCGGCGCGGTAACGCCTTTCCACTTCGATCCCGAGATTTCGTTCTTCTTCCAAATCGAAGGCGAGAAAATCTATCACATCTATGCGCCCGCCGCGCTGACCGAACCGGAACTCGAACGGTTTTACCGCATGGGCATCGTGAGCATCGGCCAGGTCGACCTCGCGGGTCGCGACTCCGGCTACGAGTACGTGTTCGATTTGGCCGAAGGGAAGGGCATGCATCAGCCGCAGAACTGCCCGCATTGGGTCGAAACGCGCAGCCGCACGATCTCGTACGTCTTCTCCTTCGAGACCGATGCGACGCGCGCGCGCGGGCGAACGCGCGCCTGCAACCACTACCTGCGCGCGCTCGGCTTGCGCCCGTCGCGCCCCGGCCTCCAGCCGAGCCTCGACGCGCGCAAGGCCGAGGCAATGCGCGTCTTCATCCCCGTGCGCAAGCGGCTCGCCAAAGCGCTCCGCCGAGGCT
>PLFC01000135.1:0-14040 GCA_003136655.1 Vulcanimicrobiota bacterium
GCGCCGTCGATGTCGACGCCGATGATCTTCACGCGCTCGCAGATGTGCGCTTCGCCGGTGCGGCACATCAAGCAGAGTCCGCACGAGATGTGCCCCTCGGCGGAGACCCGGTCGCCGACGCTGACCGAGTTGACCGCCTCGCCGACCGCCGCCACCACGCCCATGAATTCGTGACCCACGATGAGCGGCGGCACGACTCGCCGCTGCGCCCACTGGTCCCACGTGTAGATATGGTTGTCGGTGCCGCAGATGCCCGCCTTACGGACGCGGATCAGCACGTCGGAGGGGCCCAGCGAGGGAACCGGTACCGTCTTCTTCTCGAGGCCGGGGCCGGCCGAGGTCTTCACCAGCGCCGCCATCTCGCGGGGCACCGGCCGGTCCAAAACGTCGCGAAGCGTCTGAGTCGCCATATGCCGAGCGCTTCGCGCCGGGCGGCCCGCTACCCCGGTTCCCGACGCTCCTAACCGTAGCGGCCGGTGATGTAGTCTTCGGTCCGCTTGTCCTTGGGGCGCGTGAAGATTTCGGAGGTGGTGCCGACCTCGATCAATTCGCCCAGCAGAAAGAACGTGGTGAAGTCGGAAATGCGTGCCGCCTGCTGCATGGAGTGGGTCACGATGATTACCGTGTACTCCCGCTTCAACTCGCCGATCAGATCCTCGATCTTGGAGGTCGCGATCGGGTCGAGCGCCGAGGCCGGCTCGTCCATGAGGATCACTTCGGGCTCGACCGCGAGCACGCGTGCGATGCACAGGCGCTGCTGCTGACCGCCCGAGAGGTCGAGTGCGGAGCGGTTGAGCCGGTCTTTCACTTCGTCCCAGAGCGCCGCCGAGCGCAGGCTGCGCTCGCAGATTTCCATGAGTTTCTTTTGATTGTTCTCGCCGTGAATCTTCGGGCCGTAGACCACGTTCTCGAAGATCGACTTCGGGAACGGATTGGGCCGCTGGAAGACCATGCCGATGCGGTGCCGCACGGTGACGGGGTCGACGTCGTCGGCGTAGATGTCTTGGCCGTCGAGCGTGATTTTGCCGGTCACGCGCGCACCGGGCGTCAAGTCGTGCATGCGGTTGAGCGCACGTAAGAACGTCGACTTGCCGCAGCCCGAGGGCCCGATCAGGGCCATGACCTTATTTTCCGGCACGTCGAGCGAACCGTGTTTGATCGCTTGGAACGCGCCGTAATACACGTTCATGTCCTCGATCTTCATCTTATCGAGGCTGCGTTTCTCGGTCGGCACGGTTACCTGCACTCCGTTAGCCCTTTCCGGTGAGTCTGACGGTCAATTGGCGGCCGACGACCCGGGCGACCACGTTGAAGATCAAGACCATCACGAGTAGCACCAAGGCCGAGCCGTTTCCTATCCGATCGACGTCGGGAATCAGCGCTTCGGAATGGGTGTACCAGAGGTGCACGGCGAGCGTCTCGGCGGTGTGGAACGGGTTGAAATCGTACGCGCCATTGCCGTGCGCGACGCTCGTACCCGCGGTGTAGATCAACGCGGCGGTCTCGCCGAAAATGCGTCCCGAGATCAGCACGATGCCGGTGGTCATCGGTCCCACGGCGCTGGGCAAGACGGCGCGCACGATCGTCTGCCACTTCGTGCCGCCCAGGGCCATCGACGCTTCGCGATAGGTCGCGGGCACGCCGGCCAGGGCCTCTTGCGTGACGCGCATGAGCGCGGGCAGGTTCAAGAGCGTCAGGGTCACGGCGCCGGCCAGCGCCGAGAAACCCCAGCGCAGCGTCTGCACGAAGACGAGCAATCCGAAGAGGCCCATGACGATCGAGGGCACGGTGGCCAGCGACTCCGCGCTGAACTGCACGGTTTCGCGGAACAAGCCCGTGCGCGAATATTCTTGCAAGAAGATGCCCGCCGCGAGGGCGATCGGCACCGTCATGAGCAGCGTCAGGATCAGGATGTAGAACGAGTTGAAGATCTCCGGACCCACGCCGCCGCCGGCGGTCAATTCGCTGGGCAGTCCGGTCAGAAAGTGCCACGAGATGGAACCCGCGCCGAGATAGAACATGTAGCAGACGAAGAGCGCCAGCAAGAGCACGACGAACAGCGCCATCGCCCACAGGGCGCCCGTCGCCAAGCGGTCGACGGCCCGCCGGCCGCGCGCGCTGTTTGCGGCCTTGCGTTCGCGGGTCTCGCTCACCGCTACGGCTTGAGCCACCGCTACGCCGCCTTCCTGGCGACGAGCTTGACCAGCACGATCAGACCCATCGCGATCAGCAACAAGAGAAAGGCCATCGAGAAGAGCGAGTGCTGCAAGAGCGAGCCTTGCGCGGCGCCGCCCATGTCCATGACGATCTCGGACGTCAGCGCCGAAGCCGGGCTGAGCAAGCCCGCCGGAATGACCGGCGCGTTGCCCAGCACGAGTTGAATCGCCAGCGTTTCGCCGATCGCGCGCGCGATCCCCAGGATCACCGCGACGCCGATGCCGCTGCTCGCGGCCGGCAAGAGCACGCGCCAAATCGTTTCCCAGCGCGTAGCCCCGAGCGCGAGCGAACCCTCACGCAAGGAGTCGGGCACCACCCGCATCGCGTCTTCCGACAGCGATACGACGGTGGGCAGAATCATCAGCGAGAGCACGATGCCCGCCGCGAGCAGGCCGAAGCCGGTCGAACCCGTCGTGTTGCGAATGAGCGGCACGAGCAAGGTCAATCCGAGCCAGCCGTATACGACCGACGGGATGCCGACGAGCACTTCGATGGCGGGCTTCATCGCCGAAGCGACGCGCTTGGGCGCGAGTTCGGCGAAGAAGACCCCGACCGCGACGCCGAACGGCCCGCCGACCGCAATCGCGAAAGCGGTCACGAAGAGCGAGCCGAGGATGAAGGCCAGCGCACCGATGTGGCCCTGATCGGGTGCGAACGTCGGCGAGAAGAGAAACTCGAAGATGCTCTTGTGGTCGACGGTGAAGAGCTTGGTGCCCTCCACCGCCAGGTAACCGATCAAGAGTGCGATCGAAACGATGAAGAAACCGCTGGCGCCGCGCAGCACGATCAGCGCGAGTCGCTCGGTGCGATGGGCCTTACCGGCGGCGCGCACGTTCGTCATCGGTTGTACTCGGCGATGCTCAGCGGTCGGTCTCGTTGACCTTCATGTCGCGGAACAGGATGTAACCGAGTTGGTGAATGATCGCGCTATTGCTCTGGATGAAGGCGAGGAAGCGGGACTCGTCCTTGTTGGCCACGCCGTTGGTGTAGATGTGCTCGTAGGACCAGATCGGATACTTGCCGGTCTGCACGTTCTCTTCGCTCGGGGCGACGTTGTCGATCGAGAGTTCGGCGATGCCCTCGACGGTCGTGTAATGGCCGCCTTCGAACTTCTTCGTGCCCGAGAATGCCGCATACGAAATCGCGCCCGGCGTGGTGCGCACGGCGGTGATCACCGTGCCCGTGGCATCTTCGGTCAAGCCGGTTTCGCTCACCGGCACGTCGCCCATGATCGTCTGCGTGAAGACGGCGCGGGTGCCGGAACTGCGCGGCCGGTTGATGACGACGATCTTAACGTCGGCGCCGCCGACGTCTTTCCAATTCGTGATCTTACCCGCGAAGATATCCTGGAGCTGCTTCTTGCTGACGTTCTTGACGTTGATGCCCGGGTGCGTCAAGACCGAGAAGCCCACCACGCACACGCGATGGTCGACCAGATCCGGATAGCCCTTGGCCAGGATGTCCGACATGCCGAGGTCCACGGCCTTGGCCGCGACCTGCGTGATGCCCACGCGCGACCCGCCGCCCGTGACGCTGATCTTCAGATCGTTGTGCTGGTTTTGATATGCCTCCGCGGAGGCTTTGACGAGCGGCAGCAGCGCCGTCGAACCGGCCGCGGTGAGCGACGTATCGGCCGAGGCGACGGCGGGCGCGGCCAGCGCCGCACCGAGCAAAAGGGCCGCGAGCGCGGTCCTGGACATGAACGACCTCCTAGAACGAGTACGAACCGACGAATGACAACGAGCACGATGTTCGCAACCCGAGCATAAGCCCGGCTTAACGATAGGTTAAGGGTGCCTTAACGTTTCTCAGGAATGGTGAGCGCGCGGATCGGAATGAAGCCCAGGGCGTGAATCGCGTCGACGTTGGTCTGAGCGACGGCGAGGAAACGTGAGGCTTCGCGGCTCGGGGGACCGTTGGTGTAGACGTGTTCGAAGGACCAGAGCGGATAGGAACCGTTGCCGATGGCCTCCTCGGTGGGCGGCGCGCCGTCGATCGACAGCTCGACGACGCCCTCGACCGGAGCAAACGCGTCGTCCTGATATTTCTTCAGGCCCGGAAATGCGGCGTAGGAAATCGCGCCGGGAATCGTGCGGACGTCGCCGAGCAGCGAGGAGGTGACGTCCTCGACCGAACTCGCGTCGGGGGCCTTTGCCTGACCCATGATCGCCGCGTCGAAGACCAGCCGCGTGCCCGATCCGGCGGGCCGCTCGATGGGCACGACCTTGACGTCGGCGCCGCCCAGCTCTTTCCAGTTGGTCACCTTGCCCGCGAAGATGTCGCGCAACTGCGCCTTGGTCAGGTTCGTGACGCCGATGCCGGGATTGGCCACGACCACATAGCCCACGACGCAGAGGTGGTGGTCGACGAGGTTGGGATACCCCGTCGCTGCGGTGTCGGAGAGACCCAAGTCGACCGTACCCGCCGCCGCCTGCGCAACGCCGGCCCGGGAGCCGCCGCCGGTGACGGTGATCTGCGTTTGCGGGCGGCGCAACGCGTAGAGTTCGGCCGAGGACTTGATCAAGGGCAAGAGGGCGGTCGAGCCCGCCGCGGTCAGGGTCACCTGATCGGCGCCGGCGCCGCGCGGTGCGAGCAGCAGCGAGCAGAGCGTGAGCGAAGCGCAGGCGCGCAGGATCATCGGCAACTCCCTCAGGGCCGGGCGGCGACGCTCGAACGCGCCGCCGGAAACACGCACGTAAACGAGGCGCCGAAGCCGAGTTCGGAATCGGCGACGACGGTGCCGCCGTGCGCCTCGACGATTTGCTTCACGATCGAGAGCCCTAGACCCGTCCCGGACGAGTCGCGGGCGCGCGAGCGATCGACCACGTAGAAGCGCTCGAACACGTGGGGCAGGTCGCCGAACGGGATGCCGATTCCCGTGTCGCGTACGGTCAGCGTCGCGGCGCCCTCGATCTGCCGCACGTCGACGCCGACCGAGCCGCCGGCGGGCGTGTGGCGCAGCGCGTTATCCACCAAATTCACCATAACCTGAGCCAGCCGGTCGGCGTCGCCCTCGAGACGGGCGGGCAGCGCGTCGAGTTCCAGCCGCACGCCGAGTTGCGCGGCCCGCGGCTCGAAGGTCTTCAGGATATTTCCGGCCACCGCCGAGAGATCGAGTTCTTCGGTGCGCAGGCGCAGGCGGCCGGCTTCGGAGCGGGCCAGGTCGAGCAGATCCTGCACGAGATGAATCATCCGGTCCACTTCTTGCTTGACGCGGGGCAAGAACATGCGCAGGGCTTCTTCGTCGAGGTCGGTGGCCAAAATCGTTTCGATCATCAAATTGATCGAAGAGAGCGGCGTGCGCAACTCGTGCGACACGCTGGAGACGAAGTCGCGCCGCGTCTGTTCCAGCTCGTGCAGCCGCGTGTCGTCGATCGCGATGACCAAGGCGCCGTCGGCGCCCTCGGCGGGCAACACGGTCACGGTCAACATGCGCGGCGTCTGGCGGACGTTGATCGGCACCTGGCCGCGCGACGCCCGCCCGGCGAGCGCCTCGCGCACCCGGCGATCCAACTCGAACGACGGAACGGCTTCGATCATGCTGCGTCCGATGGCCCGCTGCACCGGCATCTCGAAGATCTCCGAGGCCACCGGATTGAGTGCCTCGATGCGTCCTCGCGAATCGACCGTCACGATGCCCACGCCGATCTCGCGAATCAGTTGCTCGAATCGCAGCGAAGACCGGCTATCGGTCGCCACGCCGGCGGCCGTCTCGGCCCCCTCGGCCGGGCGCCCGCGCGTGCGGCCGATCAAAAATCCGCCGAGCCCGGCGGCAACGGCCGCGGCGACCGCGAGCAGGTCGCCGGCAATCACGTCGCTATTCCTTGAACATGTAGCCGCGGCTGCGCACGGTCATGATATGCCGCGGCTTGTTGGCGTCGACCTCGATCTTNNTCGCGCAGCCAGCGCACGTGAACGCTGATGGTCTGATGCTCGCCCTCGAAATCGTAGCCCCAGACTTTGTCGAGCAGCGACTGGCGCGTCACGACCCGGCCGCGATTCTCCATGAGCACGTGGAGCAGGCTGAACTCCTTCGGCGCGAGCGCGACCTGCTTGCCCCGCACGAGCAGTGATTGACGCGAAGGGTCGAGCACGATCTCGCCCACTTCCAGCGCGTCGCCGTTGACGTTTTCCACCGGGCCGCCGGCACGCCGCAGCCGGGCCTTGATCCGGGCCATGAACTCGTGCAGCGCGAAGGGCTTGGTGACGTAGTCGTCGGCGCCGAGTTCGAGCGCCAAGACCTTGTCGATTTCCTGATCCTTCGCGGTGAGCATGATGATCGGAACGCCGCTGGTCTTGCGGATCTCACGGCACGCTTCGACCCCGTCGAGCACGGGCAACATGATGTCCATGACGATCAGGTCGGGGCGCTCGCTCGCCGCTAGCGCCACCGCCGAGCGGCCGTCGCCCGCCGTGGCCACCACGTAGCCGTTGCGTTCGAGATTGAAGCGGAGCGTCTGTAAAATCGCCGACTCATCGTCGACGATCAGAATCTTCTTCGTCCCTGGCGGAGCCTGCGTTACCAACATATCCCCTCCCCGGCTGCATGAGCGGACCGGGCACGCCGACAAGATACACTACTTCTGCGGGTCCGGGCAAGGAGGGACATGGCCAAGGCACCCCGCTACGAAGGATTGACGCTCGAAACGACGCCGGCCGAAGCAGCTCGTGCCGTCATTCGGCCTCTCTTGGCCGCCGCCATTCGCGAATCGCCGGCCGTTCTCTTCGAACAGGACGTGCGCGCCACGCACGACATGCGCGTCGCGCTCCGCCGCCTGCGCACCGCGCTCGCCCTCTTCGCGCGCTTGCTTCCGGCGGACGGTGCCGCACACCAGCGACGGTCGCTGCGGCGCTTGGCCCGGCGGCTCGGGGAGGTGCGCGACGCGGACGTGCATCTGGGCGAACTGCGCGGCGCGCTCGGCGGAGCGACGGCGGCCGAGACGAGCGGCATAGCGGCCGCGATCGAGGCGCTCGTCGCCGCGCGACGCGCCGCGCTGGCGCGCTTTGCGATCGAACTCTCGCAGTTCGACCGCGAAGGGCTCGAAGCGCTGGCCGACGCTGCGGAAGGCGGCGGCACGCTGCCCAAATTCGTGCGGCGCACGCTGCGCAAACGTTTCCGCTCGGTCACGCACCAGGCTGCGAAGGCGTTTCCTGCGGGCGGGGCCGAAGCCGTTCACGCGCTCCGCAAGCGCTTGAAGGCGCTGCGCTATGCACTGGAATTCTTCGACTCGCTCCTCGGACCGGCCGGAGCCCAAGCGCTCGACGCGCTGGGCGCGTTGCAAGACCGGTTGGGCACGATCGCCGACGCCGACGCGTTCGCGCGAACCTACGCGCACCTCGGCAAGCACATGGGGCGGGACGATCCGCGCTCGGCCGGGCTCGCCGCGTGCCGCGCCACCGCCGCCCTCAGACGCGAAGACGCGCTCGCGAAGCTGTCCACGCTCTGGAGCGAAGACGGCGGTTATCCCGAAAGGCTGGCCGCATCGATCTCCTCCGCGCTCGGCTCGCTCTCGCCGAAGTCGGAGGCGTAAGGGCCCGCCGGTTCCACTTCGAAGCGCGGACGCAGCGCGAACGCGCGCTCGAACATGTCCGCCTTGAACGCGGCGCCCTCGAGTTCCGGCGTCACGTCCTGCTGCGCGCGGACGCGGATCGTCACCCCGTCGGGTTCGTAGCGCGCGGCGAGCGAGCCGACGAGCCCGAGATGGCGCCGGTCGAGTCCGTCGGCGATGCGCAAGAGCCCGCCCAACATCAGCATCTTGCGGCGCACGTCGGGCGAAGCCGCGACCCATTCGGCATGCGCCGGCTTGGGTAAGGCTTTGCGGTGATAACGCACGAGCGCGGCGATCGTGGCGATCTCGTCCGGCCGCCAGCCGGGCAGCCCGGCATTGCGCACGATGTACGCCGAGTGCTTGTGGTGCGCGCTCGCGGAGATGGCCCGACCGACGTCGTGCAGGATCGCCGCGGCGAACAACACGTCGCGCTCGGCCGGCTCCAAGCCGTGGAGGTCGGAGAGCCCGTCGAAGAGTTCGAGCGCGAGGCCGCCGACGTGTGCGCCGTGCACGTCGTCGGCGCCGAAGCGCGAAGCCAGCGCGTGCGCCTCGTCGAAGCGCCGCGTGCGTTCGTCGCCCAGCTTGCGCGCGACGGCCAGATTCCGCTCGATGTAATCGACCACGATGCCTTCGCGCAGCGCGCGCTCGCAAACGATCAACTCCTCGCGTCCCAGCGCTTCGAGGATGCCCATGACGATCGCGTTGCCGGCCACGATGATGTCGCTGCGGCGCGGGTTCATGCCCGGCATCTTGCGCCGCTCCGCGGGATCGAGCGCGCGCATTTCGCGCTGCAGCGCGCGTAGGCGCGCGAGCTTGAGCACGTACCCGTGCGCGCGTTGACCCGGCGTACCGGCTTTGGCCGCATCGAGCGCGGCCAGACCCATCACCGTGCCCGAGGTGCCGATCAGCAGATCGAAGCGATAGTCGCGCAGCTGATCGATCGTGCTCTGTAGCGTCTCCCGCACGTGCCGCTGCAAGGCGCGGTAACCGAGTTGTTCGCTCGATTCGTTGGCCAAGAACTCGTCGTACAGGCGCAGGCTGCCGAGTTTGACGCTGCGCAAATAGTAGGGCCGGTGCGCGTCGCCGATCACGAATTCGGTGGAGCCGCCGCCGATGTCGAAGATGCAGGCGGTGCGGTCGCCGATGGGATAACCGCGACTGACGCCGAGGTGGATCAGCCGGGCTTCTTCGTCGGCGGAGAGCACCTCCACGCCGAGGCCGCTGGTCGCGCGCACCGCAGCGAGAAACTCGTCGCGATTGCTCGCCTCGCGCACGGCCGACGTTGCGACCGCGCGCACGTCGGCGGCGCCGGCGGCGCGCGCCGCCTCGACGAATCTGGCGATCGCCGAGACGCCGCGTTGCAGCGCCTTCTTGCTCAGATGTCCGCGCGAAAGGGCCGCTCCGCCGCCCAGACGCACCATCTCGCGGGCTTTGAGGATCGTGCGCGAGGTGCCGAAGCGCGGATCCAGCTCGACGACGATCAGGTGAATCGAATTCGTTCCGACGTCGATCGCGCCAAGCAGCATGCCACGCCGTACGCGGGCGGGCGCGACGGCACCTCCGCCGAAGCGGGCCGCATGCTGTGTTGCCAGGGTTATCCGTTCGTCGACGGCGGCGAGACGGCGTTTCAGGTGGATGCGGCGCGGGTGGTCTACGGCAGCGGCGCACTGCGCGAGGTAGGCCCGGCCGCAAAGGAACTGGGCATGACCCGGGTCGCGCTCTTCAGCGACGAACGCGTTGCGCGACTGGAGCCGGTCGCACTCGCGCTCGCGTCGCTGCGCTCCGCCGGAATCGACACGACGCTCTACGATCGCAGCAAGGTCGAACCGACCGACGCCTCGTTTCGCGAGGCCGCCGCATTCGCGCGCGACGGACGTTTCGACGGCTACGTGTCGGTCGGCGGCGGCTCGACGATCGACACCGCCAAAGCGGCCAATCTCTACGCGACGTATCCCGACGATTTCGCAGCCTATGTGAACGCGCCGGCGGGCGCGGGCAAACCCGTCCCGGGCCCGTTGCGTCCGCACATCGCGTGCCCCACGACGTCGGGAACCGGCAGCGAAGTGACCGGCATCGCAATCTTCGATTATCTCGAAATCCACGCAAAGACCGGCATCGCTTCGCGGCGCTTGCGGCCCGACCTCGCCGTCGTCGATCCCGAGTGCACGCGCACGCTGCCGCGCACGGTGGTGGCCTGCAGCGGCTTCGACGTGCTCTCGCACGCGCTCGAAAGTTACACGGCGCTGCCCTACGTGCGTCGCGCGCGGCCGGCCTCGCCGGCGCAGCGCCCGATGTCGCAAGGCGCGAACCCGTTCAGCGATCTGGCCTGCGTCGAGGCGCTGCGCATTCTCGGCGCATACGTCGTGCGCGCCGTGAGCGACCCGGACGACGGCGAAGCGCGGGAGCGCATGATGTATGCCGCAACGCTCGCCGGCATCGGTTTCGGAAACGCGGGCGTGCAGGTGCCGCACGCGATGGCCTATGCGGTCGCCGGCCTCGCACGGGCGTATCATGCCCCGGAATATCCGGGACACGAGCCGCTGGTGCCGCACGGCATGGCCGTCATCGTCAACACGCCGTCGGTCGTGCGCTTCACCGCCGAAACGAGCCCCGAGCGCCATCTGCGCGCGGCGGAATTGCTCGGCGCCGACGTGCGCGACGCCACGCCGGGCGAGGCCGGCGACGTGCTCGGCGAACGTTTGGAAGCGTTGATGCGCGCGACCGCCATGCCCAACGGGCTCGGCGACGTCGGCTTCGCGGAGCGCGACGTGCCCGCGCTGCGCGAGGGCACGCTGCCGCAGCAACGTCTGTTGGCCAACGCGCCGCGCGCGACCGGCGCCGATGCACTCGACGCGCTGTTCGCCGCAGCCCTGCGATACTGGTAGTGCGCGAGGCACTGGCGGCATTCGTCCGCTTATCGCGCCTGAAATTCTTGGCGGGCGGCTTGCTCGGCGTGGCGCTCGGCACGCTGGTCGCCGCATACGAACGCGGCGGACGCATCGAGTGGAGCGATTGGGCCTGGACGCAAGGCGCGGTCGGCGCCTTCCAGTTGATGACGCACTACGCCAACGACTTCTTCGATCGCGAGGCCGACGCGCGCGCCCGCAGGACGCCGTTTTCCGGCGGCAGCGGAACGTTGGTCGACGGATCGCTCGCACCCGTGGTCGCGCTGCGCGCGTCGCTCGCCTCGCTGGCAGCGGGCCTCGCCGCGACCGCCGTGCTGGTCGCAAACGGGCGCATCGCGGCCGGTGCGACGCTCCTGGCCGTCGCCGCGCTCGCCTGGGCCTACTCGGCCCCGCCCCTGCGCCTGTTGGCCCGCGGGCTGGGCGAACTCGACACCGCGCTCGTCGTCGCGGTGCTCGTACCGCTCGCGGCCTGTCTGGCCCAAGGGACGGCGGCCGGCCCGCGCCTGCTGGCGAGCACGCTGCCGGGCGCTGCGGCCATGTTCGCGATGATGCTGTGCGTGGAAGCGCCCGATACGTCGGTCGACGCGGCCTCCGGTAAGCGCAACCTCCTGGTGCGCCGCGGCAGGGCGATCTTGCGCGGCTGGGGCTCGGCGGCGGTGCTGGCCTCCTTCGCCGGCGTGGGCCTCGCGCTCGCCGCCGGGGCACCGGCCACCGTCGGCCTGCTCCAGGCCCTCAGCTTGCCGCCGGGCATCGACCTCGGGCGGGCCTTCGGGCGCAGTGCCGCGGGGCTCGATCCCTACGCCGACGCCGGTTTGGCCGCGCGCGGCGTCGTCTTTTTCTTTCTGGTCGGACTCAACGGGGTGTTGGGCTACGCCGCCGCGCTTGCTTGGCGCATCTAACCGGTGTCCGATGCGGTCGAGCATGGCGTGAGCGAGGTAATGAGCCAGGACGGGACGGCGCTGCGCGACCGCGTCGAGGCGGCGCTCGACGAGGTGCGGCCGGGCATTCGGGCCGACGGCGGCGACGTCTGGCTCGTCAAGGTCGAGGCCGGCGTCGCCTACGTGCAGATGGTCGGAGCCTGCGGCGGCTGCGCGATGGTCAATGCCACGCTCAAACTCGCGATCGAACAACGCGTAACCGCGGTGTGTCCCGAGATCTCGCGGGTCGAACAGATATGAACGTCGCGCTCGTCGCCTGGGTGGCCGTCTGCGCGGCCGGCGCCGTACTCTCGCTCAAGAGCATCTCCGTACTCGACGCGCGGTCGCGTTGGACTGCGGCGGGCTGGTGGTTCACCCTCGTGTATTTTGCGCTGGCCGGCTACGCCGCGGTCGCCGGAACGCACTTGCCGCTGCGCCCCGAGTATTGGGCGCTCGGGGCGTTGACGGTCGCGTTCGTGATCGCGGGCGTGCAGGACGAACCGCAGTCCGAACCCTGGTGGTGGCCCACCAAAGCGAGCACGACGCGGGCCGAGCGCAGCCTGCGCTGAGATAACGTCAGTGCGACTTGGCGATCAGGTCGGGAAACTTTTCGCGTAGGGCTGCGAGCTTGGGCTCGTCGACGGTCGCAATGTACGGATCGTCGGGATGACGGTCGGCGTAATGTTGGTGATACGCCTCGGCTGGATAGAAGGCTTGAAACGCTTCGACCTTCGTCACGATCGGTGCGGGGAACGCGTGACGTGCCTCCAGGTCGCGAATCGTCGCCTCGGCGGTCTTCTTCTGCGCGTCGCCGATGTAGAAGATCTCCGAACGGTACTGGGTGCCCTCATCGGCGCCCTGATGATTGAGTTGCGTCGGATCGTGCGCGACCGTAAAGTACACGTCCAGGATCTTCGCGTACGATATCTGCGCGGGATCGTAGGTGATCTCGACGGACTCCGCGTGGCCGGTCATGCCCGTGCTGACGACCTCATAGTGCGCGGTGAGTTTCGCACCGCCGGAGAAGCCCGCAACCACGTCGCGCACGCCGTGCAGGCGCTCGAAGACGGCCTCCATGCCCCAAAAACAACCGCCGGCGAGAACCGCCTTCTCGAGGTGCGGCGCGGGTGCGGCGGGCGCCGCCGAGGGGAGCAAGAGCAGGGCGGCGAGCAACGGGGCGAAGCGGCGTACGTTCATCATCTGGTAGAACGCTACCACGGCGCGGCGGGATGCGGCGGTAAGCCCGGTTACCGTTCCTCAGCCCAAGCCCTACGGGGCCTAGTCATCGGGCGCAACGCCCGGAAGCCGTCGCCCGGTGGCCGCGGCACGTCGAGCCTGGGGCTGGTGGGGCACGGAGAACGGCGTAAAGACCGTCGGACTCTGGGCGAAGTTGAAGGCATCGGCGAGGTCGTCGCTGAGCGCGTCCTCCCTGCCCAAACTCGGCAGGCCGAGAACCTCTTCGGCAAAGTGGAGCACGCTGCCGCTGGTGTGCTGGACGTGCGATACGTAACCGTTGCGCGCGTAGGCCGAGACCACGATCAGGGGCACGCGAATACCCAAGCCGTCGACCGATTCCGTCGGCGGCGGAACGTGATCGTACCAGCCGCCCCAGTCATCCCACATGATGAAGATCGCGGTCGAATTCCAAAATTTGCTGGTGCCCACGGTGTTGACCACCGTCGCCACCCAACTCGGTCCGAGATTGTCGGCCGACACGGGATGGTCGGAGTCGTCGAGCGTCGGCGTGAGCCAGGTGAAGGCGGCCAGGGTGCCGTTCTGCACGTCGGTCAGAAACTGCGCGGGCGGCGTGATCACGTTCGTGCTCCACTCGGATCCCTCGCGCACCTGGCTGATCGCATCGAACGTCGACCACAGATACCCGTAGTCGTTGCTCGACGCAGCGTAATAGCGCCACGAGACGTGACGCGCGTCGAGTTGGGTGGCCAACGTCGGCATGCTGAAGCACGGATAGACGCTCGAGGCCTGATTGCCCTGATCGTCGACGACCGGCACGCTGTTGCTCTGCGGCGAATCGCAGCCCCACGGCGTCTGTCCCGGATTGTCGATCGTGCCCGCAGTTTGGCCGGCAATGGAAAAGAGGTGCCCGCTGAAACTCGCCGCCGCCCACGGCTCGAACATCCGGTCGGCGAGCACGTATTTCTCCGCAATCTGCCAATAGGGATCGACCTCGCTCTCCAGCGCGTAGCGATACGGGAAGTCGGGCGGCGGCGTGCCGGGCGGCGCGCACGAATCCCTGCCGACGATTTCCAGATCGAAGCCGTTCATTTGGCCGCCGTTGATTTCACCCACCGCCTGCGGGTGGTCGTGCGCGGGCGAATAGCAATCTTCGAGCAGCCCGGTGGTCATCGTCACCGGCTGGCCCAAATGGTTGTGCGGCGTCGGCTCGCCGGAATTCGGATTGCTCACCGTATCCGCGCCGGGGAACGGCTT
>PLFC01000135.1:14064-36230 GCA_003136655.1 Vulcanimicrobiota bacterium
CGCCACCGCCGCAGCCCGCCAAGACGGCCAGCCCGAGAGAGAAAGACATTTCGCGGCGCACCCGCACGAGTTAGGCGAACCCTCACCGTTTCCCGTGCGGCTGCGATAAAGAGCCGGTCGTCCGGAGCCCTGCATTCGCCGGACGACCGGCCCCCTCGCTACGCGAGCTTGGGCTAGGTTCCGGCCTTATCGAAGGCGCCGATCAAGCGCACCACATCGGTGCCCGAGACGGTTGGGTCGGCGGCCGCGCCCGGACCGTCGACGGCGAAGACCGAGAGATCGGCTCCCGCCTTCGAGGGCAGTTCGTCGTCGAAATCGGCCGGCGCGATCTGATTGGGAACCAGCGTGAAGTCCTTATCGCTTACCGCGAAAATCTCCAAGGGCGTGCCCTTGGTGGAAGACGGCAGCGCGACCGGACCGCTCTCCTTGCCGAAGGTCTCCTCGCCGAGTTTCTTGTTGGAGAAATCTGAGAGCAAAGCGTATCCGAAGGGCACGCCCGAGTTGCCCGTCACCGGCGCGGCGTGGTGGAAGTTGATCGCCGAGCCGCTCGAGAACGGCTTGTCGACGTATGCGGTCAGCGCGATGTTGGGCGTGCCGGGATTGGCTGCCGGCGAGAGTTCGCCGGTCGCAACCACCGAATAGTACGTGCCCGCCGCGAGCGTGAAGCTGGCGTTGAGCGCGGCGCCCCCGGCGGTCGTGACCGTGACCGAATACGTTCCCGCCGGGAGCGAGATGTATCCGGTCACCGTGCCGTACAGGAAGTTGGTGAGCACGTTGGAGCCGTTGACGGCGACGGTTACGGGGCCCGCATCGGGCGAACCGTGCACCACGCGGACCTCGGCGTCGGAACTCGCATGCGTATGCAGCTTTGCGGACTGAGCCGGCTGCGGCGCGACGGCGAGCGCCAACGTGGAAAGCACGAGAGCCGCGCCGAGCGCGGACGTGTTGCGAAGCATGTTCAGGTCTCCTCGACATGAAAAGCGTGGAAGCAATTTGCGCGCGCATGCTTTGGTACGCATTCCGACGGCGCTCGGATGCCGATTCTTTTGGGCGCCTCGTTCCCGGTGTGCCATACGTATGGCACACCCCCGCGTCATACTGGGGGCATGATGACGCTCTACCACTGCCCCGACTGCGACCGCATCCACGACGAACCGTTCGAAGCGGCCTTCACGCTCCTGGCGCGCTGCGTCGATTGCTCGCTCGAGGCCATGACGCCCGGCCCCGAGCAACGCACGGCCATGGCGGAGGCCGCCTGAAGCGACCCCGGGCCAAAATGAAAGGAGCCCCCGACTGCTCGGGAGCTCCTTCGGCGCGATAGCGCGGCTCTTGGAGGTTACGGCAGGATGCCGCTCAGGTTGGTCGCCAGACCGGCGCCGATGCCGGTCATCTGGTCGTATCCAACTTGCGCCTTGTACGGCGGATCGCTGCCCTGCGTGATGTCGCGGAAGTACAGATCCGACCCCGAGCCGTAGCCTTTCTTGCCCCACGCCTTGTAAAGCACGGGGTTCAAATAGCCCGAGCGCGAGTTGTGCAACTGGTTGATCTCGGTCAACGATGCGCCGAAGATCGGCGACGAGAGCGAGGTGCCGCCGATCGGGCCGTCCCAGCCGCCGTTGTAGTACCACGACTCGCCCGTGTAGGGGCTCGCGTCGTAGGAGATGTCGGGCAAATTGCGACCGCCGGTGATGATGTTGGCGACCTTCTTCTGCCACGCCGGGAGCTTGATCACCGACGATACGCCGCCGCCGGTCGCACCGCTCGAGTCGTTCCAGGCGACTTCGCTGGTCTCGTCGCCGTTGGAATTGATGTCGAGGATCGTGCCGCCGACGGAGATGTTGTGTTGCGTGTCGGTCGGCGTGCCGACGCTGATCTTGTTGTCACAACCGTAGGTGTAGTTGCCGTCGTCGCCCGCCGAGGCGTGGAAAGTGATGCCCTCGGCCGAACCCTGCTTCTCGACCTTTTCGGCGAGCTTCGGGAACTTCGGTTCGAAAGCGGTTTCGCATTCGCTGTAGCTCGTGTTGAGCGTGTCGACGAGGTTGTCGCTCACGACCTTGTTGTAGAGGTCGATGAAATACTCGAGCGTATCGCTTTCCTTCGTCTCGTACACGTAGAGCGCGGTGCCGGGCGCGAGCGAGACGACCGTCTCGACATCGAGCGCGGTCTCGACCGAGTCCGGAGCCTGATTGCCGCCGGGTGGGCCACCGTCGACCAGCACGCGCGTCGTCGCCGGCCCGGTGCGGTTCACGCCGAAGTACGCGAGGTATGCCGCGAGGTCGGAATCGAGGAAGTCGGCGTCGCCGGCGACACCGGTTGCGTGGCCGGTCCCCGTCGTGCCGTTGGCCGCCGGCAGATCGTACGAGTTGATGTACACCTGCGGACCGTAGCCGCCGTCGGGACCTTTGAGCGGGTTCCCGTTCTTATCCAGCTCGCCGAAGCCGCTCGCCGGCCGCGGCGCGCCGGGCGGCAAGAACTTGTAATCCGGATGGAAGACCTGCACGCTGCTCAGGCCGACGACGCCCGCCGTGACGTCGGCGATGTCGGCCGGGATCGTGGCGGGACGAACGTTGAGATACTTCTTCAAGCCCGCCTGCTGCACGTTGTGGATCTCGGTGCCGAAGTAGCGAGCCGCAACGGGCGCCGGCGCGGACGCGTCGACGACGGTGCGATTGCCCCACGTCTGCGTTACGGTGAAACCGGCGCGCTGCAACGACGCGATGACGCGCGCGTAATCGCTCGGCGCGGGCGAGAAGTAATTGACGAACTGCTGCTGCGTGAGGAACTTATGGAAGAGCGGCGACGAATCGTCGGACTGCTCGTCGAGGAGTTGATCCAGCTGTAATTCGTTGCGATAATTCAGCACCAATGCGATGCCGACCCGGGTGGATGCGTTTGCGACGCCGAGGTCGCGGACGGTACCGAACGACGGCGGCGAGGCGGCGGCGTACGCCGTGCTTCCCAGACCCAAACCGAGAGCCACTGCGGCTAACGGCATGAGGCGAAGTCGTGTATTCACACTTTTCCCCTTACTGCGATGGACGAGGCTGAGCGAAGGACTATGCAGGTTCCGGGGCGTTGGGGGCAACGCGAGCCGCTCCCTGCCGGAAGCCTCAGGCCAAAGCCGAAGTCGCGGCCTCGACCACGCGCTCGAGGGCCCCGGCGCTGAACGGCGAGAGCAGTCCCGCGCCGCGGACCAGCTCGCCGAAGGCGGCCTCACCGCCCCTCCGGCACAGCGCGACGTACGCGTCCATGGCTTCGGCCCGGTCGCGTTCCGCGCGCACCCAGAATTGGAGCGCGCAGCACAGCGCGAGGGTGTAGTCGATGTAGTAAAAAGGCGCGGTGTAGATATGCCGTTTCTCTTGCCACAGGCCGCCGAGCGCAGGGTGCTCGAGGTCGCCGTAATCGCGCCAAGGCAAATAGCGGCGCTCCACTTCTTGCCACATCGCGTGACGCTCCGCCGGCGTCGCGCCCGGGTGGGCGTAGACGAGGTGCTGGAAATGGTCCACGGCGACGCCATAGGGCAAGAAGAGTAAGGCGTCGATGAGGTGTTCGCGGCGGTACGCGCCGGCGTCGTCGCCGAAGAACCGCTCCATCTCGGGCCACGACAGGTACTCGAGCGACATCGAGTGGATTTCCGCGGACTCGTAGGTCGGGTTCAAATAGTCCACGACCGGCTTATCCAAGCTGTTCCAGCTCTGAAACGCGTGACCGAGTTCGTGCATCAGCGTCTTCACGTCGGCGCGCGTACCGTCGAAGTTGGCGAAGACGAACGGCGCCCGGGCCGCGGGCACCGTGGTGCAATAGGCACCGAACGCTTTGCCCGGACGGCTCTCTACGTCGAGCAAGTCGCGCTCGACCAGTTCCCGCCCGAAGCGCCCGAGGCTCGGATCGAGCGCGCCCAACGCCTCGACCGCGCGCTCCACGATCCAGTGACGGTCGCCGCGCGGCGTCAGCGCGTGCGGCGTGGCCAGCACGGCCTCGTCCCAGAAACGCACCCGGTCGAAGCCGGCTTCGGCGCCCAAGCGGCGCACCAAGCGGCCCACCAACGGCACGACGACACGGGCGACCTCGTCGCGATACCGGGCGACGTCGCCCGGGCCGTAATCGACGCGGTGCATGCGCCGGTAGCCCAGCGCCATGAACCCGTCGTCGCCCAAACGCCGGGCCATGCCGTCGCGAACGGCGACCAATCGGCCGAAGATGTCGTCGAGCCGCTCGCGACGCTCGGTGAAGATGCTCCAGCGCGCGCGTTCCGCGGCATGGCGCGTATCGCGCTCGGCCGACTGGCGATACGGCCCGAGGTCGGAGAGCGTGCGCTCCCGGCCCGCGAATTCGACGCTCGCGTCCGCCAATAGTTCGGTGTATTCGCGGGTGAGCGCCGACTCGCGCACGAGGTCGGCCGCAATCGCGTCGTCGTAGGCGCCGAGGTCGGCGTTCCAGAGTGCGAAGGCATGGCCGCCCAACTCGTCTTGCAGCGGACCGCGGGCATCGGGAGCGAGCAGTCGCCGTTTGATGCGCGCGTCGGCTGCGGTCACGACGGGCACGCGCCGCTCGAGTTCGACTTGCGCGGAGCGGCACTCGCGCTCGCGCGTGTTTTGCGAGAAGCGCAAACGGGTGACGTTCGCGCCGCTCTTCCATTCGCGCCGCAGGGCGTCCCAGTCGCCGAATACCGCGCGCCGCGCCTGCGGCGTATCTGCCCGTTCCAAGCGCGCGTCGATGGCGGCGTAGCGCTCGGCCAGCGCCGCTTCGGGCGGCAGGTCGACGCCCTCGAACTTCATAGCGACACCGTCCCGGCGTAGCCCGTCAGTTCGACATATCCCGTGCCCACGGGGGCATTCCGCGCATCCTTCACGGTTACCGCACCTTCCCAATACGAGACGCCGCCCGTGGTCGAAGCCAACTCCTGATCGGCGACCGTGGGCGTCAGGCGCAAGTCCAACCCCGCCTCGGGGATGTGCACGCGCCAACGGCTCGGATATTTCGCGCCGGTATGCGGACTCCGCCAATGCGCTCCGAAGGGCACCGTCACCTCGAATGCGGCGAGCGGCAGGTGCCGCACGCGCCCGTCACGCTCGATCAGGCTGCCGCTCGATTCCGGGGTCACGCTGCCGTCCTTGCGGCGCAGCAAATAGAGCATCAGCTCGCGACCGTCGTCGAGTTGCAGCGAGAACCAATCCCAGCCGGCCTGATCGGCCTGTAATTCGCTGGTTCCGTACTCATGGTCCATCCACGAGATGCCCTCGACCGCGTAGCGAACGCCGCCGTAGGTCAGCGTGCCTCGGGTGGAGAGCCTGGTGTACGAATAGTAGTGAGAAGCGCACGAGGCGCAACCGGCCTTGCGCGAGATGCCGCCAAAGCCGTGGATGGCCGGCGGCTTGACGGGCGTCTGCACCAAGTCCAGGGCGTTGCCGCCGTCTGCAGCGCGCAGGCGCATGCGTTCCAACCGCGGGTCGGCCAAAGGCACGCCTTCGAGCGACCAGTCGCCCGCGTGCACCGACAGGCGCTGCGACGACGCGCCGCCCATGCCGAGCGCCTCGCGTGCGAAGCGCTCGGTATAGAAGAATTGCTGACCCTGCTCGTCGGTGATCGCGAAGTGCGCCGGATAGAGCTGGTCGCCGCGCCAACGGCTGGAGCCCGCGCGAAGCGGCGGATCGCCGGGCCGCAGCCCGAAGCGGAAGAACGTCAACTCGTACCCGAAGGTGCGGCCGCCCGGCGCGCGCAGGTGGCCGGTGTAATACCACCACTCGCTTTGGTAGCCGGGATGCGCCGCGTGATCGCGCGGGAAGACGAACGCGTACGGTGCGGTGGCGATCGTCCAGCCGCGCTCTTGCGCGCGGGCGCCGGATCCGAGCGCGACGACCGCGGCCAAAAGCGCGGCGCATAGACGCGCGGCGAACGTTCGCGCGCTCATTCGCTGCGCACCGCTTCGGCCGTGCGGATGCGCGCCGCGACTCGTGCCGGAAAGAGACCCGCGAGCAACGCGGCGACGATCACGAGCACGAACGACTCGGCCAGGAAATCGTAGGGCATGTGCAACTCGATCAGCCAGCCGAAGGCCTGGCGGTTGATGACGAAGATCAGCAGAAGCGCGAGCAGCAGGCCGAGGGCGATTCCGAACGCCCCGCCGAGGCCGCCGATGAAGGCCGCTTCCCACAACACCATGCGTCGCACGTCGCGCGTGCGCAGACCCAGATAGCGGAGCAGCCCGATATCGCGACGTCGCTCGAGTACGAGCGCGAACAGCGTGGTGACGACGCCGAGCACCGCGATCGCAATCGAGATCACGTAGAGCGCGTACGTGATCGCAAAGGTACGATTGAAGATCGAGATCACGAGCGCGCGCAATTCGCGCGTCGTGGCCACGTCCACTTGCAAGGGCGCCACCGCGCGCAGGATGTGCGAGCGCAAATCGGCCAAGTCGGTGCCCGGACGCGCGTACACCGCGATCGAGTTCACCGAGTCGTCGTGGTAGAGTCGCGTAAAGGTGCCCCGGTCGACGATGATCACGCCCGCGTCGCTCGAGTAATCGTTGTAGATCGAAACGATGCGCAGGTTCACCCGACCGCTCGGCGTGTCGAGCGGAATCGCGTCGCCGATGCGCGCGCCGAAGCGCGTAGCGAACGGTTCGCTGACCACGGCGCCGAGCGTGCCCGGAACCGTGCGTGCGATCGTCTGGGCATCCGCGCCCGCCAACAGACGGAGTTTGTTGCGCTGGGCAAACGTGCGGAAGTCGGCCGCTCCGAGGGTGGTGAGCGAGCCGCGAAAGGGCAGCGACACCGCGCGAAACGTATCGACCGCAGCGACGCCCGGCACGGCCGCGATGCGCGCCACGACGCGCGGCGAGAAGCGCGCGTCGTACGAAGCATCGGCCAGGCCCAAGGGGCGCACGAAGAGATCCGCGCGCAGCGTCTCGTCGGCCCAGGCCACGACCGTCGTGCGGAACGAGCCGATCAGTATGGCCACGGCGACCATCATGCCGATCGCGACCATCAGCGAGGCGACCGCGACGCTCGCGCGACGCGGCGAGCCGCCCAGATTCGCCGCGGCCAGGCGCGCGGCCGGCGCGAGCGAGCCGGCCAGCGACGCGGCCAGCCGCGCCGTGCCCGCTATCGCCAGCGGCACGCACAGCGACGCGCCGACGATGAATGCAAAACCCGCCGCATAGCCCAAGACCGGGATGCCGTCGATCGCGGGAAAGCGGCTCGCGATCAAACCGGCAACGAGAAACGCTGCGCCCGCGAGCGCGACCCACGCGCCGCCGCGCGCCACGCGGCGCTCGAAGCCTTGCGAGCGCATCGCAATGGCCGGCGGCGTGCCCGAAGCGTCGAACGCCGGAGCAACGGCCGATAGCGTCGCGAGCACGAGACCGATCGCGAAGCCTTGCAGCAGCACGAGCGGATCGTACACGACGCGATCGGCGTGCGTGCCGACGTAGAGCGTGTCCACCGTTCGGGCCACCGCGCCGACGGAGAACTGCGCGAGAAACGCCCCCAGCAATACGCCCAGCAACGAACCGCCTACGCCGAACAGCGCGCCCTCCGCGAGAAACGTACGGAACACCTGCGCGCGCGTGGCGCCCAGGGCGCGCAACGTGCCGATCTCGGGGCGGCGCTGCACGACCGAAATGGCCACCGTGTTGTAGATGAGATACGCGCCGACCAGCAACGCGATGTAGGAGAGCGCGGCCAGATTCAGTTGGAAGCTGCGCAGCATGCGCCTGATCTCCGAGGTGCGCACCTTCGGTTCGATCGCGCGCACGCCGTGCGGCAACACGGCCGCGACGCGCGCTTGCACCGCGGCGAGCGTCGCCGGATCGACCTGCAGATCGATGCGGTCGAGGCGTCCCACCTTGCCGAACAACTCCTGCGCGGTCACGATGTCCACGAAGACCACGCTCGAGTCGATGCCCGCCAGCGCCGGCGGCAGCACGGCGGCGACGCGCAGCGCCACGAGCCGGTCACCCGAAAGCGCGCGAAAGGTCGAGCCGGCGCGCAGATGGTAACGCGCGGCGACGCGCGCCGAAACGATCGCGCCGCGACCGTCGATCAGCGAGTACGGATCGGGGCCCGTACCCAGCGGCGAAAAGGCACCCGGCAGTTCGTCGCGCACCTCCGCGTCGCGCGGCAAGGGGTGCAGCAAATCCACGCCGAGGACGCGCAAGATTTCACCCGAGAGCGGGTCGCCGCGACGCACGCCGACGGCGATCGAATCTTCGAGGATGGGCGCCGCGTCGTTGACGCCCGGAATCGAGCGCACGCGCAACAGGGTGCGTTCGTCGAAGCCGCTGCCCACGCCGAGCACTTGCAGGTTGACGTTGCTCGCGACCACGTTGACGCTCGAGGCAAAGGATGCGACCGCGGTGGCGTTGGCCAGATCGATCGCCACCGCGATCGCCACGCCGAGCGCCACGGCGATCAGGGTGACCGCCGAACGCAGGCCGTTCGAACGCAAATGCCCGAGGACTAAGGCTTGAAAGAGCACCGCTTCAGGAAACGATCAGGCCGTCTTGCATGCGAATCGTGCGATCGCAGGCCGCGGCCGCCTCGGCCGAATGCGTCGCCATCAGGATCGCCTGTCCGCTCGCGGCCAAGCCGCGCAAGAGTTCGAGCACGCCGGCACCGCTGACGGAATCGAGATTGCCCGTCGGTTCGTCGGCGAGCACGATCGCCGGCCGGTGCACCGTCGCCCGCGCCACCGCCGCACGCTGCGCCTGCCCGCCGGAGATCTGCGCAGGAAACGCGTCGGCCTTCGCGCCGATGCCCACGCCCGCCAACGCCTCGGCCACGCGTTGGGCCACTTCCCTGCGCGGCCGCTTCTGCAGCACCAGCGGCAACGCGACGTTCTCCGCGATGCTCAGCGACGGTAAGAGGTTGAAGAATTGAAAGACCGTGCCGACGCGGTCGCGGCGCAGGGCCGTCAGGGCGTCGTCGTTCAATTGCGAGGTCGCGCGGCCGTCCACTTCCACCGTGCCCGAACTGGGCAAGTCGATGCAGCCGATCAGGTTGAGCAAGGTGCTCTTGCCGCAGCCGCTCGGGCCCACGAGCGCAACCATCTCGCCGGCCGCAACGGAAAACGACACGCCGGCCAGCGCGCGAACCGGCTCGTCGCCCTCGCTCGCATAGGTCTTGGCGGCATCGACGACGCGAACCGGGAGCATCAGGCGTCCGCCGCGCGTAACACGAGCGCCGCGTTGATGCCGCCGAATCCCGTCGAATTGGAGAGCGCGATGCGCGGGCTGCACGAACGCGTCTCCAAAACCAGGTCGAGGTCACAGGCCGGCTCCACATTCTCGATGTTGGCCAGCGGCGGCAGCGTGCGGCGTTCCATCGCGAGCAACGTCAGGGCGGCCTCCCACGCGCCGCTCGCGCCGAGCGCGTGGCCGTGATTTCCCTTGCTGGCCATCACCGGAATGCGCGTGGCCGCGGCGCCGAAGGTCGAATGGATCGCGCGCGTCTCGGTCGCGTCGTTGAGCGGGCTCGACGAGCCGTGCGCGTCGATCAACTCGATCTCGTCCGGCACGAGCCCGGCTTCGGCAATCGCCGCGCACATCGCGCGCGACGAACTCTTGCCCTCGGGCAACGGCGCGGTCATGTGGTGCGCGTCGGCGGTGAGGCCGAAACCCGCGACCTCGCCGTAGATGCGCGCGTCGCGCGCCAACGCGTCCTCGTACCGCTCGAGCACGAGCACGGCCGAACCTTCGGCCATGACGAAGCCGTCGCGGTCGCGATCGAACGGGCGGCTGGCGTGCGCCGGATCGTCGTTGCGCGTCGACATCGCGCGAATGATCGCAAACGAACCGAAGACCAGCGGTGAGAGCGGCGCCTCTGCGCCGCCGGCCAGGGCCACGCGCACTTCGCCGCGCGCGATCGCACGAAACGCTTCGCCGATGGCGACGGTGCCCGCCGCGCACGAGTTGGCGTTGGCCACGTTGGGTCCGCGCAAGCCGAACTCGATCGCGACCTGCGTGGTGCCGGCGCCGCCGAACACCGCGATGGCCAGCAACGGACGCACCGCGCGTATGCCGTTCGCCAGGAAACGATCGTGCTGTTCCTCCGCATAGGAGAGGCCGCCGAGAGCCGAGCCGATGTAGACGCCGGAGTCGTCGCCGCGCTCGCTGAGATCGAGCTTGGCGTCGGCGAGCGCGAGATGCGCGGAGGCCAACGCGAACTGTGCGTAGCGATCCGTCCAGCGCACGCGCTTGGGCGCCAGAAAGTCGGCGGGATCGAAGCCGTCGAGTTGGGCTGCGACGTGCGAGTCGAACGGCGCGGGGTCGAAGCGATCGATCGTGCGCACCGCGCTGCGTTTGGCCAGCACGCCGGCCCACAAGGTCTCGAGACCGATGCCCAGCGGCGAGAGCACGCCTATGCCCGTCACGGCTACGCGGTGCGTCTTGGGGGCCGTTCCGTTCACGCCGCGCCTTCGGCGAGCGCCTTCATGCGTGCGAGCGTCTTCCCGGCCACGTCGTCGATGAAATATCCTCCGATGAGATGTTCGCCCAGCCAATCGGCGGCAACGGGAAACTTGAACGCGAGATGATGCTCGATGGTCACCCGCGTGCCCGTCGCGATGGGTTCGAAGCGCCACTCCACCTCCATCCCGCGCGTCCAGCCGCGAATGTGCCGGAACCGGATGGTGGGACGCTCCGGGTCGTTCGTCTGTTCCGCGACCCAGGATACCGGGATGAAATCCCGCCAGGCCGACATGGCCACCACCTTGGCCTGGCCGTGCCGCTCGAGCAACCGGACGTAACGGTAGTGGGGCAGATACTCCGGCCAACGCTCCGTCGCCGATGCCAGGCGGTAGATCGTTTCCGCGGGCGCGGCGATGTCGATCGAGGTCGTCGTGTGGGTCACAGAACCAGTGGGCTTCGGGGCGCCGCGAGTCGGGACCCTGGCAGACGACCGTTCCGCCGCATTCGGCCTCCTACGGTCGGGCCACGCCGTCGTCGCTTCCGGAATAGAGCGCCCAGGCGGAGACGAGATCTTGGACGATATGGCCCAGCGACTTATAGAGCGTAATTTCGTCTCGCGAGCGCCGGCCTTCCACATCGCCCGCCAGTACTTGGCCGATTTCCGCGACGACGTGCTCGTCGCCGATCAGACCCGCGGCCTTGGCATGGAGAAATTCGGCGCCTTGACGCAAGACGCTTTCGCGGCTATCGGCGATGAAACGGGCGCGGACCACGAGGTCGTCGTCGACTTCCCTGGGCCCGGCGTAGCTCGAGCCCACGACGTTGAGATGCGTGCCCGGACGCACCCAGGCGCCCGCGAGGATCGGTTCGCTCGCCGCGGTCACGGTGCACACGAT
Organism: Vulcanimicrobiota bacterium; assembly: GCA_003136655.1. Taxonomy (GTDB): domain Bacteria; phylum Vulcanimicrobiota; class Vulcanimicrobiia; order Vulcanimicrobiales; family Vulcanimicrobiaceae; genus Hesperobacter; species Hesperobacter lustricola. The sequence continues at coordinate 25,372 of PLFC01000135.1, forward strand.
GTCCGCCTCGGCCACCGCTGCCCGCGCATCGCGCGCCGCGCTGAAGGGCACATCGAGCTCCAGCGTCATGCGCTCGCAAAACGTAACGGCGCGCTCGCGGGAACGGCCCCAGACCACGACGGATTCGATGTCGCGGACTTCGACCAAGGCGCGGGCGTGCGTGGCGGCTTGTTCGCCGTAGCCCAGGATTGCGAGGCGCCGCGCGTCGGTGCGCGCCAGCGCGTCGGTCGCAACGGCGCTCGCGGCGGCCGTACGAATCGCCGTTACCTCGCCGGCATGCACGGCGCAAACCGGTTCACCGCTTTCGGGCTCGAAGAGCACGATCAGGCCTTGATGCGACTGCAGGCCTTTGGCGAAATTCTCTTGATACACGCTGATCAATTTGGCGCCGAACGGGCCGTCGGGCGCAAGCGCGCCGGGCATCGTGCCGAAGAGCCGGCCTTCCCCGAGCGGAATGATCGAGCGCAGCAACTGGAGCGTCTCGCCTTTCGAGAAGGCGATCATCGCTCGACGCACGAGCCGAATGCACGTCTCGTAGCCGAGGCCGCGCGCGACCTCGTCGCGATCGATCAATCGAATCACAAGAGCAATCTACCCAGCGACAGCGGCGTGAGCGCGCGTTCGGGCGGCGCGATGCCCGCGACCGCGTCGAGGAGGCTGCGGCCCAGCGCCGGCACGCGGCGCAAGCGCTCCGAAACGCGCGTCGAGACGAAGGGCACGTCGAGCATNNCGCAACGCCATGAACACGCCCGAACCCGTGAACGGGTTGAGGAAGCCGCTCGCATCGCCGGCCAACAGCGCACCCGGCGCCGCGGCGGCGATCACGTCGAAGGCCAGGGGACCGATCGCGACGCGCGGACCGACGCGCGCCGCGACGTCGACGCCGCGCACGCCGCGCGCGAGTTGCGCGGCCGTGCCGCGCATGCCCTCGTCGACGGCCGCCGACCACTCGCTCAATTGCGCTTCGCGCACCACGACCATGAGGTTGGCCAGGTCCGGTCCCAGCGGATTGAGCGCGAAATACGCGCCGCCGCCGACGTACATCTCCACCCGCGCGCCGAGATCGCCGAAACCGCGATAATGTCCGCCGAGCGCAAAGCGCTTCGGCCCGCGCGAGGCGCGAACGAGCCCGAGTTTGCGCGCCGTGAGCGAGCCGCTGCCGTCCGCGCCGACCACGAACCGCGCGCGCAACTCGCGTTCGTCGCCCGCCGGATCGCGCACGCGCACGCCCGCCGCACGGCCTCCGTCGAAGAGGATATCCTCGGCGCGCGCGAGCAGCACGCGGGCTCCGGCGGCGCGCGCGGCGTCGAGCAAAAACGCGTCGAGGTCGGCGCGCGGCAACGAGCGCGCCGGTTCGCTGAAATCGAGTTCGAGCGGCTCGAGGCCGGGCGGCACGAGCCGGATGCCGTTGAGCGGTACGCTTCGCGCGCGCACGCCCTCGCCCAGGCCCGCATCGTCGAGCAGGCGCAGCGCGCCCGCGTTGACGTACTCGCCGCAGGCTTTGGTGCGCGGAAAGGTCGCGCGCTCGATCACGCTCACCGCGATGCCGCGTCGCGCGAGGCCGAGCGCACAGATCGAGCCGGCCGGGCCGCCGCCGACGACGAGGACCTCAGAGTCCATCGTGCATCATCATCCGGAAGAACGGCTGCGGAACGGCGCTGGGCAGATTCCAGCCCGCGGAGCGTGCGAGGTCTTCGGCCTCGGCCGGGGTGTAGGCGCGCTGGACCGAGAGCGGACCGTCGTGACGCGTCAACGGGCTCGTCGCAAAGAGCGCGACGTAGAGGCGTGAAGCGGCGTGCGCGAGCGGCGAGCGGCTCAGATCGCAAACCAGCGGCGTGACCCGCGCGACGCGCCGCATCTCACGCAGCACCGCGATCGCCTCCTCGGGCTCGAAATGGTGCAGCGCGAGATTACAGGTCACGATGTCGAAGCTCGCGTCGGGAAAAGGCAACGACGCGCCGTCGCCGCGGGTGAAGCGCAGCGCCGCATCGCCGTGCGAACGTTGGCGCGCGATGTCGAGCACGGTCTCGCTGCGATCGAGGCACACGATCTCGAGGCGCCGGCCGCGGCGGCGCGCCTCGGCGAGCAGGGCGCGCGGAATGTCGCCGCTGCCGCAGCCCACGTCGAGCAGCCACTCCGCCGGCCGCGCGAAGACTTCGCGCAGCACCGGCGCCACGCCGCCGAACCAGCGATTGGCGCGTTCGATGTCGTCGAAGTTGCGCGCCAATTCGGCCGGATCGACGCGCGGATCGTCCATCAATTCGTCGGCCGTGACGCGCTGCATCAGGGCATCCCGCGGCTCGCGCCGCGCCCGCCGCTTAGACCGCTAGACTTTCTTGAAATAGTCCGCGTTGATTTCGATGTAGTTCTTCCACTTGTCCGGAAGATCGGCATCGGCGTAAATCGCTTCGACCGGGCAGGCCGAGACGCAGGCGCCGCAGTCGATGCAGACCTCGGGGTCGATGAACAACATCTTGTCGTCATCTTTTCCGTGGATGCAATCGACCGGACACACGTCGACGCACGACTTGTCCTTCGTACCGATACAAGGTTCTGTGATCACGTAGGCCATGGCTTGGCGCTATTGGGGGCGCCCAACGGCCGGTCCTCTCCGCCGGGGAGCGTTTTCGCACGACTTTTCATGCAGGTGGGAGTCCTGCCGCTGCTGGGAGCGACGGCTTTTGCCGAACACCGGGATAGCATGCCGACGGCCCCGCTTTCGCGAACGGGTACATATGGTGACCTCGTTCCGATGACCACGCTCTGCGAAACGTGCGGGCAACGCCCCGCGACCGTTCGAGATTTCACGCTGCGTTCGGGCTCTTGGGTCGAAGCGGAGGTCTGCGACAGTTGCGCCCGCCGCCGCCGCACCTCGGCGCTGCCCGTCGTGGGCTCGGCGCTGGCCGCCGTGGCGCTCGCGGTAGGGACCACCTTTGCCATCGACCGCCTGACCCGCAATCCGGAGCGCGAAGCGCAGCCCGGCAGCGATCCGCGCGAGTGGACCAAGCGTCTGCGCGGCGGCTCGCCCACGCTCGCGGCGTACTCGCGCGATTTGACCGCCGCCGCCCGCAACGGCGAACTCGACCCGGTCATCGGCCGGGACGACGAAATCGAACGGGTCATCGCGATCCTGGCGCGGCGCAGCAAGAACAACCCGGTGCTCGTCGGCGAACCCGGCGTGGGCAAGACGGCGGTCGTCGAGGGCTTGGCCCAACGCATCGCGCGCGGTGAGGTTCCGGCAGTATTACGCGACAAGCGCGTGCTCTCGCTCGCCTTGGGTCCGCTCGTTGCCGGCACCAAGTATCGCGGCGAATTCGAAGCCCGCGTCAAGCGCATTCTCGACGAGGTGCGGCGGTCGGCGCGCGAGATCGTGCTCTTCATCGACGAACTCCATACGCTGGTCGGCGCCGGCGCGGCCGAAGGATCGCTCGACCTCTCGTCGATGATCAAGCCGGAACTCGCCCGCGGCGAGTTGCAGTGCATCGGCGCGACCACCTTCGACGAATACCGCAAGCACATCGAGGCCGACTCCGCACTCGAACGGCGCTTCCAACCCGTGACCGTGGCCGAGCCGACGATCGAGCAGACCGTCGCCATCCTGCGCGGACTCAGCAGCAAGTACGCCGTGCATCACGGCGTGACGATCGACGACGTGGCGCTCGAGGCGGCCGCATCGCTTGCGGCGCGCTACATCGCCGACCGCTTCTTGCCCGACAAGGCGATCGATCTGGTCGACGAAGCCGCGGCCTCCGTCGCTTTGCGCGGCGGCGTGTCGGTGAGCGTCGAAGACGTCTCGGGCATCGTCTCCAAGTGGACCGGCATCCCGCAAGGCTCGCTCGACGAAGCGCAGACGCGCAGTTTGCTGGCGCTCGAGAGCGCGCTCGGCAAGCGGGTCATCGGTCAATCCGAAGCGATCCGTTCGGTGGCCCAAGCGATCCGGCGCGGCCGGGCCGGCCTCAAGGATCCGCGCAAACCGCTGGGCGGATTCCTCTTCGTGGGCGCGAGCGGCGTGGGCAAGACCGAACTCGCCAAGGCGCTGGCCGGCGAACTCTTCGGCACCGAGGATGCGATCGTGCGCATCGACCTCAGCGAATACACCGAATCGCACACGGTCTCGCGTCTGCTCGGCGCGCCGCCGGGATACGCGGGTCACGACGAGCCGGGCCAATTGACCGAGCCCGTGCGCCGCAGGCCGTACTGCGTGGTGCTCTTCGACGAGTTTGAGAAAGCCCACGGCGACGTGGCCGCGATCCTGTTGCAGATCCTCGACGACGGACGCGTGACCGACTCGAAGGGCCGCACCGTCGACTTCCGTCACGCGATCGTGATCCTGACCAGCAACGCGGATCCCACCGAACTCGAGATGTTCATCCGGCCCGAGTTGCTCAACCGCATCGACGACATCGTGCGCTTCCACGACCTCGACCTCAGCGACATCGGCTCGATCGTCGAACTGCAGATGCACGAAGTGGCCAAGCGGCTCGGCGCGTTGCACATCACGATCGCCTTGAGCGAGCCGGCGCGCGAATTCTTGGCCAAGGAGAGCGTGGCCGCCGGCAGCGGCGCGCGCTACGTCGCGCGGACGATCGCGCGCTTCGTGACCAACCCGCTCTCGAGCGCCATCCTGCGCGGCGACATCAAAGAAGGCGGCAGCGCCAAGGTCGAGTTGCGCGGCGAGATGATCGACGTGATCGCCGCATGAACGTCGCGGCGTTGGGCCTCGCGGCGACGCTGCTCGCCGCGACCGCGCCCGCGGTGCACACGCTGCCCGGCGGCGCGGCGCGCGCGCTCACGGTCGGCTTCGGATTCGTCACGCTGCACCAAACGCAGACCGCGGGCACGCTCGCCGGCATCGACGTGCACATCGGCGACTTGCCCGGCTGCTATCGGCTCAGTTTCGTGCCCGGCGACCCGTCGAAGACCTCGACCGTGCGCATGGCCAAAGGCGGCGACGCGGGAGCGGCCGGCTGTCCCGACGGTCCCGCACCGGAATGGGTCGTGCCCGGCGCAGAGGCCGAAGCGATTGCCGCCGTGGTGCGGGCGTGGAGCAACGGCGCGCTGCCCGGGGCGCCGAGCCCCGACTTGATTGCCGCCGAGACGTTCTCGGTGACGACGAGCGTCGTGCCCGAGGGTTCGAACGCGCCGGAACCCGGCACGATCGAGGTCGGCATCGTGCCCCAGCCCGCCAAGGCGGGCGTGTGCCCCAGATACGATTACGATCCTGCGAGCGGCGAAATCGCGAAGCTACCCTCGACCTGCTGAAGGCTGACTTCTTCGCGACCTACTTCTTGACGATTTCCTTGATCGCGTCTTCGATCTCTTGGTTCGACATCTCGCCTAATCGATAGGTGCTGATCTTGCCGTCGCGAGCGATGAACACGTGGACCGGCAGCGCCAACGTGCCGTAATCCTTGCCGGTCGAGCCGCTATCGTCGAGCAGCACCGTGAACGGCAGCTTATATTGATCGACGAACGATTTCGCTTTCGCCTCCGGGTCCAACTCGTTGACGCCCAGCGCGACCAAGCCTTGCGGGTGATACTTCTTGTAGAGCTTGACGATCGAAGGCGCTTCCTCGTTGCACGGGCCGCACCACGACGCGAAGAAGTTCAGATAGACGGGTTTGCCCTTGAATGCGGCCAGCGTCTGCGTCTTGCCGCTGCCCAGAATCTTGAGCGAGATCGGCGGCGCGACGTCGCCCGCGCGCGGAACGGCGACCGCGGCGAGCGGCAGCGCGGCAACGGCGGCCGCGAACAGCGCGGCTTGGGGCATGCGAGCGGACATCGATCTCCTCACGAAACGGTGAAGGCGGGAAAGCGGACGTTACCGGCGTCGTCCTGCATCTGCGCGACCAGTTCCTCGGACGAGCCGAACGCGCGCTGATCGCGAACGAAGGCGAAGTCGCGTAGCGCCAGTTCTTCGCCGTAGATCGTTTGGCGGAAATCTTGCAGCCACGCTTCGACGGTCTTGGCCCCCGGCCCGAAGGTCGGATTGTCGCCGATCGATACGAGGCCGCGATAGTCCCGACCGGCATAGCGTCCGGTGGCGGTGTACACGCCTTCCTTGGGCAAGAGTTTTCCCGGCGGCACGTCGAGGTTGGCCGTGGGAAAACCGAGGTCGTGACCGCGCCCGTGTCCGAGCACGACCCGTCCGCGTAGCGCGTAGGGTTCGCACAAGAGCCGGTCGGCCAGAGCGAAATCGCCGCGCTCGATCGCGGCGCGCACCCGCGTGCTCGAGATGCGCTCGCCGCCTTCGAGCACCGGCGGCACGAAGTGCGCCGTCGCGCCGCGCTCGGCGAGTACGGCGGCAGCGAGCGCGCTATCGCCGCGACGGCCGGAACCGAAGCGGAAGTTGGCGCCCGTGACGAGCGCGCGCGCGCCCAGGCGGCCGAGCACGATCTCGTCGAGGAACGCGCGCGCTTCGCAGCCCGCGAGTTCGGCATCGAAGGGCACGAGATAGAGTTCGTCGATGCCCGAGGCCGCGAGCAGGTTGACCCGCTCTTCGGTGGTGGTGATCAGCGGCGGTACGCTCTCCGGACGCAAGTGCGTGGCCGGATGATTGCGGAAACTGAGCACGGCGGCGCGATAGCCCGGACGGCGCAAGCGCAAGAGCGCGCGGACGATCTCGCGGTGGCCGCGGTGGAACCCGTCGAAGAAACCGATGGCCAGGACCAGCGGCCGGTCGGACTCGCGCGGCGTCAGCGCGTGATGGATCTTCACACGAAGACCTTCCGCGGCGCGAGCAGCGCGCCGATGGCTTCGCCGACGCCGACCAGCACGCGCGACGAGTCGCGCACGAAGACGTGCTTCGAGCCGGCGCCTTGCGGCAACGGTACCAACCGTCCCGCGCAGAAGTCGGTCGCGCCGCGCCCGTCGAGCACGATCGTGGGCAACGGAATCACGCGTTCGGGCGGCACGAGCGACCCGAGCGGGTCGGCGACGATCTGCTCGAGCGTCAAACTTTCGTAGAGCACGAACGGACCCGCGCCCTCGCGCAGCAGCGCACCCATGTGCGCGACGGTGCCGATGGCCGCGCCCAAATCCTCGCACAGCGTGCGCACGTACGTGCCTTCCGAACAGGCGCAGCGCATCCGTGCGACGCCGCCGGCAAAGCCCAACAGTCGCAGGCCGTAGATCGTGACGGGCCGCGGCGGACGGTCGACGGTGATGCCTTCGCGCGCCAATTGGTAGAGACGACGGCCTTCGTGATGGAGCGCGCTGACCATCGGCGGAATCTGTTCGATGCGGCCCACGAATTGCGGCAGCACGTCGAGCAGGCGTTGCTCGGCGTCGGCGGGCACCTCGGCCTCGCGCAGCGTCTCACCCGACGCGTCGCCGCTGGCCGTGGCGCGCCCGAGCACGAGCGTGAAGGCATACGCCTTGCGCCGGTCCTCGATCAGCGGGATGAGGCGCGTCGCTTTGCCGAGCGCGAGCGGAAGCACGCCGGCGGCCGCGGGATCGAGCGTGCCCACGTGCCCCACGGGGAGCTTCGCATCGAGCGCGCTCTCGAAGACGCGGCGCACGCGCGCGCCGAGTTGCGTCGACGAAGGTCCCGAAGGCTTGAAGACGTTGAGGAAGCCGATCACGTTGAAACCGGCTCCTACAAACCCTCCGCGAGCAAAGCCGCGTGCACCGCCTCGATCGCTTCGGCGAGCGGCCCGCGATAGGTCAAGCCCGACGCACGGAAGTGTCCGCCGCCGCCCAGTCTACCTGCAGCCGACTGCACGTTGACCCGCCCGTTGCTGCGCAGGCTGACCCGCACCTCACCGTCATAGGCCTTGAACAAGGCCGCCACGTCGACGCCTTCGACCGCGCGCAGATGCTGCACGATCTCCTCGGTATCTTCGCCGTCCGCGCCCGCCGCGGCCAGCATCGCATCGTCGACCAGCGACCAGCAATACCGTCCGCCGTCTTCGAGCTTCGCCCGCTCCAGCGACGCACCCACGATCTTGATCGCCGCAAAGCGCTTATTCGAGAAGATCTCGGTGGTGATCAATTCCTTGTCGGCGCCCGCATCGATCATCTCCGCCGCCAGCCGCAGTACCTGGGCGTTGGTGTTCGAATGCATGAACGCGCCGGTATCGGTCATGATCGTCGTCAATAGACAGGTCGCGATCTCGGGCGTCACGCGCGCGCCGAGCGCGCGCAAAATCCGCAGCACGACGGTGCCCGTCGAACACTCGTCCTCGAGAATGTAGTTCAACCCGCCGAAGCGCGAATTGGCCAGATGATGATCGATGTCGAGCATATTCCGCCGCTCGAGCGCCGGCAAAAACTCACCGGCCCGCGAGCTGTCGCTCATATCGCAAAACACCCAAAGCGCATCCGCCGGCAAGTCCGCAGGCAACGCCCGAGCAACCCGCTCCGCATCGGGCAAAAACCGCAAATTCCGCGGCACCGGATCTTGCTGAAAATAGTTGACCCGCTTGCCCATCGCGCGCAACGCCAGCCCCAAAGCCAACCCCGCGCCGAGCGTATCCCCATCGGGCTTCACGTGCGAAACGAAAACGAACGCTTCGCGCGCCCGCAACTCCGCCACGACGTCGTCGAGCGAAGAATTGGCGGCAGAACGTTCCGGAGCAGCCTCAGTCGGCGTCATCGTGCACTTCCTCATCAGCCGAAGCCGCAGCCGACGCAGCGGCAGCCGAAGCCGCCGAGGTCTGCGCCAAAACGCGACTCAGTTCGATAGCCCGCTCGGTGGACCGGTCTTCGACGAACGAAAGTTCGGGCGTGTGCCGCAAAGCGATAGCATGCCCCAACTCCCCGCGCAAAAACCCCTTAGCCGACTCCAAGGCCAAAAGGCTCTGCTTCGCCACATGCCGGTCCCCGATAACGGAAACGAACACCTTCGCATGCTGCAAATCCTGAGTGATCTCAACCCGCGTGACCGTCACGAATCCCAGTCGCGGATCCTTCAACTCAGTCGAAAGCAGCCGAGCCATCTCGCGCTGTATCTCATGATCGATCCGAGCCCGCCGCTCAGCCTTCAAGGCGCGGCCCTCCGAGCGCGCGCCGGCAAGCGACGTGACCGAACGGCACAGACACTAAGCGGGCACCGCTTCGGGCGCGACGAGCTCCGAGGTGAACGCCTCGATGACGTCGCCCTGCTTGAGGTCCGAATACCGCGCAATCTGCACGCCGCACTCGAACGACTCGGCAACTTCCTTGACATCGTCCTTGAAGCGGCGTAGCGATTCGAGTTCGCCTTCGAAGACGACGGCGGAGTCGCGCAGGATGCGCACCTTGGCATTGCGGGTGAGCTTGCCGCTCTGGACGTAGCAGCCCGCAATGGTGCCGACCTTGGAAACCTTGAAGACTTCGCGCACTTCCGCGCGGCCGAGGATGACCTCGCGGAACTTCGGCGCGAGCATGCCCACGAGCGCCTTCTTGAGGTCGTTTTCGACTTCGTAGATGACGTTATAGAAACGCAGGTCGACGAGTTCGTTCTCGGCGAGGCGCTTGACCGTCTCGTCGGGCCGGATGTTGAAGCCGATGAGCACGGCGTTGGAGGCGCTGGCCAGGTTGACGTCGTTGGGCGTGATCGCACCGACGCCCGCGTAGATGACGCGGATGTCGGCTTCGGCGTTCGAGAGGCCTTCGATCCGGCCGCGTAGCGCTTCGACCGCACCTTGGCCGTCGGCCTTGAGGATGAGGTTGAGCGATTTGCGCCCGCCGCCGTCGGCCGGCGTGGACATGAAGCTCTCGAGCGAGATGCGCGGACCCGAAGACGCCGCGATGCGGACTTCCTGACGCCGCGAACTGCGCTTGGCCGCGGCTTCGCGCGCGACGCGTTCGTCGGAGACGACCATCAAAGCGTCGCCGGCGCTGGGCACGTCGGAGAGACCCATGATCTCGACCGGAATCGAGGGGCCGGCCTTCTTGACCTGTTTGCCTTTGTCGTCCATGAGCGCGCGAATCTTGCCGTAGGCGCTGCCGACCACGACCACGTCGCCCGCGCGCAACGTGCCGTTCTGCACGAGCACGGTGGCGACCGCGCCGCGGCCCTTGTCGAGCGCCGACTCGATCACGACGCCTTGCGCGCGGCGCGTCTTGTTGGCCTTGAGATCGCGGATGTCGGCTTCGAGCAACACGGTTTCCAGCAGGTGATCGATGCCTTCACCCGTGCGGGCGGAGACAGGCACCATTTCGATCGTGCCGCCCCAATCGACGGGCTGCAGACCCTGTTCGGAGAGCTGCGACTTGACCCGGTCGGGTTGTGCGTTCTCGCGGTCCATCTTGTTGATGGCCACGACGATCGGCACGTTGGCCGCCTTGATGTGCGAGATCGCTTCGATCGTTTGCGGCATGACGCCGTCGTCGGCCGCGACCACGAGGATCGCGACGTCGGTGACCTTGGCGCCGCGGGCGCGCATCGCCGTGAACGCTTCGTGACCGGGCGTGTCGATGAAGGTGACCTTGTGGTCGCCGCGCTCGACCGTATAGGCGCCGATGCGTTGCGTGATGCCGCCGGCTTCACCGCTCGCGACGCTCGCCGAACGGATCCGGTCGAGTAGCGACGTCTTGCCGTGGTCGACGTGGCCGAGCACCGTGACGACCGGCGGGCGTGACGAGAGCAGCTCCGGACGGTCCTCTTCTTGCTCGACGACGACTTCTTCGCCGGCCTCTTTGATGACCGCGTTGAAGCCGAACTTCTTCGCGACGTTCTGCGCGACGGTCGCGGGGATGTTCTGATTGATCGTCGCCATCGTGCCCATCTTGATGAGCTCTTTGATGACGTCTTTGGCCGGGATGATCATCGAGGTCGCGAGTTCCTGAACGGTCAGCACGTCGGGAATCTCGATCGTCTCGAGGACGGCCGAATGGTTCGTGGGCAGCGAATCGAGCGAGCCGCCGCGCTTCTT
>PLFC01000070.1 GCA_003136655.1 Vulcanimicrobiota bacterium
TTCGACTGCGCGCGTTCGATCGAACGCGAGATCATGTTGGCCTCGATGGGCGTGTCGTCGGTGAAGCCGACGGCATTCATGATCGCCTGGATGCGTTCCGCGCCGAAGAGGCGCATCAGTTCGTCTTCGAGCGAGATGAAGAACCGCGTGCTGCCCGGATCGCCCTGACGGCCGGCGCGGCCGCGCAACTGGTTATCGATGCGACGCGACTCGTGGCGCTCGGTGCCGATGATGTGCAAGCCGCCGGCCTCGGGCACGCCCTCGCCGAGCTTGATNNTGACCGGCATCCTTGATGATCTGCGCTTCCTGCTCGTGATACTTGGCGTTGAGCACGTTGCACTCCACGCCGCGGCGGCGCAGGCGCATCGCCAGGTTCTCGCTCTTGTCGATCGAGCGCGTGCCGACCAGCACCGGGCGGCCCTTCTGGTGTTCCTTGATGATCTCGTCGACGACCGCTTCGAACTTTGCGTCCTCGCTCTTGTAGACGATGTCGGGCATGTCTTTGCGCGCGATGGAGCGGTTCGTCGGGATCACGACCACGTCGAGGCCGTAGATGTCGCGGAACTCGCGCTCCTCGGTCTTCGCCGTGCCGGTCATGCCCGCGAGCTTGTCGTACAGGCGNNTGGAACGTGATCGTGGCCAGCGTCTGATCTTCGCTGCGCACGCTCAGGCCTTCTTTGGCCTCGATCGCTTGATGTATGCCGTCGGAATAGCGGCGGCCGTACATGAGCCGGCCGGTGAACTCGTCGACGATGACGACTTCGCCCTCTTTGACGATGTACTGCTGATCCTTGTGGAACAGGTTCCACGCCTTGAGCGCGGCGTTCAATTGATGCGTCAGTTCGAGATTCCGTTGGTCGTAGAGATTCTCGATGCCCAGCATCTTCTCGACCTTGGCGACGCCTTTCTCGGTGATCGGCGCGGCGTGCGCCTTCTCGTCGACCGTGAAGTCTTCGTCTTTGACCAGGCGCGGCACGATCTTGGCAAACTTGCCGTAGAGGTCGGTCGCGTCTTGACCCTGCCCGCTGATGATGAGCGGGGTGCGCGCTTCGTCGATGAGGATCGAATCGACTTCGTCGACGATCGCGAAGTGCAACTCGCGCTGCACCATGTCTTCGAGTTGCCAGGCCATGTTGTCGCGCAGGTAGTCGAAGCCGACTTCGTTATTCGTGACGTAGGTGATGTCGCAGTCGTACGCCGCGCGCCGCTCGACCGGCGGAAGGTCGTGCTGGATGATGCCCACGCTCACGCCCAGGAAGTTGTACAACGGCGTCATCCACTCGGCGTCGCGGCGGGCCAGATAGTCGTTGACCGTGACCACGTGCACGCCCTTACCGAGCAGCGCGTTGGCGTAGGCGGCCAGGGTCGCGACGAGCGTCTTACCCTCGCCCGTCTTCATCTCGGCGACCTTGCCTTCGTGCAGCACCATGCCGCCCATGATCTGAACGTCGAAATGGCGCATCTGCATGATGCGCTTGCCGGCCTCGCGGCAGACCGCGAAAACTTCGGGCAGCATGTCGTCGAGCGCTTCGCCGTTGGCGATGCGCTGCCGGAACTCGGGCGTTTTCGCCTGCAGTTCGGCATCGGAGAGCTTCGAGATCTCCGGTTCGAGGGCGCTCGTGGCGACGGCGGTCCGGCGGAGCCGGGTCACTTCGCGCTCGTTAGCGTCGAAGATCGACTTCAGAAATGACATACGGAGTCCTAACCATTCGCGACCGCCCCCCGGTTCTGCTGCCTGGGCCGGTCACGACCTTTCGAGCGAGCTAGTAGAGCGGCAGTCCGATCGTAAAGGTCGAGCCTTCTCCCTCCAGCGAGGCGACCGTCAGGCGGCCTCCGTGGACGTCGACGATTTTCCGCGCGACGTACAGGCCGATGCCGGTGCCGGCGAAGCGGCGATCCCGGGCATTCGAGGCCCGGCCGAAGCGCGTGAAGATGCGCTCGATCTCGGCCGCCGGGATCCCGATGCCCCAGTCACGGACCTCGATCCGCGCTTCGGCGTTCGCCACGTGGAGCCGGACCTGGATCGGGGCCGACGAGTACTTCAGGGCATTGACCAGCAGATTCTCGACCGCGTGGCGGAGCCGCGACCGGTCGAACGGCACGAGAACCGGTTCCGACGGCACCGCGAGCGCAATCCGGCCCGAGCCGGCGTCGACGTCGGCCACGGCCTCGACGACGAACTGCACCAGGTCGTCGGGCGTCCGGTCGAGCGAGAACCCCGCACTCTGCGTCGAAGCCAGCGCCAGGGCGTCCTCGGAGAGCTTGGTCAGCCGCCGCGACTGGGCCAGGATCGTGTCCGCGGCGCTGCGCTGATCGCCCTCGAGGCCGTCCTCGATCATCAGTTCGGCGAAGCCGCCGATCACGGTCAACGGGCCCTTGAAGTCGTGGGCGAACATCGCCATCAGGTCGTCTTTGAAGGCGTTGCTCTCGGCGAGGGCGCGGTTGGCCCGGGCGGACTGTTCGTACAGTTCCACGTTTCGGATGGCCAGCGCCGCGAGCGTGACGAACGATTCCAGCAAGCGATGGTCGCCCTTCTCGAACGGCGCCGGACGCATTACAGCCAAGAGTCCGCTCCGCTCCGACGCGTCGTGCCCGGGCAGGCGCAGTTGCGCGAGGGCGAAGGCGCGCCCGTCGCCGGTTGCCGCCAGCGCCTCTTCCGCAGCGGCGCTTTCGAGCGGGAGCCGGGCAGGCATCGGAGGCGCCCCGGGAAGTGCCGCCGAGCCCAGCGAGCGCAGTTCGTCGCCGGCCCGGCCGTACAGCACGCTCCGCTCGGCGTTGAAGAACCGCCGGCTCAGGCCACTGAGCGCGGCGGCCAGCGGCTTGAGTTCCGTAAACCCGAGAATCGTGCGAGCCGCCTCGGCGAGCGCCGCGCCCTCCACGGCGTGCTGGCGGAGTTGATCGAAGGCCAACGCGTTCGAGAGCACGAGCGACGCATGGGCCGCGACCAAGCCCAGAATGCGCATATCCTTGGCCGAGAGCTCGTCGTCTCGTTCGAGCGCGAACACGACGCGGATCTCGCCGTCGACCACGGCAGCCAGGAGCACGCGGGCGCCCGCCGTCCACGCTCCCGGCAACCGCGCGGCATCGATGTGCCGGCGTACGCTCTCGTCGCCGGCCTCGAGCACCGAGCAACGCCGGCCCGTCTCGCGCTCGAGCACGCTTGCGACCAGGGCGACGACCGCCTGCGGGTCGCGTTCGTCGGCGAGCGCCAGCATCACGCGCTCGAGGACCTCGGAGCGCAGACCCTTACGCGCGATCACCCGACGGCCGGCGCTTATCCCGGCGAGGGATTCGCGTTGGCTAGGACGCGAAAAATGATCAGGACGACGATCGCGGCTACGATCGCCGCGGCGCCGAACTTGCGCGCCGAGGAGGCGACGAATCCCGGGCCTTCGGTGTTGATGATCTTACGGCTCATGTGCTTTTCCTTTCTCTCCGGAGCGGGCTCAAACCGCCGAAGCGAGGGGATGGTCGATCACATTTAACGGCAGGCGCTGCAAGAGTTCGCCGACCGTGACGAAGGTGAAGCCGGCCTTACGAAACCGTTCGACGACGCCCGGCAACATCTGAATCGTCGCGAGACGCCCCGAGTGCAGCAAGATGATATCGGGTGAGGTCGCGTTGGCCAAGATGTGGTCGGCGAGCTTTTCGGGCGTCACCGCGCGCCAATCGCCGGGGTCGTCGTTCCACAGGATCACGTGATAGCCCGCCCGTTGCGCGGCGAGCACCGTCTGCTCGGTGTACCGTCCGTGAGGTGGACGCATCATCGTGCGCACCGCAGGATCGTCGGCATAGCGTTCGATGACCGCGGCGCCGTCGTTGAGTTCTTTCGTGACCCCGGCGGCGCTGAGATCTTCGAAGTGCGCCGGATGCGTCATCGTGTGGTTGGCCACCTCGTGCCCGTCGCGGATCATCCGCGCCGCCAGCCCGGGAAACTGCAAGACGTGATCTCCCACCACGAAGAACGTCGCCTTGATCTTGAGATCGTGGAGTTCGTCGAGTAAGAGCGGCGTGTCGACGGGATAGGGTCCGTCGTCGAAGGTGAGCGCGACCAGCTTGAGTTCGGGCGTGCGCGCTTCGCCCGGTGCGCGGTCGTGGAGCATGCGGTCGATGCGCGCGTCGAGCGCGGTCGAAACCGCACGATGTGCGTCGGTCGTGCGCATCACGACCGCCGGTTTGGGCGGCGCGCTCAAGCGACGGTCGATCTTGTAGGCCACGAATCCGAGGAGTCCGATGACCACCACGAACGCGAGCCCGCGCCAGGCGTTCAACGGACCGCCGAGGCCTCGCGTTGGGGCGAGTCGGCGAAGTCGTGGCCGACGATGACCGTGACCGCGGCCTTCGCCGCCCCGGGCACGTCGGGCGTCAGTTGCGCGCCCTTGAAGGGCAACGATGCGAGCACTTTATTTCCCGACAGCGTGTCGCTCGGGCGAACGTGCACTTGGGTGACGGAATATGCCGACCCGTCGGCGTTGCCGACCGTGCCGATGCTGAAGCCCTGCCGGCGTAACACGTCGGCTAGACGGCGCGCGGCGCCCGGCACGCCGCTGCCGTTTTTCACGTCGAGCGTGATGCTCGCGGGCGACACGGCTGCGAGCGCCGCAGCAGTGGGCGCTATGGGCGGCACCACCGGATCGATGAAGAGTTGGCGCACGAGCTTGGCTTTCGCATCGTCGTCGGCAACGAGCACGTCGCCGCAACAAGTGAGAATTTTGTCGGCGGTGAAGGGCACCTGGTTCATCTTGACGGCCTTGAGGTCGACGCCTTTCATCGCCATCGCGATGCTCAGCGCTTCGCGATCGCTCACGTCGGTGATCACGTTGCGGCGGATCACCCCGATCAACGCATTGACGTGCATCAAGTCGTTGAGCTTATCGTTCTCGAGCTTTTTGAGCACGATGCGCATCACTTGCTGCTGTCGCTTGATGCGGCACGGATCGCTGCACGCGTCGTGGCGGAAGCGGCTGTACGAGACGGCCTGCTCCCCGTTCATGTGGTACAGCTTGCCGCCCACGAAGTGGATGTGCAGGTGACCCCAGTTGTCGTCGTAGTTCATCGTCTCGTCGGGCACCACGTCGATGCCGCCGATCGCGTCGACCACGTCCTTGGCAGCATCGATGCGCAGGGTCACGAAACGGTCGAAGCCGTTGAGACCCAGAAATCGCGCGACCGCCTTCTCGGAAAGGTGCGCGCCGGCCACGGGATTCGCGCCGCCCGTATAGGCCGAGTTTATCTTGTCCTCGTGGCCGTTCGGGAAGACGTAATCGCTATCGCGCGGCACCGAGAGGAGGCCGATCGAGCCGTGCGGATTCTCCGCGGTCGGAAAGTTGAGCGAGACCGCCATGATGGTGTCGGTGCGCGCGTTGGTCGAATACTCTTGGTCTTTATCGTCGTAGTTGTAGTCGATCCCCATCATCAACAGGGCGATCCGGTCCTTGTGGAAGTGCTGCTGCGGAGGCTCGACCAGCATCGCGCCGACCACGTCGCCGGGCGAGCGCTTGGTGACGACCGAATCGACGGCCAGCACGCCGAGCGCGATACAAGCGACGAAAAGCAACGCCAGACCGGCGACTTTCAGAAAACTCACCGGAGCGTCGCGACCTGCGCGGGCACCCCGTAGAAGTCGAAGGCCGTAGCGCCGCGCAATTCCACGTCGACGAAAGTGCCGGGCTCGAAATCGCCTGCGAGGTAGACGCCGCCGTCGACGCCCGGCGCTTCACCCTGCGAGCGGCCCGCCGTCGCGACGCTCGCGCCGAGCGCGGCGCGCAGCGGGTCGCTGCGCCGCAATTCTTGCGGGCCCTCGATCAACACTCGCTCGATGCGGCCGATACGCTTGGTGCGCGCGCGCTCCGAGGCGTGGCGCTGCGCTTCGCGCAAACGCACCAGGCGCCGGCGCCGTTCGCGCGCGGGCACCTGCGCGCCGAGTTCGGCGGCGGGCGTGCCGTCCTCACGGCTGTATTCGAAGAAGCCGACGCGATCGAGTTCGGCGCGCGCGATCCACTCCTCGAGGTAGGCGACGTGCTCTTCGCGTTCGCCCGGAAAACCGACGATGAACGTGGAGCGCATGGTAATGCCGGGCACGCGATTGCGAAAATCTTCGAGGATCTCGAGATAGCGTTCGCCGTTGGAGGGCCTGCGCATCGCGCGCAACACCTCGGGGTGTGCGTGCTGCAAGGGCATGTCCATGTACTTGCAGACCTTCGGCAAGCGAGCCATCGCATCGATCAACTCGTCGTCGACCGTCGCCGGATAGAGATAGAGCAGACGAATCCACTCGAGGCCGTCGATCTCGTGCAAGTCGCCCAAGAGTTCCGCGAGCCCGCCGCGACGCGAACCGCGGTCGCGGCCGTACATCGACGTGTCTTGCGCGATCAGGATCAACTCCTTCGTCCCGGCGGCCGCCAGCGCGCGCGCCTCCATCAGCAGCGACTCCCGGCTGCGGCTGCGGAAGGTGCCGCGCAACTGCGGGATGATGCAGAAGGTGCACGGGTGGTCGCAACCTTCGGCTACCTTGAGATATGCGGTGGCGCGAGGCGTCGTGACCAAGCGGGGCAAGAAATCGTGCTCGGGCTCCGCCTCGAAGCCCAGGCGCGTCGGCGCTAGCCCCGCCTCGGCCTCACGGAGCACGTCCTCGATCCCGGCATAGGCCCCCGTGCCCACGATCCCGTCGATCTCGGGGATCAGCGCGCGCAGTTGCTCGCCGAAACGCTGCGACAGGCATCCGGCCACGATCAGTTGCTGGCCCGGCCGCTTGGCCGCGGCCTGTTCCAGGATCGCGTCGGTCGACTCGGCCTTGGCCGGGTCGATGAAGGCGCAGGTGTTGACCACGACCGCGTCCGCCTCGGCAGGCTCCGCAACCAGTTGCCAGCCTGCGCTGCCGAGCTTTCCGATCATGACTTCCGAATCGACCAGATTCTTGGCGCAGCCAAGGCTGACGAAGGCGACGCTACGGGTGGTGCTGTCCAAAACTCCCCTTGATTTGGTGACCCGGCACGCCGACCCTCGCCCCGGGATGAGACTCCGCTGAGACCGCGGGCCCGCGTTAGCGGTAGTTGACGAACTGGAGGGCGACGTCGGTGTCGAAATCGCGCAGGAGCTGCTGGGCCTTCTGAAGGTCGTCCTTGCTCTTACCCGAGATGCGCAGCTGCTCGTCTTGGTACTGCACCTGGACCTTCAGCTTGGCGCTCTTGATCGCGTCGATCAGGGCTTTGGACTTCTCCTTGGGGATGCCGCTCTTGACCGTCAGGACCTGACGCACCGTATCGCCGGCGGCCGGCTCGACCTTGCCGTGCTCGAACGCCTTGAGCGAGATGCCCCGTTTGACGGCCTTGGCGGTCAGGATGTCGACGACGTTGCGCAATTTCATCTCGTCGTCGGTCACGATCGTGATCTTGCCGGGCACGTCTTCGATCGTGGTCTTGGAGTTCTTGAAGTCGAAACGGCCCGCGATCTCCTTGCGCGTCTGATTCAGCGCGTTGTCGAGTTCCTGAGCGTCGACGCGCGAGACGGCGTCGAAGGAAAAGTCTGCCATGGGCTCGGTGCGGCTACTCCTTGGATTTTGCGGGTTCGGCGGATTCCACGGGCTCTGCCGATGCGGCGGATTGCGGCGCTTTGGTCGCTTCGGCGGAGTCGACGAGCTTGAACGTTCTGTTCACGACCGCCCCCGGCGCGCCGAGCGCGCCCAGATCCTTACCGTTGGCGACGACGTCGACGCCGCCCGCGTTGCCCGCATGGACGGTGACGATCGCACCGCGGAACGTCTTCTCCGTGCCCGCCTTGAGCAGTCCTTCGAAGACGGTCGTACCATCGGCCGCGACCGACATCCACGAGTCGCTCTTGACCCGTGCGGTCAGGCTGTGCGGCAAGACCGCGCCCTTGCTGCCGGCGCCCGCGCTCTGCGCGGGTGCGGGTGCTCCCGATGCCTCGGCTGCGGGCGAAGCCACCGCCACCGCAGCGTCGGGCGCTTGGCTGCGGTACTGATAAAACGACCATCCGACGAACGCGACCAGCGCCAAGGCGACCACGCCACCGATCCAGAGCAACGGCGAGGGCGGGCTGCCGCGTTCGGGCGCGTTGCGGCGCGGACTCGGCGACATCGGCCGCGGCGCCGGCCCGGAAGCAGGCGCTCCGTCGGCAACGAGGGCGGCATAACGCCGAACGGCGTCTTCCTGATCGAGCCCTAAGAATCGCGCGTACGTGCGCAGGAAACCCTTGACGTACACCGGAGCGGCGATGGCCGACCAATCCTCGTTCTCGATGCTCTCGAGGTACGTGGACCGGATGTGAATCTGCTCCGAGACGTCCGAGAGGGACAGATGTCGAGCTTCCCGCGCAGCGCGGAACTCATCCCCCAACGCCGGCATAACCGTTGAGTTAGGGGGCTCGATGGGTTATCCTGGTGCCGTATGTCCGGAGTTCGAGTCGTGGCCGCGATGAGCGGCGGGGTGGATTCGGCGGTCGCGGCCGGCCTTTTGGCCGAACGCGGCTACGATGTCGTGGGCGTCACCATGAAGACGTATGCGCCCTCACGACCCGCGCACGCCAAGTCGTGCTGCGGCGCCCAAGACTTCGACGATGCTCGCCGCAGCGCCGACGTTTTAGGCATTCCACACTACGTTCTCGATTTCGAGGAAACGTTTCGACGGGAGGTCGTCAGCCGTTTCGTCGACGACTATCGCCGCGGTCGTACGCCCAACCCGTGCGTGTCGTGCAACACCTTCGTGAAGTTGGGCACGCTGCGCGCGTTCGCGGATCGCCTCGGCGCGCGTTTCGTCGCCACCGGCCACTACGCGAAGGTCACCCACGGCGACGACGGCCCACGGCTTTTCGCAGGCGACCCGGCAAAGGATCAGTCGTACGCGCTGGCCCAACTCGCACCCGAGCAATTGGCCGGGTTGTTGCTGCCCCTGGGCGACTTGCGGAAAGTCGAAACGCGTGCGGAAGCTGCGCGTCTCGGCCTCGCGGTGCACGACAAAGCGGAATCGCAAGACATCTGCTTCGTCGAAGGCGGCGATTATCGCGACGTGCTGCGCGAGGCCGGCGTCGTCGACGAGCAGGGCGGAGCGTTCGTCACCGCGGCGGGCGTCGGCGTCGGCACGCATGCCGGTATTTCGCAATACACCGTCGGTCAACGCCGCGGGCTGCCTGCGATGCCGACCAACGACGGGCCGCG
>PLFC01000074.1 GCA_003136655.1 Vulcanimicrobiota bacterium
TTCATCGAGATGCGCGCGCGCTCGCGCTACGGCCTGACGCCCGACGCGCTCAAGAATCGCGAACTCGTGCTCAACCTGACCAACTACGACACCAAGAAGTCCTACGATCAGAGCAAGCTCGCGATGATGCTGCAGTACGCCGAGAACCGCTCGTGCCGGCGGCGCTTCATCCTGAATTACTTCGGTGAAGACTACGAGCGCGATTCCTGCGGCGCGTGCGACAACTGCCTGCGCGCCGAGAAAACGCTTGCCGTACCGCGCTCGCTCGAGACGCAATCGGGTTTCCGCATCGCCGACGTGGTCAGCCATCCGAAGTTCGGTCAGGGCACCGTCGAGCGAGCCGAAAAGGATCTGGTGACCGTGCTCTTTCCGAGCGTCGGTTACAAGACGCTCCTGGCCTCGGCGGTCAACCGCGAAGCGAAGATCGCGTAACCCTTTCAGAAAGGCCCGCGGCGCGGGAATCCGCGCCCCCGGGACCGTACGGAAACCGCGCATTGTTTTCGTTTCGACGCACGGCTTTGGGCGTCGGGGCGTTCGCGCTGGCCCTGATCGCGTATTCGGCGTCGGGCGCGCGCGCGCAACCCGTGCCGCCCCCGCCGCCATCGCCCTCGCCGATCTCGACCGCACCCGCGGCGAATCCGGCCGTGCCCGCACCGCAAACCTCCGCAAGCCCCGAAGCGCCGCCCGCGCCCACGCCCGCCGTTTCAGCGCAACCCGGCGCGCCGCCGGAAATACTTCCGACTCAGCCGCCGATCTTCGTCGATCCGCCCTCGGGCAGCATCGCGCTCGGCGGTTCCGCGCGCTTCCGCGTCACCGAAGTAGCGGGTAACGTCAGCGCAGTCGTCGCGGACCCGACGATCGCCGACGTCACGATCGATCAAGGCACGCGCACGCTCACGATCTTCGGACGCAAACTCGGCTCGACGATCGTGACGGTCGGCGACGCGCGGGGTCTCACCCGCGATCTCCCGATCCGGGTCGCGCTCCCGGCCGGCAGCGTCGCCGATGCGGCCAACGTGCGCATCACCGGACGGCCCGCGACCGAACTCTTCGTGCGCGAGCAGGCCGTGCAAGCGGCGGTGCGCCGCGCGTTCTCGCGGCCGGGCGCGGACGTCGTGGTCTCACCCGACGAGGTCGTCGTGGCGCACCCGCTGGGCATCGATCGCGTCGTCACCATCGACGTGC
Source organism: Vulcanimicrobiota bacterium (assembly GCA_003136655.1). Lineage (GTDB taxonomy): Bacteria > Vulcanimicrobiota > Vulcanimicrobiia > Vulcanimicrobiales > Vulcanimicrobiaceae > Hesperobacter > Hesperobacter lustricola. Next base: position 1,186 of record PLFC01000074.1, read on the forward strand.
CCATCCGCATCGAGGGCGCGGACTTCATTCCGGTCGCGGGCACGACGCGCGTTCGCGTGGAGAACTTCGCGCAGCCGGTGGTGCGGCCGCTGTCACTCTTCGTGAGCGACTTTCCGGAAACGTTGCGTGAGAACGGCGTGCTCTACACCGCGGAACTCCGCCCGCACGCCGCACAGCGCTTTCTCTACTATCATTACAATCCGAAGAGCCAACCCGCGCGACGCATCGTGCTGCGCGCCGAGAATACGTCGCCCGAGCCCGCGCTCGTGCAATTCATCTCGGGCTCGGGCGGCCCAGGCACGAACGAAATGGAGGTGGGGCACAATTCGACCCAACGCTTCCTCGTGCGTCTGGCGCAGAACGAGGGCACGGTCGTCGAGATTCCCGGAAACTCGACGGTCACGCTCGTCGATCAGCCGTTACCGCCCGGGAACACGGTGAGCAATCTGCTGCAGTTGCTCGAGATCGCGGGCGCGCCCATCCATTTGACGCTGAGCGCGCAGAACATCGAGGATCCGATCGACGGCCCGGCACAGCGCACCGCACTGTTGACCGGAGACCATCCGCACGCCCGCGGCATCTATCCGATTCCCGAGTTCTTCTTCGATTACGCGTACGATGCGAACGGCCCCGATCTGGAGATGCCGATCGGACAGATTCCGCTGCCCAACCTCGTGCAAGGCCAGGCGCTCTCGGGCGATTACGGCGTGCTGCAATCGATCACCGTGCGCATGACGAATTACGACCGGCGTAACGCCAAGAGCGTGGCGCTCTACGCCAACCCGCGCGGCGGCCGCGCGACGGGCACGTTCATCATCGACGGCGTGCTCGTACAGGCGCACGCTTTGCCGCCCTTCAGCCACTACAAACTGCGGCAGTACACGATTCCTCCCGGCGGCTTCGTGCGCACCGAGATCGTGACGATGCCCGAAGGCGGTTCGTCGTATCCGCTGCGGCTGATCGTCGCGCCCGACGACGGCAGCACGCCGCCCGGCGCTCCCGACTCGCTGGTCTACTAAACGCCGTCGAGCGCGCGCGCGTAGACTGCGGCGATGCGCGCCGCCGCGGTGCGCCACGCGAAGCGCTCGATCGCGGCTGGCCGCAGCGCGGCGGCCGCCGACTCGGCCGCCTCGCGCGCGCCGAGCAACGTCAGGAGCGCCGACGACCACGCGCCGGCATCGCCGGGCGGCAGGGCGGCAGCGTCGCCCGCGACTTCGGGCAACGATGAGGAATCCGCGCACAGCAAGGGCAGGCCCGCGCACAGCGCCTGCGCTGCGCCGTAGCCGAAGCCTTCGTAGGATGAGGGCACGACCGCGCACGTCGCGCGCGCGTAAAGCTCGAAGAGTTCCGCGCGGCTGACGTAGCCGCGAAATTCCACCCGGTCGGCGACGCCGGCCTCACGCGCGACGCGCAGACATTCCTCACGATACGGCGTGAACGGTCCCGTCGACACCAAGCGCAGCCCGGGCACCGCGCGCAACGCGGCGATGACCGTTGCGAGATTCTTGCGCGGCTCGACCGTGCCCACGGCCAGCGCGAAGGGCTGCTCCGCAGGCGCCCGACGGATTGCGAAGAGATCCGCGGAGACGCCGGGATACGCGATTTCGACGCGCGCGGGATCGATGCCGCCGCAGCCGAGCAACTCGTCGCGCGAAAAGCGCGAGTCGACGATGATGCGCCGCGCGGAGCGATAGCGCGCGAGTTGGTACGCGCCGAAATACGCGCGCGCGTAGGCACGTACGTGGCCCTGCACGCGCAGGAAGGCGACGTCGTGCACGGTCGCCACCACGGGCGCGGGTGACCAGACGGGCATCGTGCCCGCGGCGCAATGCAAGAGGTCGACGCGCGCGCGCGCCGCGGCCGCGGGCAACAGCACCTGATCCCAAACGACGCGGCGGTCGAAACGCCACGGATCCAGCGCCGCCGATTGCAGGGCCACGACCTCGACGTCGCCTGCGGCGCGCAGCGCGTCGAGCAGTCCCCGGACGTATTCGCCGATCCCGGTCGCGGTGCCGCGCACGAGTTGCGCGTCGATCGCGACCCTCACCCGCCGATTTGTCGAGCCAACCGGAGCACTGCAGGCGACGACGGATCCCGTTTACGCGCGGCCGCGAGATAGCTTTCGGCTTCGGCCTTGCGCCCTTCGCGCGCGGCAACGTCGCCCAAGCCCGCGAGCGCGTCGGCGCTGCCGGGATCGGCGTCGAGCGCACGCCGGAAATAGCCCGGCGCAGAATCCAAATCGCCGATGTCGATCTCCTCATTGCCGGCGGCGATCAGATACCGCTCCTCCAGCGGCGCGAGTTCCACCGCCTTGATGTAGTCGGCCAGCGACTTCGTCTGTGGGGCGGCGCGTGCCGCAATGTCCGGAATGCGATACGCGAGTTGCTGTTCGAGCAGCCCGAGGCGATAGTATGCTTCGGGCAGGTTTCCCGCTTGCGCGGGGTCGCGCTCGGCCCGCTCGATGGCCGCGCGCTCGAGCTCCAACGCTTCGTCGCCGCGACCGCTGGCAGCCAAACTCTCGGCGCGGTGCTGGATGTCGTCGAGGTCGCCCGCCTCGAGAAAGTCCTCGACGGAGGCCTTCGTATCGCCGGCGTGCTCGGCCAGTTCGCCGCGTAATTCCGCCCGGTCGCGAGACGCAGGCAGACGCGCAACGTGCGCCGCGGCCAAGTCGAAGTTCCACGCCGCCAGCGCCCGCCGCGCTAACACGAGCCGCAACGTAGCGGGCAAGGGCAACGCCGGACTCAACCCATCGACCCGAGCCGCCAACCCCGCCGGAACGAACCGAACCCAAGCCGGCCGCCGCGCATCATCCCGAAGCACGACGGAAGCCACCCCCTGCTCCACCCCCAAAGCAAGGCCCAAAACCACAGCAACCGCCACCACCAAAACGCGCACCAAAAACACTACGAGAAAAAAGAACACGGCGCCTAGCACCACCGCCCCCATTCCCCGAAGCCACCGACGCAAGTGTGCAAAGCACACGAGCCAGCCGCCCCCATCCAACCCGCCACCGACGCAAGTGTGCGAAGCACACGAGCCA
>PLFC01000004.1 GCA_003136655.1 Vulcanimicrobiota bacterium
TCATATCACGCGCTCCTGATGGTAGGTGCGGCGTCGAACTTTATTCCGGCGCGCTCTTGCGGCGCACCGGTCGCGAGCGGTTAGTTTTCTCCGGATACTTGGAGTACGATCTTGCCGAAGTTGGCGTTGGCTTCCATGATGTGGTGGGCTTCGGCGAGCGCGGCGAGGGGCAGGACGCGGTCTATTTCGGCGTGGAGTTTGCCGGCGGCTACTTGGGGCATGACGTGTTCGGCGAATGCGTTGGCGAGTTCGATCTTTTCTGCGATCGGACGCGAGCGTAGAACGGTTCCGACGAGCGTTGCGCGTTTGGCCATGAAGGGACCGAGTTCGAAATCTGCACGCGTTCCGCCGAGCGAGCCGATCTGCACGATATAGCCCTGGACGGCCAACACCGCGACGTTGTCGTTGAGCGCGGGGCCGCCCAGAAAATCCAGCACGCAATCGATGCCGCCCGGGCTCGCGGCGCGAACCGCGGCGACCCAGCCTTCGTCGAGCAGCGCCGTCGCGTCGAGGCCGTGCGGTTTGGCGCGCTCGAGCTTCGCCGCCGTTCGCGAGGTCCCGATCACGATGCGCGCGCCGCCGGCCTTGGCCAGCGCTATGCCGGCGAGGCCGACCGAACTGCCCACGGCGTGCACGAGCACGCTCTTTCCCGGCGCGAAACGCCCGCGGACGTAGAGCGCGTCGTACGCCGTCTGGAATGCTTCGGGCAATGCCGCAGCTTCGCGTAAGGTGACGTTGTGCGGCACGCGCGTCAGCGTGCGCGCGTCGGCGACGAGCAACTCCGCGTGCGCGCCGGCCGCGACGAGCCCGCAGACGCGGTCGCCCGGCGCGACGCTCGTGACGCCGGTGCCGACCGCGCGCACGATGCCCGAGAACTCGAGCCCGGGCACCGCGGGGTTCGCGGGCGCCACCGGATAGCGGCCCATGCGCTCGAGCACGTCGGCGCGGTTGAGCCCCGCGTAGGCCACGGCCACCAGGGCCTCATCCGTGCCGGGCTGCGGCGCCGCCACATCGGCGAAGGCGATGACCTCGGTGCCGCCCTTGCCCTCGTAAATCGCCGCGCGCATCAACCCGCCAGACGCGGGTCGGGTGCGGATGCGGGGAAGGTGAAGTCGTCGTAGACCGCATCGGCGGAGACGTGCACGCGGCCCAGGCGCAGCGGGCCGTGCAAGGTCTCCTCGTAATGCGCGTGGGTCACCACCCAGTGGCCCTCGACGCGGCCGTAGTCGACGACGAACTCCTTGTCGTCGGCGCCGTCGAAGCGGACGCGCGAGGGCAAGCCGCTCGCGTTATCGATGAAGAGGTCGGCGAGGTAGAACGTGGTGTCCGCATTATTGTGTTCTTTGACGAACTCGAAGGGCACGAGGGTGATGTGCGTCTTGCCGTCGGGCGCGTCGCTCGAGTCGGTCGCGAACTCGGCCTTGTAACTGCGCAGCCGCGTGACGACCACGTCGCTGTCGGCGTTGGGCGCAGGGTCCTTNNGGAATCAGCGGGAAGGCGTGCCCGGTCTGATTCTTGCCCTTGGGCAGATCTTGCAGGATGGCCAGGTCGTCCTGCGTGCGCACTTGGACCGAACGGATCACGTCGCGCTCGCGGTTGAGCGACTTCGCGCTGACGTGGGTCGACACGCGGTACGTGACGAAAGCGGGCGCCTGCTGGTAGACCGCGGCCGCGGCGTTCGCGCAATGCTGGAAGGCGAGATCGGCGGTGATCGTGGTATTGCTCCTGTGGAGGTTGACGGGTATGAAACGTACGCGCGGCTGGTTTTCTTCCGGAGCCCTGCTCCTATTGCTGCTGACCGGCGCGCTCCAGGCGAGCGCGCAGACCCCGGGTCCCGCTCCGCAGAGCCTGACCTTCGTTACGCACGCATCGTTCTTTTCGCTGGCGACCCATCGCTCGCCGGTCGTCGATCCTCAGATTTTCATTAAGCAGGAAGCCCTCCAGGCTGGCACCGGACCCCAGAACATAGAGCACGTGGCGGGCGAACGGCCGGCGCAACTCGACGACGTGCCTGAACTGCCCGTCTTCAACGCGCAGGGCAAGGCCCTGGGCTTTTCGGTCGGTCGCTGGTTCGGAGCGAGCGGCAGCGTCGCATTCGAGCCGCTGGCCACCGGCGGCCAGCGCGTGTCCCTGGCGTTCGAAAAACTGTTGCCGTTCGGGGTCTACAGCCTCTTCCGGATCGCCTTCACGCCGGCGGGCGCCGTCTTCACGCCGCTCGACGGCACGGGCACCAGCAACTCGTTCACGGTGGGCGCCGAGGGCAGCGCGAAGCTCTCGGTCGTGACCAACGACCCCTTGGCACCGGGCAACGCCATCGTGCTCGTGTACCACAGCGACGGGCACCCCCACGGCGACTCGCGCGGCGATTTGGGCGTGACCGCGCACCAGCAATTGATCGTGCGCCTGCCGTAGAGGGCGGAGCGCCTCGCCCGGGCTGCGAACCACGGCGCACGTGAACGAAGCATTCGTCCGGCGCGAACGTATCGCGCTCTCGTGCAAAGGCGGCCACGTGATCGTGCATGCCGCGGAGGGCAAGGCCAAGGAGATCGGCGTTCCGGAGTGCATCGCGGTCGTCGATGCGGCGGGCGAACTGCTGGCCTTCTCGCGCATGGACGATGCGCGGCCCGGTTCGATCGAAATCGCCATCGTGAAGGCGCGCTCGGCGGCGCGCCGCCGTCGCGCGACCGCGGAGGAAGGCGGCGGTGACGGGTTCACGCACGTAAGGCTCGCGCTGGCCTCGCACTTGAACGTCACGGGCATCGGCGGCGGTTTGCCCGTCGTCGTCGACGGTCAGGTGGTGGGCGGCGTCGGCGTCAGTTCGGGAACCTCGGACGAAGACACGGTGGTGGCGCAAGCGGGCATCGACGCGCTGCTGCACGGATGACCAGCGCCCTCGCCCTCGCGCCGCTCGTGTTGGAGCCGCGCCTCACGTCCGCGATCTGGGGCGGTTCGACGCTCGTGCGCGATTTCGGCAAGCCCGGCGATCCCACGGCGAAGGTCGGCGAATCGTGGGAATGCTTCGACGAGAACGTCGTCGCTGAAGGAGCGTACGCCGGACGGACGCTCGGCGAGTTGCGCGCGCGGCTCGGCGCGGCGCTCCTGGGCCCGCTCGACGCGCAGCGCGCCTTTCCGCTCTTGACCAAATTCATCGACGCGCACGACGCCCTCTCGGTGCAGGTACATCCCGACGACGCGTACGCGCAACGCGTCGAAGGCCAGCCCAACGGCAAGACCGAGTGTTGGTACGTGCTCGACGCGGAGCCCGGCGCGTCCATCGTGCTCGGCTGGACGCGCGCCACCTCGCGCGCCGAATATCTGGAACGCGTGGCTGAGGGCACGCTCGACGAGTTGCTGCGCAGCGTGGCGGTGCATCCCGGCGATTCGTTCTATCTGCCCGCGGGCACGTTGCACGCGATCGGCCGCGGCATCGTGATCTACGAGACGCAGCAGACCAGCGACCTGACCTACCGCATCTACGATTACGGCCGGCTCGATGCCGCGGGCAAGCCGCGGGAACTGCACGTGCAGAAGGCGGCCGACGTGCTCGACTATCGCGCCGCGCGCGGCGGCGCGCTGCAGCACCTCACCTACGAACTCGACGGGCTGCGCCGCACGACGCTCGTCGCGGGCCACTCGTTCGTCGTGGAGCGCGTCGAAGCGCACGGCGCGGCGAGCGGCCTCGACCTCGAAGGCCTGCCGCTCGTCATCACCACCTTGGACCGGGCCGTAGAACTGGAGGCGCACGGCGAACGCACCGTCCTGGCACCCTATCGCACGGCGGTCGTGCCGGCGGCGCTCGACGTGGTCATGCTCCGCGCGGCTGCGGGCGAGCACGCGCGCGTGCTCACCGCGTCGCCTGCGGCGGGCGCGCATGCGCTGCCGCCGCGCTACGCCCGGGCCGGCGTGCCCGTCGGGCGCAGCACGGACTTTCTCGCTCAGTTCTGAAATGCTCGCCTTGTGTTCTACGAAACCAAGCCCTTCGAAGCGTTCCGGGTGGGCGACCGCGCGACGTTCACCAAGACGATCGGCGAAGCCGACGTCTTGCTCTTCGCAGCGGTCAGCGGCGATAACTATCCGCTCCACGTCGACGAGGAGTACGCGAAGACGACCCGTTTCGGACGACGGGTCGCGCACGGGCTGCTGACCGCGAGCCTGCTCTCGGCGACCAACGGGATGCTGCTGCAGAAGCCCGGCGGCATCTCGCTCGCGCAGACGTTGCGCTTTCTCAAACCGGTCTATCCCGGCGACACGATCACGGCGTGCACGGAAGTCGTGGAGATCCTCGCCGAGAAGCGCCGGTTGCGCTGCCGCACGACGTGCCGCAACCAGCACGGCGAACTGGTCGTGGACGGTGAGGCGCTCGAACAAAAGGACGAACCCGCGGCGAGCGCGTCGTGAGCATCGCAACGGAGCGCCTGACGCTGTTCGCCGACGGCGGCTCGCGGGGCAACCCCGGACCTGCGGCCGGCGGCGCCGTGCTGGTTGCCGAGGACGGCACCGTGCTCTCGGAGGTGGCCGTCTACCTCGGCATCGCGACCAACAACGTCGCCGAGTGGCACGGCCTGTTGCGCGGTCTGGAGGCGGCGGCGGAACTCGGCGCCCGCCGGCTGTCGGTCCGCCTCGACAGCGAACTGGTCGTGCGCCAGCTGACCGGGGTCTACCGGGTCAAGCATCCCGACCTGATCCCCCTGCACGGCAAGGCGCGCCGCCTGCTGGCCGGTTTCGCCGAGGTCGACATCGCGCACGTACGGCGCGAGCACAACAAGCTTGCGGATGCGGCCGTCAATCGCTGCCTCGATGAGGCGGTGGGGCGAGAACGAGGCGGCCCGGCGGGTAAAACGAAAGCCTGAAGCACGTGTCTGGTCCTCGGAATTGGGTTCCCCCCTTGGTCACCCTGGCCGCCATCCTGGCGGTCGCGTTGGGCTGGCTGCTGTTTTCCAAGACGGAGAGCAACCGGTATGAGGCGGCCCGCAAGGTCGCGACGGCGTACTCCGACGAGCGGCTGGGTCTGGTGATCTCCTACGCGGCCGGCCCGATCCAGAGCGAGACGTACCGGATGGAAGATCGCAACGGCGTCTCGACCAGCGAATACCACGTCTCGGGTCGCAACGGCTTGACGATCAACGTCACGACGCTGCCCCAGGAGACCTTCGACGTCTCGTTCTTCTTCGAGAAAGCGGTTGCCGACGGCATCTGGGACTTGCGCAGCAGGCCGCCGCGGGGCAGCGCCGCGGAGCGGTACACGATCGACGTCTACCAACTCAACGCCGGCCAGCACGGCTCGCACGCCTTCACCTTCACCGACCCGCACTATTGGGCCACGACGGGCGGGCACCAGTTCACGATCCACCTCGATNNAAGCTCATCGAAGATTTCACCAGTTTCGGAACGCCGACGTTTCGCCAGAAGGTCGCCGCGGCGAGGGCGCGCGTGCTCGGTCGCAACGGTTGAAATTGAACCTGCGCATCCCGCTGCTGGCGGCGCTCTTGGGCGCCGCCGCGTATGTCGGCTACAAACTGGCGGAAGATCCCGGCAACCAACTCTGGGGCCGCACCGTCGTCGCCGGTCCCGCCGACCAGCGCGAGGTTGCGCTGACCTTCGACGACGGTCCGAACCCGCCGTACACCGATTCGATCCTCGACGTCTTGCGCGACGAGCACGTGCGGGCGACCTTCTTCGTAGTGGGTCGCGCGGTAGCGGCCAATCCAGCCACCGTCCGGCGCATCGTCCGCGAGGGGCACGCGCTGGGCAATCACACCTGGGACCACCCGCACATGCTGGTGCTCTCGCGCGCGGCGATGCGCGTCCAACTGCATCGCACCGACGACGCGATCTTCGCCGCCGCCGGCGTGCGCACGAAGCTGATGCGGCCGCCGTTCGGCGCGCGCGATTTCGCGGTGATCGATGAAGCCAAGGCCGAGGGGTACCAGGTCGTGATGTGGTCGGTGCCGCTGCCCAAGGATTGGGAGATGCCGGGCGACGCGACGATCGCGTCGCGCGTCGTCGACAACGTCGGCGACGGCAGCATCATCGTGTTGCACGACGGCAACCGCGGGCTGCATTGCGGCCGGCCGCCCCTGCCCGCGCCGCACGAATGCGATCGCAGTCAAGACGTCGCAGCCACGCGCCGGATCGTCGAGACGCTGCGTTCCCGCGGCTTTCGCTTCGTCACGATCCCCCAATTACTGGCCGACAGCGCGCGCGACGCGGCTAGGCATACCGTCGCCCGTTCCACTCGATGAAACCGTCGACGTGTCTGCCGCCCGGATCGTGATGCGTCCAATGAACGACCCGGTTGCCGTCGTAGCCGCGCACGAGTTCGCCGCGCACGATGAGGTCGTCGCCGGGCCGCACGCCGAGCCAAGGCATGAAGTCGAGGTTTGCGACTACTTCCACGCGTGCGCCGGCGCCGGTGCGCAGCGGAATCGATTCGTGATCGGCGCCCCGCGCGCCGCCGGAGAAG
>PLFC01000123.1:0-157 GCA_003136655.1 Vulcanimicrobiota bacterium
TCGACGACACGCTGCACGACGATACCGCGACCTACAAGCGCGCTGCCGAGGGCGTGGCGAGCGATTTGGCGCGCGAGCGGGGCATCGATCCCGCGCTGCTGCTCGACGCCTACGTGCGCCAAGCCGACGCGTTCTGGAAGAACCTCGGCGTCGAGCG
>PLFC01000123.1:239-3733 GCA_003136655.1 Vulcanimicrobiota bacterium
GGTGACCAACGGCTTCTCCGAAACGCACCGCGACAAGATCGTGTTGCTCGAACTCGAGGACGCTTTCGACGAAATCTTCATCGCCGACGAGGTGGGCATGCTCAAGCCCGATCCGCGCATCTTNNATGGTCGGCGATCGCTACGAGCGCGACGTCCGCGGCGGTGCGGCGGCCGGACTCTACACCGTCTGGCTCAACGTGCGCGGCGAGTCGCTTCCGCCCGGCTCTCCGTTGCCCGACGCGACCGTAACGAGGCTCGAAGATGTCGAAGGGGCGCTTCCGCCGACGGTGAAGCGCTGACTCTCCCGTCCGGAGGTCGGTCTCGTGTTCGCCCGCGCCTTGAAGTTGCTCGCCGCAAACTGGCAGATCGTCGTGCCGGGTTTGGTCGCGGGCGCGCTCTCGGCGATCGTCAGCGCGATCCTCGGACCCGCCTCGCAACAGGAGGGACTGACCGGCACGATCGTATGGTTCCTGAGCGCCGCACTGCAACTCATCGCGAGCATCGTGGCCATCGCCTACACTACCGGCATGGCGCAAGCGGCGTGGGAGCGGGGCGCGGCGAACTTCGCCGACGGATACCGTGCCTTCTCGCGCGACGCGGGCCACGTCTTCGTCGCGATGATCGGCATGTTCGTCGCGGGCCTCATCGCCGCGTGGGCCTCGCGCTACACCTGGGGATTGGGCATCGCGGTCTACTTCTTTTTCTTCGTCTACACCATGCCGGCCGCGGTGGCCGGCGAGTTGGGAGGCCTGCACGCAATGGCTGAATCCGCGCAGTTGGCGCTTCGCCGTCCCGTCGCGACCGGCATCATGCTGCTCGTGCTCGGCGGGATCGCCTTCCTGGTGACGTTGCTCTCGTCGTTTCTGTGGGCGGCGCCGCTGGTCGGCCCGGTGGCCGTCGCCCTGCTCGGACAAGTGCTCATCAGCTACTTCGTCTTGGTGGCGGTCGGCGAGTACCTCGACCTCCGCCCGGCGCTGCGCGCATGATCCCGCTCTGGCTTCGGCTGCTCGTCTGCGGCATCGGCGTGGCTCTGTTCATCGGTTCGTGGTTCATCGGAAACTCCGTCGACGCGACGCACACGCCCGACGCCTCGCGCCGCGAGACCGCGTTGCTCAAGGACGGTCTGACCCTCGGCGCCCGCGTGGTGGGCGTCTTCCTGCTCTCCATCGGCCTCTTGATGTGGGTGGCGAGCGAGAACGCGGAGCACCACCACGGCATCTTCTAAGGGCCCGCGTCCCACGCGGGCCGCTGCGGCGGCTCCGCCTGCGTCAGCCCCGTTGCCGGCGAAGCCGGCCTCCACTGCGCTGCAACGTCCCGGCGGCGGGAACGGTCATACGAACGTGGCTTCAACCGCGCCGCGCGGCCTCGATGCGATCGTNNATCAAGGGCGCGCGCGAGCACAATCTCAAGAACGTCGACCTGACCCTGCCTCGGAATCGCTTGATCGTGATCACCGGGCTCTCGGGCTCGGGTAAGTCTTCGCTTGCCTTTGACACCATCTACGCCGAGGGACAGCGGCGCTACGTCGAGTCGCTTTCGTCGTACGCCCGGCAGTTTTTGGGCCAGATGGAGAAGCCCGACGTCGACTACATCGAGGGTCTATCGCCGGCCATTTCGATCGATCAGAAGTCGACCTCGCGCAACCCGCGCTCGACGGTCGGCACGGTCACCGAGATTTACGATTATTTGCGCCTGCTCTACGCGCGCATCGGCAAGCCGCATTGCTACAACTGCGGGCGCGAGGTCAGCGCGCAGTCGGCCGAACAGATCGTCGACCAGGTGATGGAGTTGCCCGAGGGCACGCGCATCCAATTGCTCGCGCCGGTGATTCGCGGACGCAAGGGCGAGTACGCCAAGCTCTTCGAGGAGATCCAGAAAGAGGGCTTCGCGCGCGTCCGGGTCGACGGCGAGCCGCGCGAATTGCGCGACAAGATCGACCTCGACAAGAAGAAGAAGCACACGATCGAGGTGATCGTCGATCGTCTGGTCATGAAGCCCGACATCCGCAAGCGGCTGACCGACTCGATCGAAACCACGCTGCGTCTTTCCAGCGGAATCGCCACGATTCTCGCCGAGCCGGCGAAGGGTTCGGGCGGCGGCGCGCCGCGCGAACTGACGTTCTCGGAGTCGCTGGCCTGCGTCTATTGCGGCCTCTCGTTTGAAGAACTGGCGCCCCGGCTCTTTTCGTTCAACTCGCCGTACGGCGCTTGTCCCGACTGTACCGGTCTCGGCGTCAAGATCGAGATCGATCCGTGGAAGGTGATTCCCGATCGCAGCAAGTCGATCGAGGACGGCGCGATCGTGCCCTGGAGCAAGTCGCTCGGGGGCGGCAAGTATCCCTCGATGAATCCATACTACATGCAGCAAGTCGAGAAACTGCTGCGTTCGCGCCGGGTCAAGATGTCGACGCCGGTCGATAAGATGCCGCCGGATCTGCTCCAGACGCTGCTCTATGGTGCGGACTCGAAGCAGAAGTTTACGTACGAGACGCGCAGCGGCCATTCGTGGTCGTACGAGACGCAGTTCGAGGGCGTGGTCAACAACCTCCAGCGCCGGTACACCGAGACCTCTTCCGACTACGTGAAGGAAGAGATCGAGAAGTTCATGTCGGCCAACACGTGTCATACGTGTAAGGGCGCGCGCCTCAAGCCCGAGGCGCTGGCGGTGACCTTCGCCGGCGAGAACATCCATACGGTCACCACGATGTCGGTGGAGAAGGCCGAAGAATTCTTCCGCGAGTTCCACGCTACCCCGCGCGAGGAATTGATCGCGCACCAGATTCTGAAAGAAGTGCGCGCGCGGCTCGGTTTCTTGACCAACGTGGGACTGGGCTACCTCAACCTCTCGCGCAGCGCGACCACGCTCTCGGGCGGGGAGTCCCAGCGCATCCGGCTCGCGACGCAGATCGGCAGCTCGCTCGTCGGCGTGCTCTACATCCTCGACGAGCCCTCGATCGGTCTCCATCAGCGCGACAACGACCGCCTCTTGGCCACGCTCAAGACGTTGCGCGATTTGGGCAACACGCTGATCGTGATCGAGCACGACGAGGACACGATGCGCGAGGCCGACGTGATCGTCGATATCGGGCCCGGCGCGGGCGCCGAGGGCGGCCGCATCCTCACCGTCGGCACGCTCGCCGAGATCGAGCGCAATCCCGAATCGCTGACCGGCGCGTATCTCTCCGGACGGCAGTTCATCGCGATTCCCAAGAAGCGTCGCGAGCCCAAGAGTTGGCTCAAGATCGAAAACGCCAAGATCAACAACCTCAAGGGCCTGACGGTCGACGTGCCGCTGGGCGTGTTCGGTTGCGTGACGGGCGTCAGCGGCTCGGGCAAGTCGAGTTTGGTCAACGAAGTCTTGGTCCGCGCGCTCAACCAGCATCTGCACGGGCAGCCCGCGGGCGGCACGTACGGCCGGGTCAAAGGCGCGGGCGAACTCGACAAGCTGGTCGTGATCGATCAATCGCCGATCGGGCGCACGCCGCGCTCCAATCC
>PLFC01000123.1:3804-4433 GCA_003136655.1 Vulcanimicrobiota bacterium
GGCAAGTCGATCTCCGACGTGCTGGAGATGCGCGTCGACGAAGCGGCCGAGTTCTTCAGTGCGATCCCGCGCATTCACAACCGGCTCACCACCATCGCGGACGTCGGCCTGGGCTACATCAAGATGGGTCAGCCCGCGACCACGCTTTCCGGCGGCGAGGCGCAACGCATCAAGCTCGCGACCGAACTCTCGAAGCGGGCCACGGGACGAACGTTCTACGTGCTCGACGAACCCACGACGGGCTTGCACTTCGCCGACATCCACAAGTTGCTCGACGTGTTGCAGCGGCTCGTCGCGCTGGGCAACACGGTGCTGACCATCGAGCACAACCTCGACGTGATCAAGACGGCCGATTACGTGATCGACCTCGGACCCGAGGGCGGAGATCGCGGCGGCACGATCGTAGCCACCGGCACGCCCGAGCAGATCGCCAAGACCAAAGGCTCGTACACCGGCGAGTATCTCGGGCCCGTGCTCGTCGACGAGCGCGCCCACGGCGTGGTGCGGCCCAACCGCAAGCACATGGAAGAGTTGGAGCGCGAGAATCTCGCGAGCTTGACCGACCTCGCGCAAGGCGAACGGGTGCCGGTCGAAGCTTAGGCCCTAGGGGTCTCCGGCGGGTGCGGTTC
>PLFC01000018.1 GCA_003136655.1 Vulcanimicrobiota bacterium
TCTCCGCCACCCAGCCGCAAGTGCCCATCGTCATTCCGGTAAAGAACGGGATCGCCAAGCCCGGCATCTCGATCGGCCCTTCGAAGATCAAGCACGTCGTCGTGTTGCTGCAAGAGAATCGCTCGTTCGATAACATTTTCGGCGGTCGCGACGGCAAGGGCAAACCGTTCCCCGGCGCCGACACCGTCAGCAATCCCGATTCCGGCGAGCCGACGCCGCACAATCATCTCGGCCAGCCGGTCGCGATGTCGACCGGACTGCTCGAGGAATGCTACGATCCGTATCACGCGCACGGCAATTCGGTCACCGATGTCGACGGCGGAAAGATGAACGGTTTCGACGAGGAAGGCGTCGTCCAGGAGAACTGCGCGCCGACGCCCGCGCCAACCAACTACGTGTACCGCACGATCGAATACAACGAGGTGTCGCCGTACTGGTTGATGGGCGAACAGTACGCGATCTCAGACCGCATGTTCGAACCCTTCTCGTCGGCGAGTTACGGGCCGCATCTGTACGCAGTCTCCGGGCAATCGGAGAACACGATCGACAATCCCGATGCGGGTCTTTGGGGCTGCGATAACGTCTCCGACGGATTGGTCACGGTCATCACCGATTTGAACGGCGGGCAAACGGGCGGAGTGCCGCCCTGCTTCATCGCGCCCACGCTCGGCGACGAGATGGACCAGCGCGGCGTTTCGTGGCGCTACTACGGCGCTTCGAAGAGCGACTTCGGCTACGACTGGATGGCGTACGATTCGTTCAACGACATCCGCAACGGCCCCGACTGGAATTCGAAAGTCATCCAGACCCCGGCCCAGATCGTTACCGACGTCGAGGCGGGCACGTTGGCTTCGATGACCTGGGTAACGCCCCTCAATGCGAACTCCGATCATCCGCAAGCGCACTCCAACACCGGTCCGGCCTGGATAACCTCCATCGTCAATGCAATCGGACAGAGTTCGTTCTGGGACTCGACCGCGATCTTCATTACGTGGGACGATTGGGGCGGCTGGTACGATCACGTGCCGCCTCCCGTGACGGGTCCGGTGAGTCTGGGCATTCGCGTCCCGGTCATCATCGTCTCGCCGTACGCGAAAAACGGCTACGTCTCGCACGTCGTGCACACCACGGGCAGCATCTTGCACTTTGCGGAGGAAGTTTTCGACCTGCCGAGCTTGGGCGAGGACGACGCGCGCGAGGACGACTTCCAGGATGCCTTCAACTACGCGCAGACGCCGACGCCGTTTAGTCCGTTCGCGCAAACGAAAAAATCCAAGCAAGACTTGATCCGCGCCTCGGCCCGCACCGGCGAACCGCCCGAAGACGACAAAGTGGGCGACTGAGATGCGTTCCACACGCCGGCTCGGCATCGGGATCGGGCTGACGTGTCTCGCGCTTTCCGCTTGCGGCGGCCTGCGCTCGAATGCTCCCGCGCCGGCATCGGCGCTCGATGCAACCCTCACCGTCCGCGTCCGGGTCCCGGCTGCGTTTGCCGCCACGACGATCGCGGTGAGCGTCTATCCGGCGGGCGCTCGCGCGCCGCAGTTCGCCTCGACGAGCGCGCGTCTGAATTCGCCGGCCTGCGAACTCGCCGGCATCGAGCGGACGTGCACCTTGATCGCCCGGGTGCCCGCGGGATCCGTGGACGTCGGCGTACGCGTTGGAGGGGCCGGCCGGTCGAGCCTGAGCGGCACCGCTTTGCGCCGGGAAATAGCGCCGGGCACGGACGCGTTGTCGCTAGCCTTCGACGGCGCGCCGTCGCGTTGGCAGTTTAGTGCGCAGCCGCTCGCCGCGCCCGCCGACGGCGTCGCGCACGACGTGCCGTTCGCGGTGGCCGCCGAAGACGCGCAGGGCTTCACGCTGCTCGCCGGCGCGCCGCCGCCCCCGGCGACGCTCCACGTCGCCGGGGATCTCTTGCACCAACTCGCCATCTCGTCCGACGGCGGCGGTGCGTTTACCGCGCACTACGGCGGCCAAGCCGTTGGGGACGTGACGCTGACGGCCGATGCGCCCGGAGCGAGCGCCGCGACCGTGCCTTTTGCCGCGCTCGCGGTCAGCCCGGCGCAGCTCGCGCTCGATCCCGGCAAGACCGCGACGTTCGGCGTGTCGCTCGCACACTACGCGGGTTCGTTCGAGGCTGCGGCGAGCAGCTCGAATTGCACCGTCACGCCCGCGTCGGCCGAGCCCGCTCGCGCCGGCGCGCCCGTGCAGTTCGCGGTGCGGATGCAGTCGCGCGCGGGTTGCGAAATCACGGTGTCGGCAACTCAATTGCAAGTGCCGATCGTGATTCCGGTCAAGAACGGAATTGCCCAACCCGGCATCGGCATCGGACCTTCGAAAATCCAGCACGTCGTCATCGTGTTGCAGGAGAACCGTTCGTTCGACAACATCTTCGGCGGCCTGGACAAGAGCGGCAAGCCGTTCCCGGGCGCCGACACGGTCAGCAACCCCCTTGCCGGCGAACCCACGCCCCACAACCACCTGGGCCAACCGGTTGCGATGGCGACCGGACTTCTCGAAGAGTGCTACGATCCGTATCACTATCATGCCGACGCGGTGACCGATATCGACGGCGGCAAGATGGATGGTTTCGATCACGAGGGCGTCATCCAGGAAAACTGTGCGCCGGCGCCCGCGCCGACCAACTACGTCTATCGTACGATCGAATACGACGAGGTCGAGCCATATTGGACGATGGGCGAGCAGTACGCGATCTCGGATCGGATGTTCGAGCCGTTCACATCGGCGAGTTACGGTCCGCATCTGTACCTCGTCTCGGGACAATCGATGCACACGATCGACAATCCCAACGGCGGCGCATGGGGCTGCGATAATACGAGCGGCGGCCTCGTCGCCGTGATCATCGATAAGAAAGGCGGGGAGAGCAACGCCAGCGTGCCGCCTTGCTTCATGGCCCCGACGCTCGGAGACATCATGGATCAGCGCGGCGTCGCGTGGCGTTATTACGCGGCGGGCAAGGGCGATTTCGGCTCCGATTGGTCGGCGTACGATTCGTTCGACGACATTCGCTACGGTCCCGACTGGAGCGCGAAGGTCGTCAATCCTCCGGCGCAATTCATCACCGACGTCGGCAACGGGACGCTGGCCGCGGTCACCTGGATCACCCCGACGAACGCCACCTCCGACCACCCGCAAGCGCATTCGAACGAGGGCCCGGAGTGGATAACTTCGCTGGTCGACGCGATCGGCGAGAGCAAATTTTGGAGCACGACCGCGATCTTCATCACCTGGGACGACTGGGGCGGCTGGTACGATCACGTCCCTCCGCCGGTGACCGGGCCGGTGGGTCTGGGTATCCGCGCGCCCGTGATCGTCATCTCGCCCTACACGCGAAATCACTACGTCTCGCACGTGCAGCACACGACGGGCAGCATCTTGCATTTCGCCGAGGAAACCTTCGACTTACCCAGCCTCGGCGAAGAAGACGAGCGCGAGGACGATTTCCAAGACGCTTTCGATTACGGCCAAGCGCCGACCGCATTCACCCCCTTCACGCAGAAACTGCCCAAAGCGGAAATCATGCGCGCGGCCAGCGACGCCGCGAGCGCGGAACGCCTGGAAAAAGCCGGCGACTAACGCGTTTCGGGCCTGACCCGAACGTTAGGCTATGGCGACGGAGTGCAGGTGGTGTGCACCGTAAACGGGGCGGCCGCCGACGATCGTGGCCAGCACTTCGTGGCGTTCGCTCCAGATCGAAAGGTCGGCACGTTTGCCGCGCGCGATCGTACCGCACTCACGCTCGATGCCGAGCAGTCGCGCGGGGGCCGAGGTGGCCGAGACGATGGCGGCTTCGAACGGAATGCCCGCGTAGTCCATCAAGTTGGTCACGGCGCGATCGCAGTGGAGCGCGCTGCCCGCGATCGTGCCGTCCTCGGCGCGCATGACGCCGCCCTCGATGCGGTAGCCGTTTCCGGCGGGCGCCATGTAGTCGCTGGCCAGCACGAGCCGCTCGCCGAGGGTGCGATACAAAATGTCGATCATCACCGGCGCCACGTGGAAGCCGTCGCAGATCACCTGCACCGTGGTGCGCGTCTCCTGGATGAACGCGGCCAAGATCGACGGCTCGCGATGATCGAGCGGCGGCATCGCGTTGAACGCGTGGGTCAGCGTGCGAAAGCCCAAGCCGATGGCCAGCATGCCCTCGCGGTACTTCGCCGAGCTGTGGCCCGCCGCGCAAACGATGCCCTGATCGTGGAAGAAGCGCGTGGCTTCGCTCACACCCTCGACTTCGGGCGCCATCGTGACCATGATCAGCGCGCCGCGACACGCTTCGATCAACGCTTCGGAGCGCTCCGCGCTCGCGGGCAACAGCCAGTCGTGACGATGGACGCGCCGAAATTTGGGATTGAGAAACGGGCCTTCGAAATGCAGGCCGAGGCAGCGCGCGCCGCGCGGTTCGGCCGAGTCGGCCAAGGCGTGCGCGGCCTCCGCGACTTCGCCCGCGGCGTGCAGCATCGATTCCCACGGCGCGGTCATGATCGTGGCCACGAAGCCCGTCGCGCCCTGCGCCGCGTACGCGCTCGAGGCGGCTTCGACCGCGTTGCCCTGGTCGCGATTGAAGAGCACGTCGTCGGCGCCGTTCGTGTGCACGTCGATCATGCCCGGCGCAATCGTCGTGTGCGCCGGGAGCGAATAATCGCTTGGCCCGTCGGCGCCGAGAATGTCGGCGATGCGTCCGTTTTCGATGACGAGCCGCCCGTATTGGAGCGCTCCGTTTCCGATGGCCAACCTGGCCGGGCCGAGGACGTACGAGCGTGGCACGGAGGGTCGATTCGGGGCCGGGTTTGGCGTACCCCGCCGGGACCTGCGGGGCAGGGCCGCCCCTCTGCCTCTATGGCTCCCGGCCGAGGAAGCGCCGCAGAGCGTCGCGCAGGTTCGGGCGGGAACTGACGCCCGTGGCGGCAGGGGCAGCAGCGGGCGCGGCGGCGCGCCGGGCGCGGTCGGCTTGACGCTGCATGTGTTCCTCGGCGTGCGCGCGCAGCGTTTCGCGCAAGGCGCCGAGTTCGTTCCACGCCGCCGCGGGGCGGCCGGTGTGCACGTGCTCGAGATAGTCGAGTGCGGAGATCGTGAAGATGCGCCGCACCGGAATGTTGCGTCCCTGCAAGTAGCGGCCCGCGAGTTCGACGACGTTCCGGCGTTCGGCGGCGGTTTCGTTGTCGGCGATCGTATGCGCGAGCAGCATCGGCTTCTCGAGTTCGGCGACGCGCCGGTAGACGTCGAGTTCGCGATCGGAAAGCTGGCGAGAGAAGAGTGCGAGCACTTCGCTCGCCGCCGATGCCGCGGCCATGGCGATCTGCTGCGCGCCCTCGTCGCCGGAGTCGAACGCGGGCGCGTGCACGAGCACGAGTTCGCGCGGCATCTTCCAGGGAACCTCGATCAGCACGGGGCTCTCCGCGGCCTGCGCGATCGCCCGGTCGAGTGGGATCTCGCGCCAGAGGCCCTGCGCCTCCAGCGCGAACGCGCGCTCGACGTCGCCGTAGCGCACGTGGACGGGGAACGTCGCCTCGCGGCCCGCGTCGTCTTGCAGGATGCGCGTCTCCGCGATCGCGTTGATCAAGCTCGACTTTCCGCGGCGTAGCGCGCCGAGCACGACGACGCGATAGCGCTCGGCACGCAGTCCGCGATCGTATGCGTCGCTGTCGAACGCACTCGCGCGCCGTACGACCGGCGCCGGGACGTCGCCGCGCGTACCCTCGCGGCTCTCGAGCGCGGGGGCCGTTGCCTCGGTGAGTTGGGCGTCGATCGCGGTCAGCGTTTCGATTGCGCTCCGCAGACGTTCGCGCGCGGCGACGGCGGCTCGCGCATCGCCCACGACCGCGAGGGCGCGATCGATCGGTTCGAGCGTCTCGGCGCGCACGTCGCGGCGTTCGCCGTCGATCGTCTCGGCGAGTTCGGCATACACGGCGGCGAGCTTGGCGGCGATGCCCGCGACGTATGCGCGCACGTCGGCCTCGAGCGTGGGGAAGAACGTGGCGCCGAGGTCCGCACCGAGTTCGCGTTTCATGTATGCGCCCCGTGCGTGCCGCGCGAACGCAGCCGCGACGCCGCCCACGAACGAGAGCGTCGGGCCGCCCAAGCCGCCCAGCACGATCGTGGACGTCAAGCCCGAGGCGAGGTCGCGCGACCATGCGCCCACGCCGGGTTCGCCGCCGAGCCGCAGCGCCGCGACGTCGGCCACGCGTAGCGCCGGATGAGCGCGGGCCACCCGCTCGAGTTCGCGTGCGGTATCGGCCGCGCTCTCGCGTGCAAAGCGTGAAAACGCCTGGGCCGCCGTCGCATCCACGAGGCTGTGCAGGCGCGCGCGATCGCGCAACCGCTCGATGTCGGCCACGTCGAGCGCGCCGCCGAGGGCGCGCACGAGGTCGTCCGCGAGCGCGTCCCCGCGCGCCGTAAACCAGCGCTCGCGTTCGAGGCCCGCGCGAGCCACCGCATCGCGCTCGCGCACGAGCGCGCGCTCCCGTTCGGCGATCTGCGCTTCCGAGCGGTCGCGCCGTTCCTGCAGTTCGCCGGGCTCCGCTTCGAGCAGTGAGGCCTCGCGGCGCAGGCGCGCCGAGGTGCGCGCGATCGTCTCGCCCGCCACCGCGCCCGCGCGCGCGATGCGTGCGTTGCGCGCACGCACTTCCAACGTGCGATCGAGCGCGGCGAGCAACGCCGGGAAGCCGCTTCGCTCGCGGAGAGCCTCATCGTCATCGATCGTGCCCAGCGCAAACTCGCGCGCCGAGACCGCAAACACGTCCGCCGTCGGAGCCGACGACGCAGCCCGCGACGCGATGCGTTCTCGCGCATGCTGCCACGCTTCGCGTCCGTCCGATTCGCGCATGCGCCACAGATCGATCTTCGTCTGCACGATGAAAATCGTGCTCACGTGCTCGCCGATGATGCCCAAGAACGACGCNNTAATTCAACGTCGCGCGCCGGTGCGAAGGATTGAGCGAAGCCAACCCGGGCGTATCCGCAACGACAAAACCGCGCGCCAGGAACGGCGAGGGCACGCCCACCGTCACAAACGAGGGCGCCGCATCATCGTCGGCCACGGCATCGTGCAAAGCCCCCGGCCCATCCCCGCCCACGGCCACGAACCGGGAAAGCCGATCCAGCGGCACTCGCTCCAACCGCCCCGAAGGATAGCGGGCTACAGCCCCAGGCTCCGCCGCAAACTCCAGTTCGGTTATGGTAGCCGTAGAAGGATTGATATCCACAGCCAACAGCCCGGCAACGCGCCCACTCGGATCCAACCGGGACTGTCCCAAAAGCGCATTGAGCAAATACGACTTGCCGCTAGAAAACTCCCCAACCACGGCCAAAGTAAAGCGCCGCAACAACCGACCCCGAGCCACCCCCAACCGCTCGAGATCCGCCCCCCGAGCCGGCCACGCCCCCAATGTCGCGCCGTCCAGAAACGCGCAAAGCGCATCGAGAGCAGCCACCGTAGCCGCGGTAGAGTCGGGCTGATCGGTAACGCTCAGATCGGTTTCCGCCATATGTCAGCCACGCATCACGGACGTACGCAAGCGCCGGCACGTCGAACGGCAGGCGCCGAGATAATGCAGCGATGCGAAGCGAGCAAGATCAAGAGCAGACTACGAGCGAATCAGGGCTAANNTTGAATGGTCACCCCGTCGAGGTGATCGATCTGCGCATCCCGGTACCGTTCTTCGAGTTGGCGCAACTTGCCCGGAATGTCGGCGACGTGGCTATTGATCTCGCCCGAACGCGAGCGATGGTCGAGGGGAGCGATCACCTCGCTGACCGGCTTGCCGGCATCGCTGAACACTTCGAGGCACTGCAAGAGCGCGATCATGCCCGAGTCGGCAAACCAATTGTCGCGGAAGTAGAAATGCCCCGAGTGCTCGCCGCCGAACACGATGTCCTCGTCGCGCATGACCTTCTTGATGATCGAATGCCCGACTTGCGAACGCACCGCAATGCCGCCCGCGCGCTCGATCGCTTCGGGCGTGCTGCGGCTGCAGATGAGGTTGTAGAGGATCTTCGCGCCCGGGTTGCGTTTGAGCGTATTGATGCCCACGAGCGCGGTGACCAGATCGCCGCCCACCAAGCCGCCCTTTTCGTCGACGATGAACATGCGATCGGCATCGCCGTCGAAGGCGACGCCCAGGTCGCACTGGTTTTCGACGACGGCACGTTGCAGGTCGACCATGTTCTCGGGCTCGATCGGGCTCGCCGGATGATTCGGAAAGGTGCCGTCGAGTTCGAAGAAGAGCGGGACGACGCTGCACGGCAGATGCTTGAAAACGTGCGGAACGGTGAGGCCCGCCATGCCGTTGCCCGCGTCGATTGCGATCTTGAACGGCTTGATCGCCTTACGCTCCACGAAACTCAAGCAATGCTCGGCGAAGTCGTCGAGCACTTCCCAGCGCTCGAGTTTGCCCAGCTTCTCGCCGAGCGGCCCGAGGTTACCCTGCGCGAGCCGATCGCGTAAGGCGCCCAGCCCCGTATCGAGTGAGATCGCCTGAGCGCGATCGCGCGTGAACTTCATGCCGTTGTAGTTGGCCGGGTTGTGCGAGGCCGTGATCATGATGCCGCCCGAGAAGCCATAGCGGCCGACCGCGAAGTACAGCGCGTCGGTCGAGACCAAGCCGATGTCGGTCACGTCGGCGCCGGCTTCGGCCGCGCCGCGCGCGAGCGCTTCGAAGAGCCGCTCGCCCGAGGGACGCATATCGCGTCCGATGACGATGCCCTCGGCGGAAAATTCCGAGACGAACGCGCGGCCGATGGCGTAGGCAGTCGTTTCATCGAGTTGACTCGGGAAGATGCCGCGGACGTCATAGCTCTTGAAGATCGCCGAGAGCGAGCCGGCGCTGACCGGTTCGGCGCGTACGTCGGGCGGAAGCGCCTCGCTCGAAACGTCTTCGGGCGGCGGCGTCGCGACGGGCTCCGCCGCGACGACCGCTGCGACGACGGCTTCCGGTTCCGCTGTACGTTCGGGCTCGATGACGGCCTCGACCACGTCGGCTTCGTCCGCTTCGTGGACGACCGCGCCGTTCTCGCTGCTCTTCGTCGGCGCGATGCCTTCGGGCACGCCGTTGCGCGAGAGAAAATCGACGATCGCCGCTGCGGCAGCTTCGGGCTCTTCCTCGTGGGGCAACAGGCCCGAGTGTTTGAAGGTGACCAATTCCCCGTTCTTGGCCAAGCGCACGTACTCGTAAGCGCGCGCAAGCGCGTTGGTCTGCGAAGCGCGCTCTCCCCAAAGCACGAGCACGGGGGCTTCGACGAAGGGCAAGTCGTTGGCGACGTTGATGTTGAGGCCGCCGCCGACGAACTGTGCCGGCAAGAAGCGAGCACCCGCTTGATGAGTGACGGCGTAATAGTGATCGAGGATCTCGGGCGTAACCGAGGCGGGATCGGCATAGCTCTGATTGCGCAGAAACCAAGCCAGCGACGGCTTCGAGGCCAAGCCATTGAAGGCGCTCTCGCCCGCAATCGGCGAGCGGATCAACATCGAGACCGCGCGTTGCACGGGCGTCGGGTCGCGATCCAATACGCCGAGGCCTGTCGGACAGATCAGCACCAGGTCCTTCACGCGGTCGGGCGCGCGGGTCGCAGCCCGAATCGCGAAGGCGGCGCCGAGCGAACTGCCGAGCAGCGTCATGGGGCCGTCGGAGAACTCACCGATCGCATCCACGATCAGTTCCACGAACATTTCCGCCGAATAGTCCAGATCGGGTAGTTCCGATAGCCCACACCCGAGCAGGTCGAATGCCACCACGCGATTGGTCCGTGCGAGCGACGGTGCCAGCTTACGGAACTCGAATGAAGAAGCTCCGGCGTAAATGCCATGCACCAACAGGATGGTCGGGCCGGCGCCCATCTCCGTCGCAAAGATGTTGTAACCGCGCCAATGCCAAGGCCGACGCACGCCGCCCACGTGATCGAGCGGCAGCGCACTCGTGGTGCGCAGCCGCCGGTTGACCAGCGTTGCGGCGCCGGTCAATCCGGCAAGAGCGCCCAACGGCCGAAGAGCCTTCTTGAGAGTGTCCTTGGAACCCACGGATGGTTGTATTCCCGCAAAGCCGGACGAGTCCGTGCGGATTCCGGTGCCAGGTGACGCCTGAAGAGGCGCCTCCGGGCCACGGCGCCCTGGCGCCGGGCGAGCCCATCGATGCCCTGCTCGTCGTCGACCTCCGGTCGGGCGCGCTCCTGTTCGCCGACGCGGCCGCGGTCGAGCTGTTCGAGCCGGGCGACGACGACGTGGCGCTCGCGCCCCGGCGGCTCTTGCCCCAACTCGTCGACCTGACGCCGCGCGAGTTCGTCACGCGCGTGCGGCGCGGTGCCGTCGAGGTCGAGGCCTCGGTTACGATCGAGGCGTTGCGTCCGGGCCCGTTCAGCACGGGCGAAGCCGTGCTCGTGCGAATTCGCGGCACCGAACGCCTGCCTCCGGTGACCGAGGACGAACGCGTCCGCCGCCGCGAGTCGCTGCTGAGCCTAATCGTGCGCCACGGCTTCGCCGGCGCGCAGCAGGTCCGGGCCCTCTTGCGCGAAGGCGTAACGGGCCTCGGCGCGGAGTCGGCGATCCTCGGTCGCATCGAGAATTCCGAGTTGCACGTCGTCTACGTTGCCGACGCTCCGGCCTTGGTGTCCGGCGATGCGTTTCCGCTCTCTCGCACCCCCGCATACGACGCGGTCGTGCGCGCAGGCACGTTCGCGGTGGCCGATTCAGCCGACGACGGGAGCGCGGGCGACGCCGCGATTGCGGCCCGTTCGTATCTCAGCATCGCGTTCCGCATAGGCTCCGAGCAATGGTGCGCGAGCTTCATCTCGACGCAGCCGCGCTCGGTGCCCTTCGACGCGGACGATTGGGACTACGCGGAGTTTCTGCGCGATGCGCTGGTCAACGCCATCCAGCGCGCCGAAAGTGAAGCGCAGCTCGAGTTCAAAGCCTACACCGACACGTTGACGGGCCTGCCCAACCGCGAAGCCGCCGAATTGCGACTCGAGGAGAGCCTGGCCGAAGCCCGGCGGCTCGACGTCGTCGCGGCGCTGCTCTTCGTCGACTTGGACGGCTTCAGCGACGTCAACACCGCGGCCAAACATGACGGCGGCGACGCCGTCTTGCGCGAGGTCGGCGAGCGGCTGCGCCACAGCTTACGGCGCGAGGAGTTCATCGGCCGCTGGGGCGGCGACGAGTTCGTCATCATCCTGTTACCGATCAATTCGCAGGCGCAGATCGAATCGGTCGCGACCAGAATCGCCGACGTGCTCTCTAAACCGTTCGTGTACGGCGAGCTGAGTTTCGTCTTGGGTGCGAGCGTCGGCGTCGCGCTCTTTCCCGCCGACGCCGGCGACGCAGCGGGGCTGCGCAACGCCGCGGACGCCGCGATGTACCGGGCCAAGAATGACGGCGGAGCCCGCATCCATTTTCACGACGGACGGCGCGCAGGCGGACCGCACAACCAGCGGTCCGCATCGGAATCGGACTCGTTGCCCGAAACCGGCGCGGACGGCTTGCCCGATGCGCCGGTTCGGCGCGCGGAGCCGTCCGCCGAGGCGGGCTTTCTCGTGATGTACGATCCGATCCATTACGTCCGCGAAGGCGAAGTCTCCGCCGCCGAACTCGTCGTCCGGCGCATCGATCCCGAACACGGCCTCCAGCCGCCGGGGGACTCGCTACCGGCCGACGGACCGGGATTGCGGGCGCTCGACCAGTGGACGCTACGCGAAGCGGTAGCCGACGGAAACGCGCTCGCCGCGCAGGGCTTCGAAATCGCGCTGGACGTGCGCTTAGCCGCTGCCCACGCCGGAATCTTCGAAAATCTCTACCCGGCCGGCTTTACGGCGGGCGATTGGCGGCGCATCCGCGTGGCGATCAGCGCGCGCGACGCGGCCGACCCCACGCCGGAATTCGCGCGCTTTCTCGAGGTCTGCGCGGCGTACGATGTGGGCCTCGTGCTGGACGGATTCGACGGCTCGCTGGCCGAGCTCGAAGCGGTCGAACGGCTTGCCGTCTCTACCCTGCGGATTCGCTATGACGTCATCGAACGCATCGCCGCTCGGCCGGGCGGCAGGGCCTCGCTCGAAGGAACGTTCGCGGGCGCGCGGGCGTTAGGTTGGCGGATGATAGCGAGCGGTGTCGAAAACGAGTCGCAACGAGATGACGTGGTAACGCTCGGCGTCGACGGAGTGCAGGGCCCTTACGTTGGACACGCGATGACGGCGGTCGATTTCGCCGCTTGGCTCAAAGCCCGCAGAGAGTCTCCTCCCGCACCGTGAAGCGCCGGTTCCTGGGCGCGGCGGCAGCGCTGTTCGTCATGTCCGCGTGCGTAACGGTCTGCGCCGCGAGTTGCGCGATCGGCACCGGCGGACGCGTGGTGCTCGCTTCGGATCAGGTGGATCCCGACGTGTTCCTGTGGGACACGCGCGACCGCTTGGTCGATTTTGCGGCCGGCCATTGGAATAGCTCGCGCACGATTTCCGAACATACGTTCCTGGCCAAGCCCGGCACGCGCGCGGTCGTCATCGCCTGCACGCCTGCGTTCGCCCACCCGCACTATTCCGATGCGCAAGACGTCATCCACGTCAAGGTGGTGACGGGTCCGTTCCGCGGGAAGCAGGGTTGGGTGATGTCGTCGGATCTGCATCTCGATCCCGACGGCGGAAATCTCTCGAACCAAGCCGCGCATCGCAACCGCTAGCAGCCCTACGGGCTCCCAGCCGCGGCGGGTTAGCACTCGTACGTTAGCGCGTATTCCAACGGGTGCGGGCGGCCCCAAAATGCGGCGATCTCGTTCGCGCGCAACGCTTCGCTCCGCCGGCGCAGGAACGCATCGCCGAACACGCCGCCTTCGGTCAGATAGGCGCGGTCTTTCTCGAGCGCGTCGAGCGCTGCGCCGAGATGCGGCGCGAGGCCGCGGAACTGCGGCTTCGCCGGGCGCCGCGTCGCGCCGGTCTCGAGCGGGCCGAAGCCCGAACTGATCGGGTCGGTGCGCCGCGCGAGGCCGTCGAGGCCCGCGCACAGCAACGCCGCGAAGGCGAGATACGGGTTTGCGCTGAGGTCCGCCGCCCGGAATTCGACGCGCGGTGTTTTCGCGTCGTCGCGCCCGGGTGCGTCGACCGTCACGGCCGTCGCCGCGTTGCCCCGGCCGAAGGCGAGCAGCAAAGGTACGTCGAGCGAGGCGAAGTGCGTGTACGAGTTCGCCGACGGCGCGCAGAGCGCGAGCAGCGAGTCGGCGTGCGCGAGCAGACCGCCGATGAAGAAGAGCATCGTCTGTGAAGCCGCGGCCCAGCCGTCTTTGTCGAAGAACGGCGACTTGCCGTCTTTGTTCGGGCTCATGCGCACGCGCAGCGCGCTTCCCGCGGAGCCGGCCAGCGGCTTCGGCATGAAGGTCGCGCTCTTGCCGTGCCGCGCGGCGACCGCCTTGACCGCTATCTTCGTAGCGAATACGGAATCGGCGGCCCGGGTGAGCGGTTTCGCGCGCAGTTCGAGCGCGGTCTGACCCGGCGCGCCCGCCACGGAGCGCTGTACTCCCGCCTCGACGCCCGAAGCCTTGAGCGCGCCCAGGACCTCGGCGCGAATCGCTTCGAGTTCGCGCTCGGCGATTGCATCGAGTTGGTAGCCGGTCGCGTCGGGCGCGTTTTCGTACGCGACCTCGTCGAAGACGTAGTACCGCAGTTCGCTGCCGACGTGCAACGAATCGGCGAAGCCGCTCGCGGTCAGGCGCGCTTCGGCCCGCTTGGCCACGCGCCGCGGATCCTCGTCGGCCGCATCGAGCAGGTCGCAAACCAGCACGAGCGCCGGCGCGGCAGCGAACGGGTCGAGATGTGCGCTGTCGAGATCGGGCACGAGCGTGGTGCCGGGCTCGAGCGCGATGCCCTCCAGGAGCGCTGCGGCATCGAGGCGCTCGGGGGGAATGCTCGCGTGCGCGGTGCCGTAGCGCAAGAGCACGGTCTGCACGCCGTGCTTTGCGATCGTGTCGAGGAGCTCGTTCGCCTTCTTGGCGGCGGCGTTACTCAATGACTGAAGTTTCTCCGGATCGGAGCGCGCGGAAAGACGCGCCAGGCGCCGGCCACGCGCGCCCGCTCGAAGGCTATGCCGAAGGCGCGTTCGAGCAGTTCGGGTTCCAGCACGTCGTCGGCGGGTCCGAAGGCCAGCAAGCGCCCGTCGCCCAGGAGCGCGACGTCGTCGGCGATTGCCGCTGCTTCGCTCAGATCGTGCAGTGCGGCGAGCACCGCGCGGCCCTCGTCGGCGAGCGATCGCAAGAGTGCCGCAACGCTCGTCGCGTGGCGCACGTCGAGGTGGCTCGTCGGCTCGTCGAGCAGGATGGTGCGCGCGTCTTGCGCGAGCGCTAAGGCCAGCCACGCGCGCTGCCGTTCGCCCGAACTGAGCGTATCGAACGAACGGTCCGCGAGCGGAGCGAGCGCGACGCGTTCGATGGCCGCGTCGGCCGCGAAGTGGTCGGCTTCGCCCGTCGTCCAGTCCCACCACGCCCGCCGCGCGAAGCGTCCGGTCAACACGACCTCGCGCACGCTCATGCCCTGCGGACTCTCCGCGTCGCTTCCGATCAACGTGACGGCTCGCGCGCGCTCCGCGCGCGGCATGCTGCCCACGCTCACGCCGTCGATCAAGATCGCGCCCGCCGCCGGTTCGGCGAAGCCTGCGATGCAGCGCAAGAGCGTCGTCTTGCCCACCCCGTTTGGTCCCACGATCGCGCAGAGCCGTCCGGGCACGACGTGCAGATCGACGTTTTCCAGCAGCGTGCGCTCGCCGATCGACAGGCGCACCGCTGCGACGTTCAGGTGCCCCATAGTCGCGTCGCTCCGGCGGGGCGCAGATACAGGTATAAGAACGTCGGCACGCCGACGAACGCCAAGAGCACGCCGAGCGGGATTTCCGAGGGTGGGAAGAGCGAACGGCTCAGCGCGTCCGCGAGCGGCACCAAGGTCACGCCGAGCAACAGGCTTGCGCCCAGCGCGTAACGCCCGTCGCTGCCCACGATGCGCCGCGCGAGATGCGGCACGATCAGGCCGACGAAGCCGACGATGCCCGAGAGCGCGACGGCCGCGGCCGTCAGCAGGGTTGCCGCGCTCAGCAGCAGCCAGTTGGCGCGGGCCACGTCGACGCCGACGGCGCGCGCGATCCCACTGCCCAGACGCAGCGCGTTGAGCGCGGGCACCGCGAGCGCCGCGAGCAGCAAACCGCCCACGATGTACGGCGAGGTCCAGAGCAATTCGCTCCAGCCGCGGCCGGCGAGCGAACCCGCGAGCCAGGCCAGGATTTCTTCCGAGCCGTTCCGGCCCAGGCGCGTGAGCGCCAACGCGATGATCGCCGAGAAGAGCGCCGAGAGCGACACGCCCGCCAGGATCAGGCGTTCGGCGTCGATGCCGGTGCCGCGACGGGCGAGGAAGGCCACGCCGAGCGCCGTCGCAAGCCCCGCCGCAAAGCCGAGCGCCGGCAAAAACGGCGCCGCGATGCCGAGCGCCACGCCGACGGCGATCGCTGCCCCGGCGCCAGCGCTCACGCCGGTCAGGAACGGGTCGACCAGCGGATTGCGCAGCATGCCTTGCAGCAGAAAGCCCGCCACGGCCAGGGCGGCGCCGACGGTCGCGGCGAGGGCCACGCGCGGCGCGCGCAGGCTCCAGACGATCGCTACCGCATCGCCGCCCGCGCGTGGGTGCAGCAGCGCCCGGGCTACGTCTCCCGGCGATAGCGCCGTCCCGCCCACGAAGAGGCCTGCCGCGAGCGCGACGAGCGCGGCCAAGGCGAGCCCGCAGAGGAGCCAAACGCGAGAAGGCATCGGCGGCGAGTTGGCGCGTACGTTGCCCGGCTCCCGCGCGGAGGGACTCCGGGGCTCGCGGGCGCACCCTAGGCGTGGCGATCGCCGCTAGGAACCCGGTGGAAATCCGGGACGGTCGCGCCACTGTGAGCGGGGAGCCGCCGGACGTCACTGTTCCTTCACCGGAATGGGAAGACGCCGGCACGACGGCTACGATCCGCGAGTCAGGATACTGCGGCGAGCGCAACAACCACTCCACCTCGCGAAAAGGTAGGCGGGAATTGCTACGTCGTTTTGTTTTCTGCTGCGCGCTCGTCGCGGCGTACCTAGTCTCTCATTCCAACGCCGCGTCGGCGCAGGCCGCGCCCTCACCGGCGCCGTCGCCGAGCACGCTACCCGAGATCGGGCGCGTCTCCACGAGCGACCGGCGGCTCGAGCCGATCGGCTCCACGTCGCGGCCGACGTACGTGATCGATCGCGCCCAACTCGACGCGATGGGCGCGAAATCGGTCGCGGACGCGTTGCAGACGTTGCCCGGCGTCACGCTCTATCGCTACGGCGCATACGGCGCGCAGACGAGTTACGGATTGCTCGCGGCGACCTCGGCGCAGACGCTGGTGCTGCTCGACGGCGTGCCGATCGCCGCCGCGAGCACGGGCTCCGTCGATCTCGCCTCGTTTCCGCTGGGCAGCGTGCAGCGCATCGAGGTCGTCGAAAGCGGCGCCTCGACGCTCTACGGCACCGATGCCGTGGGCGGCGTGATCAACATCATCACGACCGCGCCGCGCGGCACCAACGTGCTGCTTTCCGACGGATCGTACGGCGATCGCGACGCGCAGATTGCGATCGGCGACGGGCACGTCGGCTTCAGTTACGAGCGTCATGTCGCGACCAACGACTACAACTTTCCAGCGCTCACGTATCCCGAAGCGGCGTATCCCGGAGGCGCGCGGTATAACGATTGGGCCGATCAGAGCGACGGGCGGCTGACCTTTACGCAGGCGCTCGGATCGTCGTTCTCCTTGCGCGCCGGCGCGGGCGTCGATGCGATCGGCATCGGCGTGCCCGGCGGCTTGGATTTCCTCACGCCCGAAGCCGTGCAACGCACGCTGCGCAACGATGCCGACCTGCAACTGACGCACACCGGCGGCAATTCGTCGCTGACGCTCACGCTCGCGGGATCGCGACAAGCCCTGGTCTACGCCGATCCGCAAGAGGGCGGCGAGAGCGACACCTACGACGGACGCAGCCAACTCTCGCTCAAGGACGTGATCACCGGCGGCAATTCGACCGTGGTCGCGGGCGTCGATTTCTCGCGCGAGAGCGCCACGTTGTCGCTCGGACCCTTCGGGCCGCCGCCCAACATCGGCGCGGCCGAATCGCAGAGCGCCGCGTACGTGCAGGACCAATTGCGACTCGGCTCCGTCGCGCAGGCGACGTTCGGATTGCGCGGCGAGAACGACGCGCCGCACGGCACCGTGCTCGCGCCCACGTTCGGCAGCCTGATCCACTTCGGCGCGGTCACGCTCGGCGGCAACGTCGGCGAGTCGTATCGCGTGCCCACGCTCGAGGATCTCTACTATCCGGGATTTTCGAATCCGAAGCTCGTGCCCGAGAAGGCGCAGAACGAAGACGTCCGCGTGTCGTTCCCCGTGCAGGGCGGCTCGCTCTCGGTGGGCTGGTTCGGCCGCAGCGGCTCGAACTTCATCGTGGACAACGATCAGTACGTGCCGGAAAACATCCAACGCGCTTCGGTGGGCGGCATCATCGTGACGGCTTCGTCGCCCGTGTATAACGGCTTCGCAACCGATGTCAGCGTGACCGACGTGTATAAGGCGCTCGACGTGACCGCGCTGAGCCGCTTGCCGCAGACGCCCGTGATTCAAGCCGGCGTCGGCCTGACGCATCCGTTCGGCACGGGCCGTCTGGCCTTCGGCGCACGCGCGCACATCCAAGGCTCGGACGCCGACGACTCGTTCGGCCCGGGACCGTATTACAGCGATGGTTTCACCAGCGTCGACGCGTACGTGCGCTACAAGCTCGCGCCGCGGGCGATCCTCTCGCTGCGCTCGGGCAATCTGCTCAACGAGCGCTACGCGGCGGTCCCGGGCTATCCCGCGCCGGGGCGCACGTACAATCTGGAACTGTCGACGCGGTGAGGCGATGATTCTGACGTTCGTGACCGGTCCGGCCCACTCGGGGAAAACGCGCTTCGCCGAACGGTTGGCGATTGCGACCGGCTTCTCGGTCACGTTCGTCGCCGCGGGCGTGCCGCACGGCGACGATCCGGCACGGCGTCCGACGTCGTGGCACTTCGTGGAGAGCGCACGTGAGGATGCGCCCGCACTCGAAGCGCTGCTGTCGCTTGCGGGCGAGCGCGAGACGCTCGTGATCGACTCGCTGCCGGCGTGGCTCGCCTGGCGCGCCGGCGCGGGCGATGGGAACGCGCTCGATGAGGCCGCCGAATCGCTGGTCGCCGCACTGGCGGCGACGCGCGCGCATGCGATCGTCGTGGGCGAGGAGGCCGGCTGGGGGCTCGCGCCGGCGGACCCCGCGCAACGCCTGCTACGCGATGCGGCGGGGCGCCTACAAACACGACTCGCGGTTCGGGCCGAGCGCGCGTACCTGGTCGTCAGCGGATTCGCGCTCGACCTGCGCGCGCAAGGCCGCCCGATCGACCGCTGAACGTGCGCTCGTTGAAGTGGGCCGTGGCGCTCGCGGCGTGCCTGCTCGCACTCGGTGCTGCGGCGCCGCGACCGCGTATCGTCTCGCTGATTCCGTCGTTGACCGAAGACCTCTTCGCCATCGGTGCGGGCGCGCAGGTCGTGGGCGTGTCGCAGTTCACCGACTATCCGCCGGCGGCGGCACGCTTGCCCCAGGTCAATTCGTTTTCCTCGATCGACGCGGAAAAAGTGCTCGCGCTGCATCCCGACGTCGTGGTGGGGATTCGCGCGCAGAGCGCGCTCAGCGCCGATCTGCGCCGGTTGGGTTTGCGCACCGAACTGATCGACGACGATTCGTACGCCGACATCTACACCGACCTCGCCGTCCTCGGCCGGCTCAGCGGTCACGAGCGCGAGGCGGCGGCTCTTTCCGCTCGGCTACGCGCTCGAGCCGCACAACTGCAGCGCAGCGTGCCCCCGGGCGTGCGACCGCGCGTCTTCGTGGCGCTCGGGGTCGCGCCGATCTTCACCGTCGGCGACGGTTCCTACATCGCTACGCTGCTGCGCATGGCCGGCGCGCGCAACGCTGCCGCGAACCTGCATCAAGCTTACGGCCGCTACAGTGCCGAGGCGCTCGTGGCCGCGCAACCGGATGCGATCGTCACCGACTCCGGCGCCGACCTCGCCTCGGTCGAAGGCAAGCCGCCCTGGAACGCGCTACGCGCCGTCCGCGAGCACCGGGTGTACGTGCTGAAGGATGCGGATCTGCTGGAGCGCCCGGGCCCGCGTTTCGTCGACGGCCTGCAATGGTTGATCGAACAACTGCACGCCCAGGCCCGGGCGCACTTTCAATTTCACGGTCTATCTCGACTACCGTCATCCACCATCTCGCTCGAGCCCGACGCGCTCTGTCAGCATCGCTGAGGCTCGCGCGTTAGATGCGCGCCGTTTCGAAAAGCGGCGCGGCGGCGACGCGCTGTCGTTTCGCGACCGCAGCGTAGAGCACCGGGATCAGGACCAGCGTAAACGCGGTTGCGGTCGAGAGGCCGCCGATCACCGCGATCGCGAGCGGGCGTTCCATTTCGGAGCCGGTGCCCCAGCCGAAGGCGAGCGGCGCGAGGCCGCACATCGCGGCCAGCGTGGTCATCAAGATCGGACGCAGGCGTTCGCGCGCTGCGCCCAAGAGCGAGTCGTCGACGCTCGCGCCCTGCGTGCGCCGCCGGTTTGCGCCGTCGATGAGCAGGATCCCGTTGCGCACCACGATGCCCACGAGCAGCAGCAAACCCATGAACGACGAAACGTTCAGCGGCGTCTTGGTCAGCCACAGCGCCAGCGCAACGCCGATCGGGGAAAGCGGAATCGTCGCCAGGATGATCAGCGGCAGGCGGAACGAGTCGAACGTCGCGAGCAACACGACGAACACCAGCAGCACCGCGATGCCGAGCACCCCGGCGAACTCGCGAAACGAATCCTGTTGCGCCAGCGCTGCGCCGCCGATCTCGATGCGATAACCAGGCGGCAATTTCGTTGCGGCAACGAGCGCACGCACGCGTTCGCTGACCGTGGAGAGGTTGGCGTCCTCGATGCCTGCGGTGACGCGCAGCATGCGCGAGCCGTTCTCTTCGTCGACCTCGCTCGCACGTTGCGCTGCCCCCCGCGCGATGCGCAGCGGCGCGCCGTCGACGCGCACACGCACGGGCAGATCCGACGAGCCGTCGGGCACCTTGGCCACGATCGCACCGCCCAAGCGCAGGCGCGCCGCGGCGGGATCGTGATCGACCGCGGTGCGCACGATGCCCGCGCCGTAGTTGACGCCGTTGAACGGGTCGACCACGCCCTCGATCTTGCCCAGGCCGCTCGCCAAACTGGTCGCGATGCCGATCAGCGTCTGCTGGTCGTCGCCGTACACGCTCAACTGGATCGCCTCCGGCGCGCCGGAGAGATCGTTGATCTGATCTTCGAGCAATTGATGGAATTCGAACTCTGCGTCCGGCGCGATCTTTTGCAACACGTCGCGGAGATGGTCGGAGACCTCGTCGAAGGGGATCGTCGCGCCGTCGACGAGCGAAACGCGCAGCGTGCCGGCGTTGGGCGGCGTAGGCAGATAGCCGTTGGTGTCGACGCCGGTCAAACGCCCGACGTGCGCCACCTGCGGCGTCGCGACGATCGCGCGTTCGAGCGCCGTTGCAGTGCGATCGGTCGCGGCGAGCGACGTGCCCGCGGGCAAGGTGTAGCGGATTTCGAACTCGCCCTCTTCGAGCGAGGGCAAGAAGTCGCTGGGCATGCGCACGAAGGCCAGCACCGTCACCACGCAGATCGCTGCCGCTCCGGCATACGCGATCCAGGGACGGCCCAAGATCCAGCTCAGCCCGCGGGCGTAGAGCGATTCGAGCCGCTCGATGGTGCGCGGTTCGCGCCGTTCGCGTTCGGGCAACATCTGCGCGATCAAGGGCGCGACGAACAGCGAGAGCGCGATCGAGACGAGCATTGCGATCGAGAGCGTCAACGCGAGCGCGCGGAAGAAGAAGCCCGGGATGCCGCTCAAGAACGCCAGCGGCAGAAAGACGACCACGTTGGCCGCCGTCGAGGCGATCAGCGCGCGCCGGATGCGCGCCGTGCCCTCGCGCACTTCGCCGCGCCGCGCGATCGCCTCGACGACGACGATCACCTCGTCGATGACCAGTCCCACCGCCACCGCGAGGCCGCCGACCGTCATCAGGTTCAGAGAGAGCCCGGCGGTGTAGATGGCCAGCACCGAGAGCGTCATCGCCAGCGGCACGATCAAGCCCGCGATCAGCGTCATCGCACGGCTGCGTAAGAAGAGATAGATCACCGCGAGCGCGAGCAGCGCGCCGAGGAAAATCGCGTCGCGCAGCGAGGTTTGCGAGGCGACGATCAAGCGCGTCTGATCCCAGTAGCGCGTCACGCCCACGCCGGGCGGCAATTCCGCGAGCAGGCGCGGCATGCGCTTCGCCACCTCGCGTTGGAGCGCCACCGCGTCGGCCCCGGGCAGCGGGTACGCGTTGAAGAGCACCGCATGCCGGCCGTCGAGGCTCGCCTGCTGCGTCGCCGGGCCCGTGCCTTCGCCGAGGTGTCCGAGCGCCGTCAGGGCAAGGGGCCCGCCGCGTTCGGGAGCCACGGTCAGCTTGCGCAGATCGTCCGGATTCTCGAGCGTCGGACCGGTCATCACGATGTAGCGCTTGTCGTGCCGGTCGAGGGTTCCGGCGGTGCCCTCGGCGGCCGCGGCCGCGATCGCTTCACCGGCCTGCTCGGCGCGGACGCCGCGCCGGATAAGCGTATGCGCGTCGAGCACGACCTGGTATTCGAGCGGCGCCCCGCCGAAGGCCGTCATCCGGCCCAGCCCCGGCGTGCCCGTGAACACGGGCACGAGCGCCCGCTCGATCTCGTGCTGGAGGTGGGCCTGGTCTTGAAGTCCGCCTTCGAAGGCGTAGGAGACCACGGGCTCCATGTTCGGGTTCTCGATCAGCGTCGAGACGTCGCGCACGCCCGCGAGCGAGGGCCGGACGCTCTCCACCGCGTCGTCGACCAACTGCAGGTCGTGTTGCGCGTCGCTCGAGGGGTCGAAGTCGATCTCGATCTCGACCGCGCCCTGAGTCGCGTTCGAGCGGGTGGCATGCACCGCGGGCAAGCCCTGCAGCGCGGCCTCCAAGGGCCGGGCGATCGAGCCGCGCACTCGCTCGGGCGGCAGGTCGCCGGCGTCGGCGAACACTTCGACGCGCGAGAGCGAGATCGCCGGGAAGATGCTCTGCGCCGCGTTCAAGTACGCCCGCACGCCCAGAACGGCGAGCACCGCGACGAGGAAGAGGACGAGCTTGGGACGGACCGCATTCGGGAGGGAGCGCGGCATATCTAGGGATATCGGCGTAGGCCGCCGGGCGCCTGAGCCGAATCCGGACGGTATGTCTTCGCGATCGAACTCGACCGCCGCGCCGGCCGAGCGCGCCTTGGTCGTCGCAGTCGACCTGCACGACCCCAAACGGCCGCTCGAACCGGAGCTGGCCGAGTTCGAGGCGCTCATCGTGGCCGCCGGTGCGGAGTTGGCCGGGCGGGTGGTGCAGCGGCTCGACCGGGTCGATCCGGCCACGCTCGTGGGCAGCGGCAAGGCGCACGAGATCGCCGCGCTCGCGGAGGAACTCGGCGCCACCAAGATCTTCGTTTTCAACGATTTGCGCCCGCGGCAGCGGATCAACCTCGAGAAGATCGTGCCGTTGCCCATCGTCGATCGCACCGCGACGATCCTCGACATCTTCGCGCAGCGCGCGCGCAGCCGCGAAGGTAAGCTGCAAGTCGAACTCGCGCAACTGCGCTATCGCCAATCCAACTTGATCGGTTCGAGTACCGCGCTCTCGCGGCTCGGCGGCGGCGTGGGCACGCGCGGCCCCGGTGAAACGAAGCTCGAAGTCGACCGGCGACGCATTCAAGACCGCGTCTCCGTCTTGCGCGCGCAACTCGAAGACGTGCGCGGCGCGCGGGCCAACCGGCGCTCGTCGCGCGGCGAGACGCCGCTCGTGGCCTTGGTGGGCTACACCAACGTGGGCAAGTCGTCGCTCTTGAACCGGCTCGCGCATTCGGCGCAGGCCGACGGCGCGTTCGTCGCCGACCAGCCCTTCGCCACGCTCGACCCGACCCTGCGCCGCGTGTATCTCGCGCCGGGCGTCTACGTGCGTTTGGCCGACACCGTCGGTTTCATCACCGAGTTGCCCGACGAATTGCTCGCGGCGTTTCGCGCGACGCTCGAAGAACTCGAAGGCGCCGACGTGCTCGTGCACGTGATGGATGCCTCCAACCCCGATTGGCCGCGGCAGAAACGCAGCGTCGACGCGATCCTCGAAGAGTTGGGCGTTGCCGCCAAACCGACGATCCTGGCCTACAACAAGATCGACGCTCGCGAGAGTTCGGCCGAGGCGCCGCCGCTGCCGCCCGACGCGATCGCGATCAGCGCCAAGACCGGTGAGGGTCTCGATGCGCTGCGCGCGCGCATCGTTGCGGCCTTGCCCGCGGTCCGCGCTCACGCGTGAAACGCGCCGTCATAGCGCTCGCGGCGTTAACGCTCGTCGCCTGCAGTTCGAGCGCCAAGGAACCCGCGGGCGACCCGTTCGTGCGCGCGTTCAAGACCCTACGCCCGAGCGTGGTTCTCTTCACGATGCAGATCCCAAGCGACGACCCAAAGAAGAAGGGCAGTTGGGACGACGCCTACGGCAGCGGCGTCATCGTCGCGAGCGGCCGGTGGGGCAGCCGCGTGCTGACCGCCGAGCACGTCATCCACGGAGCGCGCAATCTGCGCGCGACGCTGCGCGAACGCAAGGCGGTGCCGGTCAGAATTCTGGCGCGCGACGAAAAGTCGGACTTGGCTTTGGTCGCCGTCGACGCGCCCGATTTGCCGGTGGCCACGCTGGGCACGACGCGCGGCATCGAGCCGGGCACGGCCATCGGCGTGGCGGGCTTTCCGATTCCCGATGCATTCCAAGACGAAGGCCTCGGCGTGGCGACCTCGGTCTACGCGGGGCGCATCTCGAGCGTGCGCAAGGACGCGCTCGAATTGGACCTGCCGATCATTCCGGGCGAGAGCGGCGGCCCGGTGTTCGATGCGGCCAGCGGCGCCGTGATCGGCTTGGCCGAGTCGCGCTTCGAAGAAGAGAAGGCGATCGGTTTTGCGATTCCGATCGACGACGCGGTGAGCTTCATCAGCCGTGCCCGTGCGAAACCGCCGAGCGGTCGCCGATCCACTCCGCCGGCGGAATGATCCAGTGTCCGGCCATCGCCTGTAGCGACGCTGCGTAGCGGCTGCGAATCCGGCCGAACTCGGCCCAGCAGTCGGCGGCGTCGCGTACCTGGAAGCCCGCGGCGCGCAAGCGCGTCACGGCCGTGTCGAACTCCTCGCGCTCGATGCCGGCCTCGCCCGGGATGTCGAGCTGGAAATAGCGCGAGAGGTCGCCGACCGCGTGCCCGCCCATGTCTAAGAAGAAGGTTGCGTGCGCGGCGAGCCGTTCGTCGACGATCACCGTCTTGGCCAGCGCCGCGGCATCGAGCATGGCGCCGAGCGTCGAGATCCACGACTCGCCTTCGTGCGACGAGCGGAAGTAGGCCAGGATCGGATACGCGAGATGGCTCTCGAGCAGCGTCGCCGCCCAATGCATGGCCGACTCGAACACGGTGCACACTTCGTCGTGGATGCCCAGGCGACCGTAGTTCTCGAGCAGCATCACGCCCGAGGGCGGCGCGCCCGCGCGCGAGCCCAAAATGACCACGAAGACCTCGCGGCTCTGGAACGATCCGAACAGCGCGAAGAGATAGGCGGTGGTGACCGCAAAGACGCCGAGTCCCGACATGCCGGCGGCGATCGCGATGAAGCGCGTGGCGCCGCCGGTCGGCACGAGATCGCCGTAGCCGATGGTCAGTATCGAGGTGCCCGCGAAATAGAGCGCGTCGCCGAAGCTGTTGACGACATGAACGTATTCGCGCAACCCGTAGAAGATCGCGCCGAAGGCCACGATCAGCGCCGACATCCAGAAGCCGATGAACACCACGAGCATCAGCGGCGCGACCGTTGCGATGAAGTCTTCGCGGCGTTCGGTGCCCGAGATGTTGTGCAGGGCGTACCGTCGCGCGTACTTCCACGCCGGCCGCAGAATCAGCGCGCTGAGCCGGAAGCGAAAGGTCGGCGAACGCGGCAGGATGACCGACTGGAAAACGTCGGCGACCACCAGGAACACGAGCACGGACCCGGCGGCGATCGAGAAGATGCGCAGCGCCAGGTCGACCATGCGGGGATCCTACTGGTTGACGCTGGTCAGCGGAATCGTGCCTGCGTCGCTGCGTTCTTGTTTGGCGACAACCACCTGAACGCTCTGCGACGTGTAGCCGGGCGCGGTCGCCGTGACGGTCTGCGTTCCTTCGGCGACCTGATTGAGCAAGAACGTCCCGTCCGGGTTGGCGTAGACCGGGTTATTGCAGCCGGTCGCGCTGACCAGGATCTTGCCCGGAATCGCCTTGAGGGTTTTCGCGTCGTAGACGCGACCGACGATCGAGCCGAAGTTTTGCACGCCGATGGAGTTCGGGTCGCACGCCTTCAGCGCAAACAAGACTCCGATAAAAGTCGCTCGTAGCATGACGATGGGGCGCTTCGCGGCGGAGGACCGCTTCGCCCCTTGCGAAAGTTGACTCCGTATGAGCCCCTACGTGCCGGTCGCCATCTTTCTCGGGGTGGCGGTCGTGGCGGCAACCGCGTTTTGCGGCGTGCCCGGTCTGCTCGGCCGGCGCCGGCCCAACGCGACGAAGTCGGAAGCCTACGAGTGCGGGGTCGAGACGACCTCGGACGTGGGCGGGCGCTTCCCCGTGCGCTTCTATCTGATCGCGATGCTCTTCGTGGTCTTCGATGTGGAAGCGGCCTCGTTCTATCCGTGGGCGGTGCAGATGCGCGCGCTGCGGGTATACGGGTTGGCCGAGATGGCGGCGTTCGTCGTGATCCTCGGCATCGGTTACGCCTACGTTTGGCGCAAGGGGGGCTTCGAATGGAGATGATGCCGGGCGAGTTCCTTCTCGGGAAACTCGACGACGTCGCGCGCTGGGCCCAGTCGTCGAGCGTCTGGCCGCTTACCATGGGCTTGGCCTGCTGCGCCATCGAAATGATGAGCGTGCAGGCGCCGCAATATGATATCGCCCGGCTTGGCTCCGAGGTGTTCCGGGCTTCGCCGCGTCAGGCCGATTTGATGATCGTCTCGGGTCGCGTCGCGCAGAAGATGGGCCCGATCATCAAGCGGTTGTACGACCAGATGGCCGATCCGAAGTGGGTCATCTCGATGGGCGCCTGCGCGTCGTCGGGCGGCGTCTTCGACAACTACGCGATCATCCAAGGCGTCGATACCATCATTCCCGTCGACGTCTACGTGCCCGGCTGTCCGCCCACGCCCGACGGCCTGCTCTACGCCATCAACTTGATCCAGCAGCAGATCCGCCAAGGCGGTCGCGGCGGGCTGCTCGCGCGGTCCTAGATGCCGAGTTCGCAAGCGCCTTCGCTCGCCGGTACGGCGCTCGACCCGACGGCCGTTCGGCCGCCCATCGCCGACGCAGAGATCCTCCATGCGAGCCCGGCCGAGATTCGCGACGTCTTGTTGCGTTTGCGCGGCGAGGGCTGCTCGATGTTGCTCGACGTCGGCGGCGTGGATTATCTCGAGCGTTCGCCGCGTTTCGACGTCGTCTATCACCTCCTGGCACTGCCGGTGCGAGCGGCCACGGTCGAGCAGGTGGGCACGCCGCGACGCGTCCGCGTGCTGGTCGGCGTGCCCGGCGACGAGCCGCACGTACCCTCGGTCGCGGATCTCTGGCCCAACGCCGATTGGGCCGAGCGCGAGATCTTCGACCTCTTCGGGATCGTCTTCGACGGCCACCCCGATCTACGCCGCATCCAACTGCCGTACGATTGGCAGGGCCATCCGTTGCGTAAGGATTACCCGTTGCGCGGACCGGCGCGCGAAGCGACGCCGCGACCTGCGTTCGCGTTGAAGAGCAACGTGCCGGCGGGCACGCCGCCGTCGGGCAAGGTCGCAGCCGCGTTGCAAAAGCAGCGCGAACTCGGCGAGAAGGGTTCGTCGTGAAGACGCAAGCGTCTATGCCGCCGCCGATGGGCGCCGACGTGGTCGAGCGCGTCGGCAACACGATGACCCTCTCGCTCGGGCCGCAGCATCCCTCGACGCACGGCGTGTTGCAGGTCGTGGTCGAGATTTCGGGCGAGACGATCGAGCGCGCCGAGATGGAGATCGGCTATCTCCACACCGGCATCGAGAAG
>PLFC01000039.1 GCA_003136655.1 Vulcanimicrobiota bacterium
CCGCAGATGCGGCTGGTGATGAAGTGGGCGTCGCGCGGGTCCTTGCCCTTCATGAAGATGCTGTAGC
Organism: Vulcanimicrobiota bacterium; assembly: GCA_003136655.1. Lineage (GTDB taxonomy): Bacteria > Vulcanimicrobiota > Vulcanimicrobiia > Vulcanimicrobiales > Vulcanimicrobiaceae > Hesperobacter > Hesperobacter lustricola. The sequence goes on from PLFC01000039.1 coordinate 68, forward strand.
CGCGGAAGATCGACGAGGTCGAATGGGCTTCGGCCACGACCTTCTTCTGGAAGTCGATCTTCGTGTAGATGCCCAGACTGCCGACGATCCGCGTGATCGGATCCCACGACATCTCCACCAGCCGCGAGGGCTGGGTGCCGGAGCTCGTGACCGGGACGTCCTTGATCGCCATCGTTATCTCCGCTCAGTGCTTGGTGTAGCCGGTGGTCAGCTTCTTGCCCTTGTGCCGCCAGCTCGGTTCTTTGTCGACGGTCGCTTCCGTGAAGTTGCGCATCGTCTTGATGACGCTGCCGTAGATGCCGCTCAGCGTCGACGAAATTTTGCCGCCCGGCGGCTCGTCCATGAAGGGCATGAACTTNNATGCAGATGCCGCCGACGTTGGGACAACCGCCGATGCCGCCCATCCAGCCGCGCTTGGGCACGTTGCACTTCACGACGGGACCCCAGCAGCCGAGCTTGACCAAACACTGCGGCGCGTCGTATTCGTTGGAGAACTGGCCCTGTTCGTAGTAGCCCGCGCGGTCGCAGCCTTCGTGCACCGTCGCACCGAAGAGCCAGGTGGGCCGGCCGGCTTCGTCGAGCGGAATCATCGGCGCCCGTCCGGCGGCTTGCCAGAGCAGATAGAGTATCGTCTCGGAAAGATTATCGGGTTGCGTCGGGCAGCCGGGCACGCACACGATCGGCACGCCCGCGCTCGATTTCCAATCCCAGCCGAGGTAATCGAGAATGCCCATGGCGCCAGTCGGATTGCCGGCCATCGCGTGGATGCCGCCGTACGTCGCGCATGTGCCCGCGGCCAAGATCGCCCAGGCCTTGGGCGAGAGCCGGTCGATCCAGCCGCTGAAGGTGATCGGTTGGTCGGTGCCCGGCGCATTGCCGAAGCCCGACCAATAGCCTTCCTTGAGCAACTCTTCGTTGGGAATCGAGCCTTCGATCACGAGCACGAAGGGGTCGAGTTCGCCGCGTTCCGCTTTGAAGAACGCTTCGAGAAACTCCGCGCCGCCCAAGCTGTACTCGATCAGCGGCCAATGAAACTTCACGCCCGGTAAACCGGGGAGCGCGCCGAGCGCAATCTCCTCGATCGTGGGTTGCATCGCCGCGGTCAAGGCGACCGAATCGCCGTCGCAACTCAAACCCGCCGGTATCCAGAGAACATTGACTATCGTTTCAGCCATCGCACCTGCCTCGCACCGGATGTGGAATCACGCTACTGCCGGCTGCGACAAAAATCAATGAGTGGGAATTCCCTATTCACGCGCCGGACGCGGCCCATCGGTTACCCGGCGTTACGTGCGGGCCAGCGCCGAGGGAGCAAGCGTCATCGCTTCGGCTGGCCGGCCCCGAGCCTCGCGTATATAGGTGAGAATGAACTAAATCGCGAGTTACCGCATGAGCCGGGTAACGGTCGTAGGCACTAGCGCCCGCCGCAGATTGTGTTATGCTGACCGGACGGCGCTCCCGGAGAAACGACCGCATGCACGAAGTGACGGTGGCCCTGAGCCTGCTCGAAGGCGTCGAGACGTTCGCGCGCGCGCAGGGCATCGAGCGCGTCACCCGCGTCAACGTCAGGATCGGCGCGCTCAGCGGCATCGTACGCGACGCGCTGCTCTTTTCTTGGGACGTCGCGAGCGCCGAAACGCTGGCGGCGGGCAGCGAATTGAGCGTCGAGGAGATTGCGCTCACCGTGTATTGCGAGCGCTGCGAAAGCGAGCGCGCGCCCGTGCCGGGCTCGGGATTGCTCTGTCCGGCGTGCGGGCTGCCCGCGCCGCGCATCGTGAGCGGCCGCGAAATGCACCTCGTCTCGTTGGAGGTTCCGGAATGAAGCTGCGCGTGATCGAAGTGGCGGCCAACCTGATGGTCAAGAACGACGCGTTGGCCGCGAAACTGCGCGAACGCTTCGCGCAGAGCGGCACGCTGGTCGTCAACATGCTCTCGAGCCCGGGTTCGGGGAAGACGACGCTGGTCGAAAAGACGCTGACGCACTTGGCCCGCGCCTATTCGGTGGCGGCGCTCGTGGGCGACCAAGCCACCGCCAACGACGCCGAGCGGCTGGCCCGCAGCGGCGCGCCCGTCCGGCAGATCACCACGGGCTCGGAGTGCCGGCTCGACGCCTCGATGATCGGAAAGGCCCTGACGGGCTGGCAGCCCGAGCGGCTCGACGTGCTCTTCATCGAAAACGTGGGCAACCTGATCTGCCCGGCCGAATACGACCTCGGCGAGGATCTGCGCGTCGTCTTACTCGCCGTCACCGAGGGCGAAGACAAGCCGCTGAAGTATCCGCTGGCGTTCAACACCGCGCACTTGGCGCTGATCACCAAGATCGACATCGCCGATGCGGTCGGCTACGATCGAGCCGGCGCTCTGCGGAGCATCGAGGCCGTGCATCCGGGCATGCCGCACCTCGACATCTCCGCGCGCACCGGTGCCGGCATGGACGCCTGGTTCGCGCACCTCGAGCAACGCATCAAGGCCAAGTCGCTCGTCGGCGCCCGCTAAACGCCTTTTCGGCGAAAACTATATAGTAGACGCAAAATAGCATTATTTGTGAGGCTCGCCTCAAGGTGAAGTGCGCCACGCCTCCAACGTAGACCGCATCCCGCGTGCAGGGAAAGGAAATGCGGTGATGACTCTACCGCGAACGAGATTACTCGCCCGCCTCTTCGCCGCCGAACCGCGGCTCATCAGGCTCTGCGCTCCACCGGGCTATAACAAGTCGTCGTTGGCCCGCCTGCTTGCGCGACGCTTCGACCGGCACGGGTTTTGCGATTGCACGGGCATTTCGACCGCCGCCGAATTCGCGGCGCGCGCGATGTCGGCGCTAGCGCTCGAAGCGCAGTCGGGCGGTGAGTCCGTTGCGCTCGTGCGCCTGCGCCTGCACGCCGCCGAAGCCGATACGCCGGCCTGGTGCCGAGCCTTGCTCGAAGCCTGGAAGGCCACCCGCGAACCGTCCCTCTTCGTTCTCGAACATGCCGAGGCGATCGCGGGCAACGCCGAGGTGCTGTCGCTGCTCGGCGATCTGCTGGCCGCTCGGCCCGAGCAACGCGTCGTGCTGATCGCCACGCGCGAAGCGTTGCCCCTGCACTTCTCGCATTATCTCGCGCCGCACCAGATTCTGACGCTCACGCGAAACGAACTGCGCTTCGACGCCGACGAAGCGCGCAGCATCTTCGAAGGCACGGGCATCGCCGCGGAACCCGTCGAGCGCATCGTGCGGCTCGCCGGCGGACGGCCCGTCGTGCTGTTGCTGTTGCGCCTCTTCGTGGAGTACGACGTCGATGTCGACCGGCTGATCGATCGCCTCGAAGACGTGGGCTGCGACGACCTCCACGAGCATCTGGCGAACGAAGTGCTGACCGGCTTCACCGCCGACATGACCGCGACCATGCTGGCCATCGCCGCCATCCCCAACGCGTCGCTCGAGGACATTGCGGCGGCGACGGGCATCCGGCACGCAACCGCGATCGCGGATCGCTTGCTGCGGCTGCCCGGCTTCATCTCGTCGGAGACGGGCGCGTATCAAACGCATCCACTGTTGCTCGATGCGCTGCGGGGACGCCACGCGGGGGAACTGACCACGACGCTCCTACGCGCCGCGCGCGAATACGAGCGGAGCGGCGACCTGCTGCGCGCCGCCGAACTCTACCACCAGTATGGCGATCGGGAAGCGTCGGCTGCGGCGCTCGACCGGCTGCCGCCCGCGACGCTGCAGCAGCCCTCGGCGCGTCTGATCGACGCGCTCGTGAACCTGCCGATGGCGATCCTGTGCAAGCATCCGAACTTGTGGATCGCAACGTTGCCGCACCGGCGGCGCAACGTCGAGACCTCGCGACTGTATCAGGAGGCGCTCCGCCTGCTGCAAGAGGTCTCGCAGCATGCCGCGCCCGCGTTGCACCGGCGCCTGCGGGTGCGTCTGGCGATGCTCGCGCAAGAACTCGAGAAGCTCGACGAAGCGCGGATGCTGGTGGAGAGCGGCGGCAGAGCCGGCATCTTCGACGAAGCACCCGAAGAGCAGCGACTCTTGCTGATGACCTCCGCGATCGTCGCGGCCAAGCAGGGACGCTTTGCCGAATCGGGCGAGTTCGTCGACGAAGCCGACGCCGTACAGGGAGCGCGCCACATCCGCTTCGAGAGCGAGCGCGCGCAGATCGCTGCGGTGCGGGCGCGATTCCTCGGCGATTTTCACGGCGTGCTCAAGATGAACGAGGAAACGCTCTACGCCGCACAGGCCAGCGGCATCACCTCGCGCATCATCGAGGCGGCGCGCGCCGTGGCGCAAGCCGCCTGGTATTGCAACGACGACGCTCGGGTCACCACGGCCAACCAGATGATCGAGGATTGTGGCGGCGTGCCGTACGGCGCCGAGTGGCACGCGGCCTTCGAGACGACCGACCTCGACGAAGCCAAGAGCATCTTCGACCGCGCGATCGAGCGCTACGATGCCGGTGAGGACGCTTTCCGACGCATCGTCGTGCGGGCCGCGGCCGCGCTGCTCTTGCCCACGCAACGCGCGCGACTCTTCGAAGCGCGTGAGATCGCGCAACGCATCGAGTCGCCGCCCTTACAGGCCTCGCTCGAATTGCTGATCCATTCTCCGGAACCGGCCGGCTACGGCATCTTCACGCCGATCGCGGCACGTTTGACCCGGTCGCCGCTCAAAGTCCGCCAAGACGTGCTGCACATCGAAATTCTGCGCGGCCAGGTGCGCCGGGGCGGCGAGCCGGTGCACGTCTCCGATCGCAGCTTCGAGTTGCTCGCGGCGCTCTCGCTGCTGCCCGCGGGCTCGTCGAAGGAAGACCTGGCGGCGGCCATCTGGCCCTCACTCGACGGCGAGGCCGCCTTCAACACACTCAAGATGTGCGTCTCGCGTGCGCGCGCGCAAGTGGGCGAACGCGAGGTCATCAGCAGTACGAAGAGCGGTTACGCGTTAGGCGACCGCGTGACGATCGACGTGCGCGAAATCGAACGCCTGCTGCGCGACGTGCGGGGCGCGCACGTACCGAACGAACGGCAACGCCGCCAGATCGCCGAAGCGCTCGAACTGCTCGCCACCCGCGAGCACGGTCATTCAGCCGGGTGGTCGTGGTTCGGCACGCACGCGCTGCACCTCGATCATCTCAAGCGCGAACTGGAAGCAGTCGCGGCCCGCGCCGGTGCGCACGCCGACGGCGCGGAACTCGCGCCCGCATGAGTCGCGCGCTAGCGCATTAACGCGCGAGCGCGGACTTGGGCCATTCGCCGATGAGCGCGCCGTAGAACGAGTTGCTCGTGAGATCGAGGACGGTCGTCGCGCGCGAGAGCGGCGCGTCGGCCCAGGTCTGCGGTTTTCCGTAGCAAGCGACGACCGTATCGCGCGCCTTCATCTGCGACACCATGTAGGACTTGGGAGAACCGGAAACGCGAAGCGTCGCACCGTTTTGCAGCGTCAGCGTGCCCGACTGATATTCGGCGGGGCCGGAGGGCATGCGAATGCGAGCGATCGTCGTCCGCACGCAGGGAAGGGCGGCGGCGGTCTGCGCGGGTGCGATCGATCGTCATGTGTGCCCTCATGCTGCGTCGT
>PLFC01000085.1 GCA_003136655.1 Vulcanimicrobiota bacterium
TTCTTGCGGTTGACGATCGTCAGTTGCACTTCGCGGTCGGCCGCGTTGACCAGCAGCTGATCCGGCGTGTGCTCTTGCGAGAGCGCGCGCCCGCCGACGGCCACGATCGTGTCGCCCTCGCGCACGTCGAGGCCCGGTTCGGCCAGGGGTGAATCGATCTGCCGGTTCCACGAGTCGCCGCGGTAGATCTTCGCAATCGTGTAGCCGCGCGCGTCTTCGTTCCAGGCGTAGTCCGCGCCCAGGAAGCCGCGCCGGTACTGCGGNNTCGTAGGCGTGCGAGGTGCCGAGTTCGCCCAGCATCTCCCACATCAGGTCGGAGAGTTCCGAGCGCGTGCGGATGCGCGGCAAGAGCTTCGCGTAGCGTTCGCGCACGAGGTTCCAATCGACGCCGCTCATCGCGGGATCCCAGAACTGCTCGGTTTGCATGCGCCAGGCCTCGTGGTACATCTGCGTCCACTCTTCGAGCGGCTCGACCAGCACGCTCGCGCGATGCAAATCGAGATAGCCCGAGCGGCGCCCCGGCGTCTCGTGCGACGGACGCGAATCGCCGTTGTTTTCGTCGGGCAGCTCGCCCAGCGCGTCGATCACGCGCATCTTATCGTGCAGCGTGTACACCAGCGTGCGGTGATCGGCGCCGAGCCGGATGTCTTCGACCTCGTCCTGGATCACGGCGCAGCGCTGCTGGTCGAAATCGTAGGCCAGCAGCGTGCCGGTCTCCTCATCGTCTTCCCAGTTGTTGCCCTCGGGCTTGATGCCGCGTACCGGGAAACGTGAGAAGAGCGCGCGGCCGCGAGCGGCAACGATCGTGCCGAAGTTGCCTTCGTCGACCGGGAAGCCCAAAATGCGTCCGCCGATGCCGTCGAAGTCGATCTCGACGCGCACGGGCTTATCGTGCTTGCGCTCTTCNNTCGGGATCCCACGCGGGCGAACGATCGGCGCGCAAGAGCGGCGTCACGTCGTGCACGGAACCCGACTTCACCTTGGCGATGCGCACCACCGACGTATCCGGATTCGCCGTGGCGGCGGGTTCCGGGGGGATTGCGGCGCAGTAGGCCAGCCAGCGGCCGTCGGGCGAGAAGGCCAGGTCGAAGATGCGTCCGGCCGGACTCTTGTCGATCGTGCGAACCTTCTTCGAGTCGAGATCGATCAGCAGCAACTCGTTGCGGTGGTTGGCCACGGCGACGATGTCGGCGGTGGGTGAGGCCGCGAGTTCGGTCACGCGTCCGATGTCTTCTTCGGTCGCGACGTGCGGCCACGAGTCGCCGCGCGCGTCGCGAATCTCCAAGCGTTCGGCGCCGCCCTCATCGCTCACGCAGACGAAGCGCTTGCCGTCGGCGAGCCATTCGGGCGAACGATAGCGCACGCGGCTGCCCGCGCCGTGTTCGACCACGGCCTCTTCCCACAGCGACATCGCGAAGGGCCGGCCGCGCGAGACGAGCACCACCGCGGTGCCGTCGGGGCTCGGCGCAAAGTGTTCCAGGTCGTCGCTGACGTCGACGTAGCGTCGCGCCGTCTGCGCCGCCGGTGAGGGTGTATCCACGTCGAGCGCGCGCACGTCGCCGCTCGCGGGATCGAGCAGATAGAGGCGCGCGCCCGCGGTGAACACGATCGAGGCGCCGTCGGTGGACGGGAAGCGCACGAAGTATTCGGTCTCGTGCGTGTGGCGGCGCAGGTCGCTGCCGTCGGGTAGCACGGAATAGATGTTGCCGACGCCTTCGTGATCGGAGAGAAAGAAGACGCGGTCGCCGACCCACATCGGCCAGACCAGATTTCCCTTGAGCGAGATCAAGCGCGCGAACGTGCCCGAGCCGTCTTTGTCGACCCAGAGATCGCCCGCGGTGCCGCCGCGATAGCGCTTCCAGCGCGCCGGGTCGTCGTTGTTGCGGCCGATCGCCAAACGTCCGTCGGGATGTTGCGAGAGCGAGCGCATGTTGCCCAGGTCGAGGGATACCGGCGCGCTGCCGTCCTTGCCCACGCGGAACGCATGCGTTTCGCGGATGAATGCCGAGCCGCTGTCGGAGGTGTAGAGGATCGAATTGCCGTCGGGCGTCCAGCCGGAGATCGTGCAGACCTCGCCGCCGTGGAACGTCAACCTGCGCGGCGCGCCGCCTTCGGTGGGCATCGTGTAGACTTCGGGGTGGCCTTCCTCGCGCGCGGTGAAGGCGATCGTCGCGCCGTCGGGCGAGAGGCGAGGCGTCGAGACCTCGCCGCTGCTGGCGGTCAGCCGCCGCGCGATCCCGCCTCCGCGCGAAACCGACCAGAGGTCGTCTTCGCAGACGAAAACGATGGTGTCACGCGCGATCGTGGCATGACGATAGTAACCGGCTCTAAGCATGAGGTTTGGTGTATTGGCCTTGGCCGAAGGGGCGCCTGTCTCGGCGGCAAACGCACGGCGCGCGGCGAAGACGTCGTCGTGTCGGCGTTTCGAGAACACTTCCTGGACAAGTACTTCGCGTACAGACGCAGGTATGTGGACTACATCCTGGGCTGCGCGCCGAATCGCGGCGTGCTTGCCAATCTCTCCGAGGTCGTCAGGCTCGGCTTCACGCTGACCGGCTCGCTCCTCATCGCGGCGATCCTGTGGTTTCTGACCGTGCTCTCGGCGAGCCGCGCGCCGCTCGGGACCGTGGTCTACGCCCTCATGGCGCTGGCCGCCACGGCCGCGGCGGCCGGCGCCGTGGCCGGCATCGTCACGGCGCTACGCGACCGGCGCCGTGTCCAAGAACGGGCGGCAGCGGCAGCGAACGCTCCGTCGCGATGACCGACGCTCGCGACGCCCAGATCCTCGAACTCTTCGAGGCGGGGAATCCGCGCGGCTTGGCTCGCGCGATCACGCGCGCCGAGTCGGGCCACGGCGCCGCGCTGATCGGCAAACTCTTCCCGCGCAGCGGCGGGGCCATGACGATCGGGCTGACCGGGCCGCCNNGGCGTGGGCAAGTCGACGCTCTCGAACGCGCTGGTCACGCAGGCGCGGCGCGCCGGAAAGACGGTCGGCGTCATTTCGGTCGACCCCAGCTCGCCGTTTTCGCACGGGGCGATCCTGGGCGATCGCATCCGCCTGACCGACCACTTCACCGACCCCGGCGTGTTCATCCGCTCGATGGCCAGCCGCGGGCATCTCGGCGGCTTGGCCGGCGCGACGGGCGACGCCGTGGTGCTCATGGACGCTTTCGGGCTGGACACGATCCTGATCGAGACGGTCGGCGTAGGCCAGTCGGAGATCGAGATCGCCGAACTGGCCGATACCACGCTCGTGGCCCTCCAGCCCGGCAGCGGCGACTCCATCCAGTTATTGAAGGCCGGGATCCTCGAAGTGGCCGACGTCTTCGTGGTCAACAAGGCCGACCACCCGATGGCCCTCCAGTTGCAGCGCGAGATTCGGGGCATGATGGAGATGCTCGAGTTCGGCGGCTGGGCGCCGCTGCTGGTCGCCACCCGGGCCAACGAGGGAGCGGGCGTCGACGTCCTGTGGGCCGCCATCAACGAGCACGCCGCCTACCTGCGGGCCGGCGAAGGCCTGGCCGTCCGGCGCCGCACGGCCTTTACGCACCGCGTCCGCTCGCTCGTGATGGGCGAACTCGGGCGGCGCATCGAGCGTCGAATCGATGCTCTGCTCGACGCGCCGGAGGGTGCCCCGGAAGACCCGTACCGGGCCGCAGCGCGCCTGCTCGAGCCCCTCACCGGGGCCTTACCGCCCCCGGGACCCGACGAAAACGGGCGACTCGTCACCGCCCGGGCTCGCGTCAAAGGCCTCTGATGAAACGACTGCCGGCCCTCCGCGGCGAAACCCGCGGCTTCGCCCGCCCGTCAAGCTGGATGGAATGATCGCCCCCTCGGAACGCCTGAGCCTGCCCTACACCGCCGAAACGGCCGCCGCCGTCGAGCCGCTCTATGCGCGCGTCGCGCACTCCGTCACGCGTGCGGAGTGGGAACTCTTCGCCCCGTACGTGGCGCGCATCGAGCAACTGAAGCGCGAGCGTAACGCGGTGGTGCTCGCGCATCATTATCAGACGGCCGAGATCTACCGCTGCGTCGCCGACGTCGTCGGCGATTCGCTTGCGCTCGCGCAAGCGGCCGCGAGCACCGACGCCGACGCGATCGTCATGTGCGGCGTGCACTTCATGGCCGAAACGGCAAAGCTGCTCAATCCCGGCAAGGTCGTGTTGCTGCCCGATCTGCAAGCGGGATGCTCCCTCGCCGAATCGATCACCGCGGAAGACGTGCGCGCGCTCCGCGCGGCGCATCCCGGCGCGCCGGTCGTCACCTACGTCAACACCTCGGCGGCGGTCAAGGCGGAGTCCGACGTGTGCTGCACCTCGGCCAACGCGGTGCGCGTGGTCGAGTCGCTCGGTGCGCCCAAAGTGATCTTTCTGCCCGACGAGTACCTCGCGGCCTGGGTCGCCTCGCAGACGAAGGTCGAGATCGTCAGTTGGAAAGGCCACTGCGAAGTGCACGAACGCTTCCGCGGCGAGGACGTGCGCGAATTGAAGACGTCGACGCCGGGCATCGTCGTCTTGGCCCATCCCGAGTGCCCGCCCGACGTGCTGGCCGAAGCCGACTTCATCGGCTCGACCACCGCGATGCTGGGCTGGGTGCGCGAACGGAAACCCGCGCGCGTCGCGATGATCACCGAATGTTCGATGGCGAGCAACCTCGTCGACGCGATGCCCGAGATCGAATTCGTTCAGCCGTGTAACATGTGCCCGCACATGAAGCGCATTACGTTGCCCAAGATTCTGCGCGCGCTCGAGACGCTGCAACCGCAGATCGAGATCGCGCCCGAGATCGCCGGGCGCGCGCGGCTCGCGGTCGAACGCATGACCGCCGTCGGCCGGGACCGCGCGTGACCTACGACGCGGTCGTCGTCGGCGGCGGCCTGGCCGGCATGCTGACCGCCTTCGAATTGCGCCCGCTGAAGGTCGCACTCGTCTCGTATCGCTCGCTCGGCGAGTTGACGTCGTCGGCTTGGGCGCAAGGCGGCATCGCCGCGGCGGTGGGCGACGACGATTCGCCTTCGCTGCATACCGCCGATACGGTCGAGGCCGGCGCGGGTTTGGTCGAACGGCGCGTCGCCGCCCGGCTCACCGCCGACGCGCCCAACGCGATCGAGCGCATAGCCTCGCTCGGCGTCCGTTTCGATCGTGAAGGCGAAGATAGCCATTACGCGTTGGGCCGCGAGGCCGCGCACTCGCGCCGCCGCATCTTGCGCGCCGGCGGCGACGCGACCGGCGCCGAACTCGTGCGCGCGCTCGTCGAAGCGGTGCACGGAGCGGCGTGGATCGAACCGCTCGAAGGCGCGCGCGCGCTCGATGCGCTCCTCGACGCCGAAGGCCGCATTGCCGGCGTGCTCGTACGCCGCGCCGACGGTAGCCTCGAACGCCTCTCTACACGCGCGCTGGTACTCGCCACGGGCGGCATCGGCGGCCTCTACGAGTTCACCACCAACCCGCGCGCTTCGGTGGGCGCGGGTATCGCGATCGCCGCGCGCGCGGGCGCGAAGCTCGAGGATCTCGAGTTCGTGCAATTCCATCCGACGGCGCTCGACGTGCCCATCGATCCGTTGCCGCTGTTGACCGAAGCGCTGCGCGGCGAGGGTGCTCGGCTGGTCGACGAGCGCGGCGCGCGGATCATGGAGGGCGTGCATCCCGCGCTCGAACTCGCCCCGCGCGACGTCGTCGCCCGTCGGGTCTTCGCCGTGCGCGCCGCCGGCGGCCGCGTCTTCCTCGACGCGCGTGCGCTCCGTGACGAACTGCCCGAACACTTCCCGACGGTTTTCGCGGCCTGCGCGTTGCACGGGCTCGACCCGCGCGTCGATCTCATTCCGGTCGTCGCCGCGGCCCATTACCACATGGGCGGCATCGCCATCGATCTCGACGGCAAGACGACCGTGCCGGGCTTGTACGCCTGCGGCGAGGTCGCGGCGACCGGCGTGCACGGCGCGAATCGCTTGGCCAGCAATTCGTTGCTCGAATCGGTCGTGTATCCCGAACGCATCGCGAGCGACGTGCGGGCCTATCTCCCCGGCGTGCCGCCGCCCGTGGATCTCGGCGCCGAACCGGCGGATGCGCGTCCGTACGCGCCCGCCTATCCCGCCGAGTGGAAGGCCTTGCGCCGCGAGATGTACGCGGGCGTCGGCGTCGAGCGCGACGAGGCGCGCCTGACGCACGCGCTCGACACGTTTCGCGCGATCGCCGAAACCAATCCGAGCGAAGAACTGCGCGACGCGGCCACCACTGCGGCGCTGGTTGCCAACGCCGCGCTGCGCCGGCGCGAGACGCGCGGCAGCCATCTGCGCGTCGATTTTCCCGAGACCGCCGGAACGCCGGGACACTCGTTCTCGACGCTGGACGACCTCGTCGACCTGCCCGCATGACGAAGACGGCAGGCATCGCGCCGCCGTCGCCGCTGCTGATCGAGCCGCTGGTGCGGGCGGCCTTGATCGAAGATCTCGGTCTCGGCGGCGACATCACGAGCGAAGCGACGATCCCCGCGGGCACGCGCACCTTGGCCACCCTCGTCGCCCGACGCGACGGCGTGCTCGCCGGGCTCGATTGCGCGCTCACCGCGTTTCGACTCCTCGATCCGCACGTCGAGATCGACGTGGGCCTCCGCGACGGTGCGCGGCTGGAACCCGGTTCGCACATCGCGGCCTTCGCAGGCGACGCTCGAGCGATCCTCGGCGCCGAACGTACCGCGCTCAACCTGCTTACGCATCTGAGCGGCATCGCGTCGGCGACCGCCGCCTACGTCGCCGCCGTTGCGGGAACGGGCGCAATAATTTGTGAGACGCGTAAGACCACGCCGGGCTTGCGCGCGCTCGAGAAGTACGCGGTGCGCGCGGGCGGCGGACGCAATCATCGCTTCCGGCTCGACGACGCGGTCCTGATCAAGGACAACCACATCGCCGTGGCCGGCGGCGTGGCCCAGGCGCTCGCCGCCGTGCGTGCGCGCATCGGTCATTTGGTGAAGGTGGAAATCGAGGTCGACACCCTCGCGCAACTCGACGAGGTGCTGGCGTTCCCGGATCGGCCCGACGCCGTCTTGTTGGATAACTTCGCGCTCGCGGACCTCGCGGAAGGGGTGCGTCGCGTTGCGGGCCGGCTCGTGGTCGAGGCGTCGGGCGGCGTCACGCTCGACACGGTTGCGGCCATCGCGGCCACCGGCGTCGACGTCATCTCCTTGGGCGCACTGACGCACAGCGTTCGCGCGCTCGACATCGGGCTCGACATCAGCATTCGCTAACGAGGGAGTTTCGTGCCGGAAGATAGCCTTCCCGTCATCGGTATCGTGGGCGTCGGTCGCATGGGCGCGAATATGGCGCTGCGCTTGCGCGATTCCGGCTACAGGTTGGGCGCGGTGTACGACGCGCGCCCCGAAACTGCCGATGCGGTCGCCATTGCGAGCGGCGCTGCGAGGGCCCAGACGCTCGCCGCGGTCACGGCGGCGTCGGACGTGGTGATCACCGTCGTCAGCGACGATGCCGCGATGGACGCGATCTACGCCGAGACGGGCGACTCGCTGCTCGTGGGCGCGCGGGGCAAGCTCTTCATCAACTGCGCGACCGTGACGCCGGCCGTGCACGTCGAGACGGAGCGCAGGCTCGCCGCGCAGGGCGGCGCGAGCCTGGAGGCCTGCATGGCCTCCTCGATCACGCAGGCGCGCCAAGGCACGCTCTACTTGATGGTCGCGGGTGCGCCCGAAGCGTTCGAGCGCGCCAAACCGCTGCTCGAAAAACTCGGCTCTTCGCTGCGCTACATCGGGCCGGCCGGTTCGGCTGCGCAGGTCAAAGCGCTGGTCAACATGGTGATGAACATCAACACCGCGGGCCTAGCCGAAGGACTCGGTTTGGGCGACGCCCTCGGTCTCGACCTCACCACGTTACGCGAAGTCTTCGCGCAGACCGGCGCGAACTCGCGCGTGCTCGAAACCGACGGCGAAGACATGCAGAACCGCGAGCACGACGTGTACTTCTCCGCGGCGCACGCCGCTAAGGATTCGCACATCGCCACGGCGCTGGCCGCCGGCGCCGGGCTCACGTTGCCCTTAGCCCAGGCCACCGCCGCGCAGTACGACCGCATGGTCGCGGCCGGTCTCGGCGAGTTGGACAAGTCCGGCATCGCGGAGTTGACGTTCCGCGGGCGCGGGCCTCAAATCGAGGCTTGAGCGAAGGTGTAACGCGCCTCCTGCGCGGCGTTGAGCGCGGCCACGCCGGCCGGCACGAGGATCGTTCCGGGCACGAGGCGTTTGCGTACGTCGGCGTAGATGTCGGAGGCTTGCGCGCCGGGCTCGTTCGAGGCGATGAGCGCGGCGAGACCGTGCAACGCGTTATTGCAAGCCATGTACAGCGCGCCGCGTTTGGCCAGCGCTTCGAGCGAATTGTCGTTGCCCAGCGAGTGCCAGTAGGGGTTTGCATCGCGCTGCGGTGAGGTGATGACCTCGCCGTCTTTCTTTAAGGCGTCGGCGAGTCGATACGTGCGCCAAGCCACGTCGTCGAGGGTCAGCGCCACGCCGCGCCCGTAGAAGACCGCGGCCACGCGCAACGAGCCGGGCGGCTCGCCGAAGCCGCGTTCGTAGCCGTCGAGCGAGTTGCGCATGTAATGAATCACCGTGCCGTCGGCCACGCGGGCGACCGCAAAGACCTGCTTGTGTCTGGCCGGTTCGTTGAGCCGCGCCATCAGCGCGCCGAGATCGAACTGCGCCGTCGTGCGCTCGGGATCGACCTGCGCGTCGGCGGCGGCCACGGCATCGGCGGTTGCGGCAAGCGCGGCGCCCGCGGCGATGAAGGTGCGTCGTGAGGTCACTGTTTCTTCTCCTGTGGTGCTGAGAGCGCGACGGACGAACTCCGTTCGACGCGAACCAAATTCGGCCCGGTTCGCCGCGTGGGCGTAGCGCCCGCCGCGCGGGCGTGCAGGAGTTAGCGTTTTGCGCGCGTGACGCAGCGTCATGAAGCGAAGCGACATGCTCAGGGCGAGCGCGCTGTCGGCCACCGTTGCGGCGGTTGCCGCCGGGTCGCAACCCGCCGACTCGGCGCCCGCGCCGGGGAATCCGGCCGACGTGCAACTCGGGGCGTATCTCGACGGCGAATGGGCCTATGCGCTACGCACCAATCCCGAGTTCGCGTCGTCGCAAGGCGACCGTTCGGGCGACGACCAGTGGCAGGACGTTTCGCTCTCCGCTCAGGCCGCCGATCTCGCGCACGGTCGCGACGCGCTCGCGCGCTTGCAGCGCATCGACCGCGGCGCACTGAGCGATGGCGGCCGGCTCAATTACGACCTCTACGCGCAGCAGTTGCGCGACCAGATCCGCGGCGACGAACTCGAGACGTATCTCTTCGCATTGAACCAGCGCGGCGGCGTGCAGACCGACTCCACGATCGTCGATCTGCTGCCGTTCGATTCGGCCCGCGACTACCAGGCGTTGATCTCACGCATCGAGCGCTGGCCGCGCAAGGTGGACCAAACGCTCGAGGTGTTGGGCGAGGCCGTCCGGCGTAAGTATCTCTGGCCGCGGGTGGTGATGACGCGCGTCGTCGCGCAGATCGAACGCCTGAACGTGGCGCCGGAGGCGCATCCGTTCTTTGCGCCGTTCAAAGCCATGCCCACGTCGGTCGCGCCCGCGGATGCCGCGCGATTACGCGAGTCGGCGCGTACCGGGATCGCACGCGCGGTGCTGCCGGCGCAAGCGAAGCTCGCCGCGTTCATGACCGCCACGTACTTGCCCGCCGCGCCGGTCGAAGTCGGCCTGAGCCGCGTGCCCAACGGTGAGGCGCTCTACGCCTATTTCCTGCGCACCAACACGACGACCGATTACAGCGCCGAACGCATCCACGCCCTGGGCGTGCAAGAGGTCGCGCGCATCCGCGCGGCCATGGAGAAAACGGCGCCCGCGACGGGCTATCCCGGCACGCTGCACGACGTCTTCACGGCGATGCGCGCCGATCCGGCGAATTATCACCCGTCCGGTCCCGAATTGCTCGAGGCCTATCGCGCGCTGGCCAAACGGATCGATCCCGAGTTGGTGAAACTCTTCGACCCGCTGCCGCGCCAGCCGTACGGCGTCTTTCCGATTCCCGACTCGATCGCGCCCGACACCACGACGGCCTACTACCAACCCGGCTCGCTCGACGGTTTGCGCGCGGGCGGCATGCATTGCAACCTGTACAAGCCCGAAACGCGGCCGATCTACGAGATGCCCGTGCTAACGTTGCACGAAGCCGTGCCCGGCCATCACGTACAGTTCGCGCTGGGCAACGAGTTGGGCACGCTACCGAACTTTCGGCGCATCGCGTATTACGTGGGGTATTCGGAAGGCTGGGCGCTCTACGCCGAGTCTCTCGGCGACCGCATCGGCGTGTACGACTCGCCCAAGACGGTGCTCGGCGCGCAGACCTACGACATGTGGCGCGCGGTGCGCCTGGTGGTCGACACGGGCATGCACGCTTTCGGCTGGTCGCGCGAGCGTTCGATCGCGTACTTCCTGGATAACGCGGCCAAGACCGAACTCGACGTGACCAACGAGATCGATCGCTACATCACCGATCCCGGCCAGGCGTGCTCGTACAAATTGGGTCAACTCCAGATTTTCGAATTGCGCGATCGCGCGAAAGCCGAGCTCGGGGCAAAGTTCGACCTGCGCGCCTTCCACGCGGTCGTGCTCGGCGCGGGCTCGATCCCGCTCGACGTGCTGCGCGCGCGCGTCGACGCCTGGCTCGCGACGGCATAGCGCGCGCACGCCGGAAGGACGGCTGGAGCGAAGCGTGAAGTGCGCACGACGCGTTCGCCATTTTCAGGAACCCGGTGGGAATCCGGGACGGTCGCGCCACTGTGAGCGGGGAGTCGCTCGAAACCACTGCCTTCGGGTGGGAAGGTTTGGAGCAATGACAACGATCCGTGAGTCAGGATACTGAGGCGAAACGCGACATACCACCTCGCGAAAGGGTAGGTCGTCGATGTTTTCCCGTTTCTTACTCGCCTTGAGTCTCGAGCCGCTCTCGCTGAAGAGCGTCGAAGCGCGCCGCATATGGCAAGCGCTGTTGGCGCTCGCCGGCGGCATCATGGCGCTGACTTTGGCCTGCGTCACGCCGTTTCCGGCGATGGCGGTGCTCGCCTCGCGCACGCTGTCCGCGCGCGCCGCGGCATTCACGCTCGCCGGCGCCGTCGCGGCCAATCAGTTCGTCGGTTTCTTCGTGCTCGGCTTTCCGCGAACGGTGGAGAGCGTCGCCTGGGCGCCGGTGTTCCTCGTCGCGACGTTAGCCGCGTACCAACTCGCGTCGCGCGTGCGCTCGTGGCCGCTCGCGCTCTGCGGTGCGTTCGTCGCATACGAGGCCGTATTGGCCGCCTACACCCTGCTTACGGAG
This sequence comes from Vulcanimicrobiota bacterium, assembly GCA_003136655.1. Classification (GTDB taxonomy): domain Bacteria; phylum Vulcanimicrobiota; class Vulcanimicrobiia; order Vulcanimicrobiales; family Vulcanimicrobiaceae; genus Hesperobacter; species Hesperobacter lustricola. The sequence continues at coordinate 11,357 of PLFC01000085.1, forward strand.
CATTCGCTCGCGGCGTTCGCGCCGACGATCGTGCTCAAGCTGGCCTGGGCCAACGCCGAGGGCCTCGGGGTGCTGGCGGCGAGTTATCTGGCCATCCTCGTCGTCGACCGGGCGACCGCGGGAAGCGCGGCGGGCACGGAGGCCTAACCCGCCCGCGCGCCCGTCGGGAAGGCCGGCCCGGGCGTCGAAGAGGGCCGCATGGCCAAGATGATCGATCGCACGTCGGGTCTCGGCGGCGAGCCCTCTCCGGAATTCGAAGAGCAGCGCGCCCGCTGGGAAAGCCGCTATGCGTCGGGCAAACGGCGCAGCGAGCCGGGCTCGGGCGCGGCCGACCGGACGATCTCCGACTTGCCCCTCAAGCCGATCTACGGTCCGGCCGACGTCGAGCATCTCGATCTGGCCAACGACCTGGCCTATCCGGGCGAGTACCCGTACACGCGCGGCATTCACGCGGGCGGCTATCGCGACCGGCTCTGGACGATGCGCCA
>PLFC01000038.1 GCA_003136655.1 Vulcanimicrobiota bacterium
GTGGTCGCGCTCTTCGTGCTGGCCTGCACCGCGCGCACGCCGCTCATGCGCGACCTCGCGCCGATCCTCGCCTCGATCGCCACCATCGCGGCCATCTTCGCCGCGCTCGACGTTCGCGCGCTCGGCGCGNNCGGCGATGATCGGCGCCTACATCTCGGCGGTGACGGCGTTTTGCGTGATCAACGTCCACAGCGTGCCGATGGCGGCGCGCTGGATCGTGCCGAGCTTCTGCGGCACGATCGTGATCGGCGCTTTCTCGACGGCGTATCGCCGGCGCTTCGCACGCGCCGCGCGCCGTCACTCGCCGCCTGCGGCCGCCGCCTCTTCCGGGAATTTCTCGCTGATGCCCACGCCGAACCGGTTGGAGAGTTCGCTGCCGAAATAGCCGGCCACGAAGAGCACGACGGCGCCGATCAGCGTGATGCCGATGCCGACGAGCGACACGTGGTCGTGCCGCCGCAAGAGCCAGGCGGCGGGAAAGACGAGGATCGCAGCCAGGCTCGTGAGCATATGCTGCGTCGCGATTTTCTTCGCGCGTCGCGACATCGGGATCGTGAGATAGTCGATGTATCCGAAGACCGCGGCGACGATCGCGCCCAGGCTGCCCATCGCCAGGAGCGCCACGCTCATGCGAAACCAGAACGGGTCGTGACTGTACGCGCCCACCGCGTCGGTCGCGAGCGCGCCGGTCCAGAAAGCGACCGGGAACGGCACCAGCATCAAGTGAACGGGATGGCCGCGAAACGTGGCTTTGCCTTGCACGCTGCGCCCCATTCGGAGCGCAGGGCCGCGCGACATTCAGCGGACGGAGTCGCGGTCTCCGAAGACCACGCTCGGCGCCTGGGCCGCTACTTGACGATGATGATGTCGCGCATGCCGTGGCTGATGTAATGGAACGCGCAGCCAAACATGTAGAATCCCGGAACGCTTGCGGTGTAGACCGCAGAACTGCCGCCCGGATCGATCGTGCCCGTGCTGAAATCCGTCGTCGAGATGTCGGTGCCGGCCTTTGAGGCGTTCGAACTGCCGGTGAACGTGCTCGGCCAGGGTGCGGATTTCTTCGTCGCGTCGCCGAGGAGGCTGCCGGTGTGCGGCAGCGACGAATCCACGTTCGTGAACACCACGCTCGAGCCGGCCGGAATCGTCACGACTTCCGACGTCAGCGACTTGGTCGATTTGAAGTAGCCGAGGACCGCACCGTATTTCTTGCTGGTGGACGACTTCTCGTTGGTCAGGCGCACGCCGACGGTGAAGTCGCCCGCCGATTGCACGTGGTCGTCGTCGAAAGCGATCGCCATGGGCAGCGATCCGCCGCCGGGCGAGGTACCCGCGGCCTGCTGCGAGCCGCCGCAGCCGGCGAGGAGCGTGGCCAGGGCCATCGCGGAAAGGATCTGAGCGCGCATCGGAAGCCTCCTGAAGCGTTGGGGTCGCGCTCATGCTGGCAAAAGGTTCTGAAAGAAGTCTGAAAGAGGGTTAGCCGGCGCGCCTCAGCGCGCGGGCGTTTCGGCCAGTTCCGAGATCGCCGTCGACAACCCGGGCCAACTGACGAGCGTCGCAGCCTCGGCGGGCGATACCCAGCGCCGTTTCCGTTGTCCGCGCTCGCGAAAACGCCTTACCTCGCGTTCCACGTCGAGGCGATAGAGCGTTACCGTGAATCGTTCGCCCGCGGCGTTACGCTTGGTGTAATCGAACGAGCCGATGGGCTGCGGTGAAACGCGCCCGGTGACGCCGGCTTCCTCAAAGGCCTCACGCGCGGCGGCATCGTGATCGCTGAGGCCACGCATCGGCCAGCCCTTCGGCACGGTCCAACGGCCGCTGCCGCGCGTCGTCACCAGCAATACTTCCAGGTCGCCGCGAGCGTTGGCGCGGAGAGGAACGGCCGCGACCTGCTGTTTGCCAACGAGCGCCGGACGGGCACGCGCGCTGCCGAAGACGACCAGCACCACGATCGCTGCCGCCAAGGCGAGGACGAACGGAGCGAGCCGCTCGACGTTGTGAATCAGCGNNCGAAGCCGCCGGGCATGATCAAGGACGTAGCCTTCGTGGCGCACTCGGTGCGCGACGTGCCCGCCGCAATCGTGTTCTATCGCGACGTCATGGGGCTCAAACCCGGCGAAATTTTCGGCGAGCATTGGGCCGAATTCGAAGTCGGCAACTCGACGCTCGGAGTCGGCAACGGCGAACCGCTCGGCATCATGCCGGGCACGTCGTTCGCGATAACCTTCGAGGTGGACGACCTCGACGCAGAACGCGAGCGCCTCGTCGGTCTCGGCGTACCGGTGACCGAAAAATACGAGTCGCCGGTCTGCTGGAGCGCGTTCGTCACCGATCCCGAAGGCAACCGCTTCGGCATCCACCAGCGCAAAACGAAATGAGGCCGAGCGCTACACCCGCACGTCGGTGAGGGCCGGACCGGCGGGGCCGGGAAGCGGGGGGAGCATCGCGTCGTCGCCTTGATCGCCGGCCTTCGACGGTTCGGGCGCCATCGCGACGTAGACGACGGGCACGAGCACGAGCGTCAGCAGCAGCGAGCTGGCCAGGCCGCCGATCACGACGGTGCCGAGCGAACGTGCGGCCTGGGCTCCGGCGTCGAGCACGAGCGCCAGCGGAATCATGCCGGCGATCATGGCGAACGTGGTCATGATGATCGGGCGGAAGCGCTCCTTGGCGGCCTCCTTAATCGCGCCGAGCTTATCCAAGCCTTCGCGGCGTCGCTGGTTGGCGAAGTCGACCAAGAGAATGCCGTTCTTCGTCACGAGGCCGATCAGCAAGACGGCGCCGATGAGCGAGAATAGATTGAGCGTTTGGTGCGTGAGCGCGAGCGAGCCGAGCGCGCCGACCACGGCCACCGGCACCGCGAACATGATGATGAACGGCGTGCGGTAACTGTTGTACAGCGCCACCATCAGCAGGTAGACGAGCGCGACCGAGAGCAGCAGCGCGACGCTCATGCCCTGCACGGTGCCGGCGACGTTCTGTTGGTTGCCGCCGGCTTGCGGCGCGACGGTGACGCCTTTGGGCAGGTTGAGCGCGGCCAGGCGCCTTGCGAAGTCGCGTTGCACGTTCGAGAGCGTCGCGCCCGGCGCGAGGTTGGCGCCGAGATAGATCACGCTCTGCCGGTTGATTCTGATGATGATCGGCGGTGCCGGATCTTGCACGAGGTGCGCGATGTCGCCCACGTACACGATCGAGCTGTCGTTGGCGCGGATGGGGATCTGCGAGATCGCGCTCAGCGAATCTTGTTGCGCCAGCGGATAGGTGACCAGCACGTCTTTGAGCCCGTCTTCGCCCGTGAACTGGGTGGCCAAATCGCCGCCGAAGGCCGCGCGCACGGCGGTTGCCGCGGTGCCGATGCTCGCATTGAGCGCGCGTGCCCGGTCGCGATTGAAGGTGACGTCGACCTGCGG
>PLFC01000097.1 GCA_003136655.1 Vulcanimicrobiota bacterium
CCCCACGGCGCTTTGTGCGAGACATCGTACGAGAGCAGCACCGAAGCCGACGAGTTCGGCGTGTAAGGATGTCCCGAGCCGATCTCGCCTTGGCCCTGCGGCTGCTCGGCCCAGGCGTAGATGCCGCCGCCCGGACGTTTCGCTGCGAGCGGATCCAGCGTCGCCTGATGCGCGCCCTTATAGAACACTTTCGGATGCGTCTCTTTTTCGGGACGGCGCACCGCGACGACGTCGCGATTGACCATCTGCGCGACCTTCGAGGCCGGATCGTTGAGATCGCCGACGAGGATCGCTTCGACCGGGCAGACCGTCACGCACGCGGGCTCGAGCCCCACGTCGATCCGGTGCGCGCAGAAGTTGCACTTCTCGGCCGAGTGATCGTCGGGGTTGATGAAGATCGCATCGTAGGGACACGCGGCGATGCAGGCCTTACAGCCGATGCAGATCGACTTGTCGAAATCGACGATGCCGTCGGGCCGGGCGTACATCGCAGACGTGGGGCATGAGGTGACGCAAGGCGCGTTCTCGCACTGGTTGCAGCGCGTGACCTGCATGGCCCGGCGAACGTTGGGGAACTCGCCGATGTCGGCGGACTTGACGTAGGTCCGCGTTACCGACAGCGGGACCTCGTTCTCCGACTTGCAGGCAGTCGTGCACGCATGACATCCGATGCAGCGGCTCTGGTCGAGGATCTTCGCCCACTGCACCGCACTCGTCGGTTCCATCGGCGTTTGATTTGGCGACGGACGGCGGCTCCCTCGTCCGTTCGTTTTGACGAACGCCGCGCGGGAGGCTACTTTTGTGGCATGAGCGATGACGAAGCGGTCCTCCGCATCCAGTTGGCCTACCCGAAAATCTATCTGGCCTGCCACAAAAAGCACCAAAACGCACGCACCTCGGCGCACGGCCTCTCGCCGCGCGACTCGTCGTTGCTGGCGCACTTGGATCCCGTGCGCCCCGTCGAACAGGCGGAACTCGGGCGCCACCTGGGCTTGGCGAAGTCGACGCTCTCCGAAGCGATGGCCTGGCTCGTGGAGTGCGGCTTCGCGCTACGCGCCCGCGCCGAGAACGGGCGCGGCCAGGGATTGCTGCTCAGCCCCAAAGGCGTCGAGGCGATCTCGGAATCGTCGGTGCTGGAGCGTGAAGCGCTCGCACGCCTCGTGGCCGCGCTGGGCGACGCGCGCGACTCGGCCGTTGCGGGCCTCGAACGCATCGCAGCCGCGGCGGCGGATTTGACGTGATTCGCCGCCTCATCGTCTTCGCGGCGGCGGCCGCCGCGTGCGTGGCGCTGGCCGCCGCGAGCATCTGCGTGCGGGGCGCGACGCTGCCCGCCGAGCACACGGCCGGCGGCGAAGCCGACGTCGCGGCCCCGCCGGCCCGCGTCTTCGCCCGCATCGCCGATCCGGCGCGATACCCGGCATGGCGTAAGGACGTCGTGGGCGTGCGCATCGTCGCAGCGGGGCGCTGGGTCGAGCAGACGTCTCAAGGCACGCTGCCGTATCGCTTCGGCAAGCGGCTCGAACCGGGCACGCTCGAGACGATCGTCGACTCGACGTCGCTGCCCTTCTCGGGCAGTTGGACGTTCGAACTCCGGCCGATCCCCGGCGGCACGCGCGTGCGCATCACCGAGCGCGGCCGGATCGCGAGCCTGCCCCTGCGCGCGCTGGCGCCGGTCTTTTCCCCGCCCGACCGGACCCTGCGCCGCTATCTCGCCGACCTGCGGGCCTCGTTCGCCTCCGAATAAGGCCTGCGGCCGTTCCGCATGAGGCCCGTGCTACGTTCGCGAACCTTCATCGGTCGTGCAGATTCGCAAGCAGTTCCGGTTCGAGGCGGCCCACGTCTTGCCGCATCACCCCGGCAAGTGCAGTCGCCTGCACGGGCACTCCTACCGCGTCGACGTCGTCGTCGGCGGCCCGTTGCAGAGCGAGGGGCCGGCCCAGGGCATGATCCTCGATTTCGACGAGATCTCGGCCGTGGTCAAGCCCTCGGTCATCGAACGGCTCGACCACTCGTCGCTCAACGATCTGCTGCCGAACCCCACCGCCGAACACATCGCCCTGTGGATCTGGCACGAGTTGCGCGGCAAGCTCGCGGGCCTCGCCGAAGTGGTCGTGTGGGAGACGCAGACCGCGTGCGCGATCGTGCGCGCGAGCGACGCCGAGGCGCGCTGAATTGCTGGCGCTCGCGGAGATCTTCTACACCGTGCAAGGTGAGGGCACGTGGACGGGCACGCCGGCGGTGTTCGTGCGCCTGGCAGGCTGCAATCTCAACTGCCGCTTCTGCGACACCGACTACGCGCTCAAATTCTTCGCGACCGTCGAACAGGTTACGGCGCGCGTGCGCGAGTTGGGCGCGGCCTGTCCGATGGTCGTGCTCACCGGCGGCGAGCCGCTCGCGCAAGCCGAGAGTTCGGCGCTCGTCGCCGCCCTCCAGGCCGACGGGCGTCGCGTGCACATCGAATCGAACGGCAGCGTCCCGGTGGAGTTGCCGCCGCAAACGTGGCTTACCGTCTCCCCGAAAGAGCGCTTGCATCCGCTGATGGCCGCACGCGCCGACGAGATCAAGCTGATCGTCGACGGTCGCGTGCCGCTCGAATGGCTCGATGCATTCCCGCGCCGCGAGGTGACCGTCTTCTTGCAGCCCGAGGGCAACAAGCCGGCTAACGTCGCGTTGGCGCTCGCCGCCGCCAAAGCCGCGCCCGAACGGCTGCGCCTCTCGCTGCAGACGCACAAATTCATCGGCATCCCCTGATGCGCCACGACCTCCGCACGTGATCCTGATCGTCTGCGCGTTGCCGGCCGAGCTACGCGGCTTCCCGCCGCGCGAGGGTGTGGATATCCTACCCTGCGGCGTCGGTCCGGTCGAAGCCGCGGTCGCAGTTGCGCGCGCGCTCGCGGGGCACGCCTATGCGGCGGTAATCAACGCGGGCATCGCCGGTGCGTTTCGCGGCAGCGCCGCGGTCGGCGACGCGCTACTGGTCACCTCCGAACGTTTGGCCGATCTCGGTTTGGAAGGCGGCGGCGCGTTGAAGCTGCCCGACGGCGCGTCGCTCGTCGGCGAAGTTGCGGCCGATGCGGGGCTCGTCGCGCGCACCGCGCCGCTGCCCTTTCGCGCGGCGCGCGGCTTGACGGTTTCGCAAGTGACGACGACGGATGCGACGGCCGCACGCCTGCAACGCGCCTACGCTCCCGACGTGGAGTCGATGGAAGGCTTCGCCGTGTTGCGCGCGGCACAAGCGGCCGGCGTTCCGGCGCTCGAGGTGCGCGGCATCTCCAACTACGTCGGCGAGCGCGCCGACGCGCAGTGGGATTTTCGCGCCGGAGCGCAGGCCGCCGTCAACGCACTCGAAGCAGTCGTCGCGCGCTTGAACGCAACCGCCTGAGGCTCGCGCGGCGTCTGGAACAACGATGACCGACGCCGCGCTCTCGCTCGCCTACTCGCCCTGCCCGAACGACACGTTCATCTTCGCGGCCTGGACCAACGGCTTGCTGCCCGGCGCGCCGCGCGTCGAGGTGGTGCTCGACGACGTCGAGGCGCTCAACGCCGCCGCCCGCCGCGGCGAACACGCGCTGACCAAAGTCTCGTACGGCGCAATTCCCTACCTCACCGACCGCTATCGCATCCTTCGCTCGGGCGGGGCACTCGGGCGCGGTTGCGGACCGCTGCTGATCGCGAAGCCCGGACCCGACGGCCGCGCCCCCGGGCTCGAAAGCATCGCGCCCACCGCGCGCATCGCGATCCCGGGCGAGTTGACCACGGCCTATCTGCTGCTGCGACTGGCCTTGAAGCATCCGATCGATGCGGTCGTCATGCGCTTCGACACGATCGTCGACGCCGTCGCACGCGGTGAGGTCGACGCCGGCCTGATCATCCACGAGTCGCGCTTCACCTACCAGACGAGCGGTCTGGCACAGGTGGTCGACCTCGGCGAATGGTGGGAAGGCGCGACGGGCCGCGCAATTCCGCTCGGCGCCATCCTCGTGCGGCGCGATATCGACGAATCGCTCGCGCTGCGCATCGACGATACGATCCGGCGCAGCCTGGCCTTCGCCTATGCCGACGGCGCGTCGGTGGCGCCGTACGTTCGCGAGCACGCCTTCGAGATGGACGAGGACGTGATGCGCAAGCACATCGCGCTGTACGTCAACGAGTATTCGCGCGACGTCGGCCCGGAAGGCATCGCGGCGATCGAAACGCTCTTTTCGCTGGCCGCGGCCGCCGGACTGATTCCGCCGCAAGCCGCGCCCGATTTCGTTGGCGCGTCAGCCTTGCCGTCGGCCGGCTGAGGTGTCGTAGACTATCGACCACGGGAGGCCGAGCCGCAATGCAGAGCACGGACGAGATTCGTCCCGTAACGGACGACGCGATCGAGCTACTCTCCGGGCGTGATCCGGGCTACAGAAGCCGCTTGGATCGTCGACTGCGCGTCGATCTTCGGCGGACCGAGCCGAAACGCGCGGAGCAGCACGTAGCCGAAGCCGCCTACGAGCGCGAAGAAGATCAACATCCCCGCGCCGAGCGTCACGCCGCTCTTGCCGCCGCCGCAGGCGGCTTCGATGCCGCGGGTCAGAGCGATGCGCAGTTGATCGAACGCGCTCGTCGGGCGCCCCGCGACGCTGCGTGCGCGCGCGACCAAATCGGCGGGCGTCCAGTCGTCGCCGGCGAGCCGGTCGGCCACGCGGCCTTGCGCGTCGACGACGATCGCCGCTTCGCTGTGGGGAATCTGTCCGTTGGGCTGCGACGGCGAGATCTCGACGCCGAAGCGCTCGACTAGTTCCGTCACGGCGGCGGGCTGTCCCGTGGCAAAGCGCCAACGCGCCGGGTCGGCGCCGAACATCGCGCCGTAAGCATGCAGCGTCGCCGGGTCGTCGCGCGCCGGATCGACCGTCATCTCGACGATCGTGATCGGGTCGTGCCGGACGAGCGCTTGCACCTTGGCGAGTTTAGCGCCGACCATCGGACACGCGTCGCCGTCGCGACAACGCGTGTACCCGAAACCGACGACGACCGTGCGGCCGCGCAGCGCGGAGAAATCGAACGGTCGACCGAGTTGATCGACTAACGGCACGGCCGGAACCGCGTCGCCCGGTGCGAGCACCGGGACGAACGCGGTGACGGCCGCGAACAGCATCGCTACCACGTTCGCATGCCCGGCGCGAGATAGTGCGTTTGCGATAACTGATCGTGGATCGGGCCGGCGTAGGCTGCGGCGGCNNTCGGCGAATTCGAAGGTCGGCTCCCGGTCGGGGATTTCGTTGCGCAGGCGCGTGCCGACCGCAACGGTCACGAACATGAGGATGCTGATGAAGAGCAGCGTCCCGCCGATCGCAGCGAAGACCATCTCCAGGTGCCACGACTGCGCGCCCGCCGCTCCGAAGTAGGTGACGTCGGACGTGCGCCGCGGCGAGCCCAGCAAACCCGCGATGTGCATCGACATCGACATCAAGAGCATGCCCACGAACCAAACCCAGGTCTGCGCGACCGCGAGCTTGGGCGCGTAGAGTTTGCGGCCCGTCAACGTCGGCACCAGCGCATAGGCCGCGCCGATGAAGCTCAGTGCCACCGGTCCGCCGACGGTCACGTGGAAGTGGCCCACGATCCACATCGTGTTGTGCACCAACACGTCCATCGAGTAGGAGGAGTTGACCACCCCGCCCGCGCCCCCGAGCACGAAGAGCAGCATGCCCAGCGCCGCCCCGCTGAACGCGGGATTGCCCCAGGGCAGCCAGCGCACGGTGGCGACGAACCCGCGTTTGCCCGCGCGCCGCGCCGCCATCTCGAACGAGGCGAACACCGCAAAGGCCGTCAGGAAGGACGGGATGACCACGCCGTAGGTGGTCAGCGTGTGCAACCACTTCCAGCCGGCGGAAATGCCCGGCTCCAAGAACTGGTGATGCAAGCCGACCGGCGTGGAGAGCAACAGCAAGAGGATGAACGACAAGCGCGTCAAGGCATCGCTGAAGACTTTACCGCCGTATGTCGTCGGCACGACGAGATACCAGATCAGATAGGCGCCCATGATCCAGAAATAGACCAGCGGGTGGCCGAAATACCAGAAGAGCATGCGCGTCAACTCGACGTCGATGCCCTTGGTCCAGCCGAAGGCCCACGGAATCAGCAGCAGCATTTCGGCGACCACGCCGAGCGTCGCGATGATCCACATGACGAAGGTCACGCTCGTGATGTACGCCGGAAGCGGAATCTTCTCGCCCGGATTGTTCTTGAGAAACCAGCCGACGTTACCGATGATGTCGAAGGCCACGAGCCACGTGCCCACGATCAGCAGCGTCGCGCCCAGATAAAAGCCGGGATCGGCTTTGAGTGGTGCGTAGAACGTGTAGAGCACCGTCGCATTGCCGGAGAGAATCTCGAGCGCGGCCCACACCGTGCCGATCAGCATCACGCTGTAACCCGTCCAGCCGAGCACGAGCGACCGGCCGGGTCGCGGAATCGATTTGTAGGTGGCGTACGTCATCAGGCCGGTAATGAAGAACGTGGTGAACACCAGCGCCATGAGCACACCGTGTGCGGTCAGCGTGCGGTAATAATCGAACCAGGGCGGCATCACCAGGAAGTTCGCGCGCGAGAAGCCCTGCAAGAGCCCGAAGAGCGCGCCCAGCGTCAGCGCGACCGTCCCGGTGTAGATGTGCCACAGGCAGAGCGCCTTGCCGCCGGGCGAAACGTCTTCGGGGGATCGGGCCGTGAGCGCGATATCCGGCGGCTTCGTTATGGTAGCCATCTCATTTCACCTCGATGTTGCCGGCCATGAGTTGGTGGCCCGCGCCACAATACTCGTTGCAGACGAGCAAGAACTTGCCCGGCGTCTTGAACGTGTGCGAAACCGTACTGACCCAGCCCGGCGTCACCATCGTATTGACGCCCGTCTCAGGAACGCTGAAGCCGTGTTCCACGTCGGGGCTGGTCACGTAGAACGTGACGTGCGCGCCCGCGGGTATGACCAGGTGCTGCGGATCGAACGAGAAGATGTGCGCCACGTAGTAGGCCTCGTACGAGCCGTTACCGAGCTTGCGCAGCCCGGGATGATCGAAGGGCGGCGTCTGCGACACCTTGGTGGGATCGATGCTCTGCACGTGACTCGGCGGCACGAAGCCGTCGACGAGCGCGGCGGTGGTCAGCGTGGCGAGAAAAACGACCAGCATCGCGATGCCGAGCGTCATCCATAGCCGTTCGGAACGATACATGTGCACGGCTTACCACCTGCTCGACAAAAGGAAGAACATCGAGACCCAGACGACGGCTATGAAGATTCCGAGCGCGAACACGAAGCCCAGAGTAGCCGGCAGAGGCTCTTCGTGCGAAGGCGCATCTTTTTTCATGACCGGGAAAGCCTAATCGTCCGTTACGAGCGTATCGTGAAGGCGCTGTGAAGCGGCGATGTCGCCCGGATCGGGCGACATACCGTGGACACGAACCACGAGCACGGGCACCGTGCTCTCGCGCATCACGCCTTCGGTCGCGCGCGGCGGCGGCAAGGATGCGCTCGCCGTCGGCACAGGCTTCGTCGAGCAGCGGCGTGGGATNNCTCGATCGCCCGCCGGGATTGCGGCGAGCCGTCCACCGGGACCAAGATCCGTTCGAAGATGCTCATGCCGCGACGTTACGACGTTCGGGTGAAGCGGCCGTGAAGCGGGCACGAACCTTCCGCAGCCGAAGCGGGGCGTCGATGCGAATTCTCGCGCTCAACGCCGGCTCGCGCAGCGTGAAGGCGCAACTTCTCGAGGTCGATGCAGCCTCGCGGCCCGAGGCCCCGCAGGCGCCCGCGTGGTCCGGCGAGCGTCTCTATCGCGACGATTCCACCGGTGTCGCGCAGGCCGTGCGCGGCCTCCTCGCCGACTTGGGCGCGATGCGCTTCGACGTAGCCGCGCATCGCGTCGTGCAGACGGCCACGGTGCCGCGGGCCGCGGCCGTGCCGTTCGATGCGAGCCTGACCGCCGACATCGAGGCGGCGATGGGTTTGGCGCCGCTGCATTCGCGCGCGGTGCTCGCTACCAAAGCGGCATTCGATGCCGAACGGCCCGCCGTAGCGCAATTCGGCGTCTTCGACTCGGCCTTTCACCGCACGATACCCGAGCGCGCGGCCGTCTTCAGCGGACCCTACGCCTGGTACGAGTCGGGTCTGCGCAAGATCGGGTATCACGGTCTCAGTTACGCCTATTGCGCGGCGCGCGCTCGCGCCGAACTCGGCACGGCCGCGAGCGAGCGGCTGATCTGCGCGCACCTCGGCGGCGGCTGCTCGCTGGCCGCGATCGCGGGCGGGGTCTCGATCGAGACGACGATGGGTTACACGCCGCTCGACGGCGTGACGATGGTATCGCGCTCGGGTTCGCTCGATCCGGGTCTGGTGTTGCATCTCTTGCGCAGCGGAAGATACTCGCTCGACGAACTCGATCGCGTGCTCAACGAAGACTCCGGCGTCCGCGGCCTCGCCGGAGATAGCGGCGATCTTCGCGACGTGCGCGCGGCGGCGAAAAGCGGTAGCGCCCGCGCGCTGCTGGCACTCGACGTCTTCACCTACCGCATCCGCTGCGCGATCGGCGCGCTGAGCGCGGCGCTCGGCGGCCTCGATGCGTTGGCGTTCACCGGCGGCATCGGTCAACACGACGCCGAGACGCGCGCCGAAATCTGCGCCGGTCTCGGCTACCTCGGCATCGTGCTCGATCCCACGCGCAATACGGCCGGCGGCGACGGCGCGCGCATCGAGGCGAGCGCGAGAAGCATGCCGGTGCTCGTGCTCCAAACGCACGAGGAATGGATCATGGCACTCGCCGTGCGCGACGCCGGCAACCCGGCTTAAGCCGCGTGCCGCCGCGATCCGGGCTCGCGGTCCACGTAGTAGACGTACGCGTTGAAGCCGTGAAAGAGCAAGATCGACGCCGCTGCGAACCAGAGCGAGAGCGTCGTGGAGAGCCTGAGCGTATCGCCGTCGTCGTTCATGACGCGCCTTCGGCCCTGCCTGCCGCTTGCCGCGACTTGACGAGCAGAGCGACGAGATAGAGATGGATCACGCCGGTACCCACGAGCGCCGCGTCGGCGAGGAATACCGCGAGGGGCGCGGCCTTCTTCTTCATGATTTCGGACGCGACTGCAGTTCTTCGTCGCGCTTCAGTTGCTTGGAGTATTCGCTTGCGGCGTAGGCCTTCTCGATGCCGTCGCGCACTTCGGAAAGCAGGTTGCGTGCGGTCGCGATCGCGATACGATGTCCCAAGGCCGCGTCGAAGGCGGCGCCGCCTGCGCCGAGGGGCGGCTCGTACTGTCCGTCGAGCACGAGCGAAAAACTCTCGTACCCTTCATCGTTCGACGCGACGAGCGTGCCGCGGAAGCGCGGGAACGGGCCTCCGCCCGCAGGCTCCCACTCGACGCTCATGCGCGCGAGGTCCTGGCCGGCGTCGTCGATCGGCGCGACCGACGCCACCACGTCGCGCTGCAACACGATCTCGGTTTGCAGCGCGGGCAAATTCACCGGGGCACGCAGGGCCAGCCGAATCGGGTCGCTCGGCCCCGAGTGACCGGCACTTCGCTTCGCGTCGAAAAAGCGAGCGATGTAGTCTTTGGCCGCATGTGCCGGACAATTGACGAAGATGCGTTGGTGAAGGTCGCTCATGCGGCGTACTCCGGATATAGCCATGGTTCACGGAAGCTAACACCGGGAAGCCCGCGGGTTATGAAGGCGGGGTGAAGGAGCCGAAACCGTTACAAAACCCTGACCCCGCAAGCCACGCAATCGGCATGCTCGTCGGCCGGACGTCCCGGCAGGGTTACCGTGAACTCAGCGCCGCCTTGCGGCGCGCGGCTGACCACGATCGAGCCGCCCTGCTGTTCGACGAAATTCTTGACCAGCGCGAGCCCGATGCCGCTGCCCGGTGTCGAGGCCGACGCGCTGCCCCGAAAACCACGCTCGAAGATTTTCAATAGCTCGTCGTCGGCCACGCCCGGGCCGCCGTCGTCGACGGTAAAGACCAGCGAGCCGTCGCGACGCAGGCAGTTGACCTCGACCGCGCCGCCCGCCGGCGTGTAACGAATCGCGTTGAGCAACACGTTCTTGAGGATCTGGCCGATCCGTGCCGGATCCCCGTAGAAGCTCGCGCACGCGGCATTGGGCACCAGGCAGCGATGCACGCCGAAGCGCACGCCTTTGGCCTGCGCCGTGGCCTCCATGGCCGTCGCCTCGTTGAGGATCAGCCCGCAGACGTCGATCGCCTGCATGTTCGTCTCCATGCTCGACGAGGGCCGACCGTCGAGGCCGGCCGTGCCCGCACGATCTTCTTCCGCCTTCTTCGCCCGGCTCAAGTCGTTCATCAAGACGTCGAGTTCGCTCAGCGCCTGGAGCACGGCGTGTAAACGCGCGGTGCTGGGCTCGATCTTGCCGTCGATGAAGGCTTCGATGTTGGCGACCGCAACCGCAAGCTGGTTGCGCATCTCGTGCACGACTTCTCTCACGCGCCCTCCACCAATTTGTAGCCGACGCCGAAAACGGTCACGACGTACCGCGGGCGAGCCGGGTCGCTTTCGAGCTTCTGGCGGAGGTTTGCGATGTGGCGATCGAGCGTTCGGTCGAAGACGTGCGCGCCGCCGTCGACGGAGACTTTGTCGAGGAGTTGATCCCGGCTGAAGGCCCGGCCGAGATTGCTCGCCAGCACGTCGAAAATCTTGAATTCCATCGGGGTCAGCGCGACCGCTTTGCCGCGCACGCGGACCTCGTGCCCGGTCCGGTCGATCTCGAGTTCGCCGATGCGCTGCGGCGGCTCGCCCGAGGGCTTGCCCGCGACGCTCGTGGGCTCGCGATGGTAGCGTCGCAACACGGTCTTGACCCGGGCCACGACCTCGCGCGGGCTGAAAGGCTTGCCCACATAGTCGTCGGCGCCGAGTTCCAAGCCGACGACCCGATCGACTTCGTTGACCCGCGAGGTCAGCATGATCACCGGCACGTCGCTGCGTTCGCGCAGGCGCCGGAACACCTCGACGCCCGAGAGTTGCGGCAGGTTGAGGTCGAGGATCAGCAAGTCGGGCGGGCTTGCAGCGGCCTGCTCGAGCGCGGAGATGCCGTCACCGGCTTCATCCACGATGAACCCCTCGTCGCGCAGATAACGAGCCACGACATCGCGAATCGCCGGCTCGTCGTCCACGACCAATACCCGTTGCCGGCTTTCATCGCGCTCCATACGGCCTCGGAGTCCTTCGACGGCCCGCGGCCGCCCACCCGGGACGCAATCGGAAGGCAACGCAGCGGAGGAAGCCGCGGCTCGCGCGGTGGAGGCGCGCAGCATGCGCTTCGCCGTTCTGCTTTGTGCGCTGGCCCTCTTCGCGGCCGGCCTCGTTCCCCAGCGGCTCGGGGCCGCGCCGTGGCCGCCCGCCGCCGTCGAACTCGGCGACGAAGTCTTCTTGCACGATGCGTGGCACGACTTGCACGGCCGCTGTGTGGGCATCGTGACCAATCAAACCGGGGTCACCTCGCAACTCGAGTCGATCGTCGATGCAATCCGGCGCAACCCGGCGATCTGCGTGAAAGCGATCTATTCGCCCGAACACGGCTTTCGCGGCGACCGGCCCGCGGGCGATTACGTGCCTTCGTATGTCGATGCGCGCACCGGCCTGCCGGTGTACAGCCTTTACGGCAAATCGCGTCGCCCGTCGGCCGCGATGCTGGCGGGCGTCGACGTTTTGTTGTTCGACATTCAAGACGTCGGCGACCGCGCTTACACCTACATCTCGACGCTGGCTTACCTGATGCAAGCCGCGGGAGCCGAGAAAAAGGAAGTGTGGGTGCTCGACCGGCCCAATCCGCTCGGCGGCGAGACGATCGAAGGCCCGGTGCTCGAGCCGCGCTTCTCCTCGTTCATCGGCTTATATCCGCTGCCCGTGCGCCACGGCCTTACCGTCGGCGAACTCGCGCAGATGTATCGCGGGCGATTCGGCATCGACTGTACGCTGCGCGTGATAGCGATGCGCGGCTGGAAACGCTCGATGCTCTGGCCGGATACCGGTCTCGCTTGGGTACAAACCTCGCCGAACATTCCCGAGTGGGACACGACGCTGGTCTATCCGGCCACCGGCTTGATCGATGCGGCGGGTATCAATAACGGCACGGGATACACCAAGCCGTTCAAATATGCCGGCGGTCTGGGCGTCGACGGCGAAGCGCTCGCCACGTATCTCAATGCCCGGCCCATTCCGGGCGTGCGCTTTCGCCCGGCCGCCTGGGCGCCGATGTCGGGCTTCTGGGCCGGCAAGACGCTGACGGGCGTGGAGTTGTCGGTCTTCGATCCGCGCGCGTTCCGCCCGGTGCGCACGGCGGTCGAGTTGCTGGTCGCGGCGCGCAAGGTCGCCCCGCGGCAACTGCAGATCAAGGACGCCGCGGGCCTCGACAAGGACTGGGGTACCGATTCGCTGCGGCGCGGGCTCGAAGACGGTTCGAGCGTGGAAGCGATTCTGGCCGGCTGGCAAGCGCGCGAACGAGAGTTTTACCTCGATCGGCAGAAGTATCTGCTGTATCCATGAGTACGATCGCGCGGCTGTACGAGGCATTGGGCTCGGATGCGGTGCTGACCGCACCCGAAGACCTCAGCGTCTACGCGTACGACGCCTATAGCCAAGAGCGGCTGCCGTTGGCCGTGGTGTTGCCGCGCGACGCCCGGGACGTCGCCGACGTGGTGCGCATCGCGTATGAATGCGGCGAGCCGATCGTGCCGCGCGGCGCGGGCACGGGCCTGTGCGGCGGCGCCGTGCCCGTCGAAGGCGGCATCGTCATCTCCTTCGCGCGCATGAATCGCGTGCTCGCGCTCGACGCGCGCAATCGTCGCGCTCGCGTGCAACCAGGCGTGATCAACCTCGAATTGTCGAAGGCCGCGGCGCCGTTTGGTCTCTTCTTCGGGCCCGATCCGTCCTCGCAGAAGATCTCGACGCTGGGCGGCAATACCGGCACCAACGCCGGCGGCCCTCATGCGCTGTCGTACGGTTCGATGACCAACCACGTGCTCGGCGTCGAGTACGTGCGGACCGACGGCAGCCTCAGTTATGCAGCGCTCGACGGCGCGGGTTACGACCTGACCGGCGTGCTCGTCGGCAGCGAAGGAACGCTGGGCGTGATCACCGCGATCGACGTGCGCCTGTTGCGGTTGCCGCGCTCGACGCGCGTCTGCGTCGCCGCCTTCGGCGATGTCGAAGCGGCCTCGGCGGCGGTCTCGGCGATCGTGGGCGCCGGCCTTTTGCCAACGGCGCTCGAGATCATGGACAAGCTGATCGTCAGCGCGGTCGAGGCGCACTATCACGCGGGCTACCCCACCGATGCGGGCGCGGTGCTGCTGGTCGAGATCGCCGGTTATCCCGACGACGCGGAGAGCGGCGAACGCACGATCGCCCAGATCGCCCGCGAATGCGGCGCACTCTCGTGGCGCGCCGCCGCAGGCGCCGCCGAACGCGAAGCGCTGTGGGCCTCGCGCAAGGGTGCGGCGGGATCGCTCGGACGCATCGCACCCAACTACTACATCCAAGATGCCACCGTGCCGCGCACGCGGCTGCCACAGGCCTTGCAACGCGTCGACGAGATCGCGCGCGCGCACAAACTGCCGGTAGGCAACGTCTTCCACGCGGGCGACGGCAACCTGCACCCGCTGCTGATCTTCGACCGGCGCGAACGCGCGCAAGTCGACGCGGTCGCGTCCGCCGGCAAGGCGATTCTGGAAGCGTGCATCGCGCTCGGCGGCACGATTTCGGGCGAACACGGCATCGGCTACGAGAAGCGCGAGACGCTGCCGCTCGTGTTCTCGCCTGACGACCTCGCTGCGATGGCGCGTTTGCGCGACGTTTTCGATCCAAAGCGCTTGTTCAATCCCGAGAAGATCTTCCCGAGCGGAGCGGTGTGCGGTGAAGTGCGCAATCCCGCGCAAACGCAGTCGCAACGGCAGACGCTCGCGGCGGGCGGCGCGTGGCTTTAGCGCCGGGACTCGATCCGGCGGCCTTCGCTCTCGGCGGCAAGGTACCGCTGCGCGCCCTCGCGCCGGCCTCGATCGAGGAACTCGCGGCCGTGGTGAAAGCCTGCAACGAAGCGGGCGAAGCCGTCGTCGTCTTCGGCGGCGGAACGCTGCAGGGCATCGGCTTTTCGCCCGCGCGGTATAATATTGCGATCTCCACCGCGCGGCTCGACAAGGTACTCGAGTACGAGTTTCGCGACCTGACGATCTCGGTGGAATGCGGCCGGAGCGTCGAACGCCTCAACGCGACGCTTGCCGAGCGCGGCCAGTTCGTGCCGCTCGATGCACCGTCGCCCGGATTGAGCAGCGTCGGCGGATTGCTCGCTTCGGGTTGGTCCGGCCCGCGTCGCGCGACGTTCGGGCGGCCGCGCGATTTCGTCATCGGCTCGACCGTCGTCTTGGCCGACGGCACCGTCGCGAAAGCGGGCGGCATGGTCGTCAAAAACGTCACCGGCTACGACATGAGCAAACTCTGGTGCGGCTCGCTCGGCACGCTCGCCGTGCTCGCGCGCGCAAACTTCAAGACGCTCCCGTTGCCGGAAACCACCCGCGTTGCGCTCGCGGCGTTGCCCGAGCGAACGCGGCGCCGCGCGGTCGAGCACGTCGCCGCGCTCGACGTGGAACCGTCGGTTGCGATCGCGCTCCACGGCTTCCCCGAAGCCGGCGGCCGCGACGGTCAAGAAGGCCGGCTCTTCCTGATGTTCGAGGGCTCGCACACGCTGGTCGATCGCGCGACGCGCGACCTGCGTTCGGCCATCGGCGCGGCGGGCGTACCCGAGACGACGCTGCTCGACGGAACCGCCGCGACCAGCGCCTTCGCGCGTCTGCTCGACGCATACGGCGCGCGGCTCGGCGAACGTTCGTTGACCTATCGCTCCTGCGGCTTGCCCGGCGAGGCGCTCTCCCGCTGCGACGCGCTCGCACACGCCGCAACCCGCCACGAGTTGCACGCCGAGTCGCTCCTGGATATTTTGGGCGGCGACGCATACGTACGCGTCAGCACCAAACTGACGGCCGAGTTCGCCGCCGCCGTCGAGCGTCTGGACGCGTCGCTCGGCACGTCGTCGCCGACGTACACGATCTTCAACGCCCCCGAGATGCTGCGCGACGGCCTCAAGATGTGGGGTAACGAAATGACCTCACCGGCGACGCAGCGCGACATCAAGCACCGCTTCGATCCCAAAGCAACGTTCGCACCGGGCCGCTTCGCCGGTCGCGCGAACTGCAGCGAGGGGAAGCGCGCCTAGTTCAGATTGCGCGGCTCCACGGTCAGCACCGACTTGCCGGTCACTTTACCCGCCTTGACCTCCTCGAGCGCTTCGAGCGCGTCCTCGAGATCGTGCTCGGCGGCGAGCGGCACGCGGAGCTCGCCGTGTTCCACCATCGCTGCTAGACGGCGCAGGCCGTCGTGCGAACTCTGCGGTGACTCGTCGAGATTAACGTTGAGACCGTTCAGTCCGCGCTCCTTAAAGAATCCTGCGTCGATCGAGCGGATCGTCGAGCCGATCGTTCCGCCCTGCTTCAGCACGTCGGCATAACCTTTGATCGCCTCGGGGTCGCTAGCGAGATCCAACACGAAATCGACGCCGTCGGGATAGCGCCTGCGTAACGTCTGGGCCGCCTCTTCGACTTCATAGGGGATGTACAGTTCGAGCCCGAGCTTCTGCTGAAACTCCGTGTGCGAAACCGAGCCGACGCCGATGACCTCGGCGCCGCGATTCTTGGCGAGTTGCGTAGCAAACTGGCCGACGCTCCCGGTGACCCCGACGATCGCAAGCGTCGATCCAGCGCCGACGTTCATGCGTTCGATCGCGGCGAGCGCCGTCAAGCCGGCGGTCGGCAGACCGGCAGCATCGGCGTCGCCCACACTATCGGGAATATGTGCGATCGGCTGGCCCTTGCCGTCTTCGGGAACCACCGTATACTCGGCATACGCACCATGCTCGCGCGCGATGCCGAAGACGCGATCGTCTTGCGAGTAATGCTTCACGGCCGCGCCCGAACCGACCACGATGCCCGCGAAATCTTGACCCAGCACGAAGGGCAGCGCGTGCCCATACTCGTCGCGAATCTTCCAGTCCACCGGATTGATGCCGGCCACGGTAATCCTGACCAGCACGTCGGTCGGGCCCGGCTCCGGAACCGGTACTTCGTGCAAAGAGCCTTGTTGGTGAAGATGTTCGACGACGACGGCGCGCATGACGGCAGTCGTACCCGCTAGCGCGCTGCCCCTAACCTCTCGAAACGGCACCCATGCGAAGCGCGATGAACCCGTACGCTGCAGCCGCAGCCAGCGGTGCCGCGGAGGCCCAGACGAGGGCCGGGCCGGAGCGAGCGACCACGATGCCGAGCAGCGCGACGAGCGCCGACCCGGCGCCGAACGCCGAGTGCGACGCCCGGTGCGTTCTGCACGGCGAGCACCACGCTCGCAGCCGAACGACGCCGGAATGGAAGTCGCTCGCGCCGTGCGCGAACGAGACGATCCCGATGCCGCGGAGGTTCAGGCCGTCACCGCGAGGCCCGCGCCCGCGAGCCGCGCTTCGAAGAAACGCTTGGCTTCGCCCAACAGGAAATCGGATTCGAGGCCGAGCGACTCGACGACGTCGGGAATTTCGGCGATGGCGCCTTCGACATAGCCCCACATCTCGCCGTAGAAGTCTGCGACGTCGCGTTCGTTGACGCGGCCCTGTTCGTTCCACACGCGCAGGCGACGCTCGCCGAAGCGCACGTGATGGCGCTCGTCCTCGAGCACGAAATCGAGAAACTTCGCGATCTCGTCGGAGTTCGCGCGCATGTCCTTACAGCCTAGCTCGAGCAGACAGATGGCCAAACCTTCGACCACGATGTTGTTGCCCACGAAAGCGTTCACGTAGTCGCCCTTGGCGATGCGCTTCTCGATCGCCTCACCAAAGTTGCGGAAGTTGGGTGCCACGAACTTGCCCAGTCGCGCCTCGCCCAGCCCGAACTGGTCGAGCTTGGACCGGAAGTGGTCCAAGTGCGTCTTCTCCTCGCCGGCCTGGATCAGCAGGTAGCGACAGGCCGCCGGATCGTCGGGCACGATGGCCGCGAGCTGGGTGGCGCACGAGAGCGAGATCTCCTCGCCCGAGACGAAGTGCGCGAAGCTCCGTTGGAAGACCTCGGCCGAGGCGGGCACCAATTTGAACGGCGCCAGCGTCTTGACCAGATCGATTCCGGTGATGTCGTCGAGCGCAAAGATCAGCTTCAGGAGTTCCGGATGACGGAACGCCGGGTCGACGATCATTTTCGCTAGTCGGTTGCGTAAAGCCACAGCGCCCAGTCCTCCTCGTGACAGTATCCCGGCGGGAGCGACTCGGCGTCGGTGACCGCGGCTACCAATGCTTGACTATTCCCAGAAGAAACGCGGGAAGGCTTTCCTTCATGAACATGCCGTTGGCGCTCAGGTGGTGCGCGAGCGCCGGACGGTGCAGAGCCCGCCGCACGAGCGGGTCCATGACGTAGCCGAAGCCCAAGCGGAAGCGCCTGGCCTCGCGGGCGTTTCGGTCGAAGGGACGCAGCGCCTGGGCGTAGGCGCGGGCAGCTCGCTCGCCGGGGCCGTTGTCGAGAAGCGCCTTAGCCGCCGCGCGGCCGGTGCCCAGCGCCTGCGAGATGCCTTCGGCCGAAAACGGGTCGGCCACGCCGGCCGCGTCGCCCGCCAGAAAGATGCCGCCGGCCACACGGAGCCCGCGTCCCGTCGGGATCACGCCGCCCGAGATCGACGACAACTCGGGCGACGGGCCCAAGGCGCTCCGTGCCGAGGGGCTGACGGCGAGCCAGTTCGCGAGCAACTTGCGGATGTTGCCGCCCTGCCTGCGCACCTGGCCCTCGTCGAGCAGCAGGCCCACGTTGGCCCGGCGCTCACCGAGCGGGAAGATCCAGCCGTAGCCCGGCGAGATGCCGCGCTCGAAGTACAGACCGAAGACGGGATCGAGCGGACGGACGGAGTCGGCGTAGCCGCGCACGGCCACGAGTCTGGTCTTGTGCTTGCCGAATCCGGCGCGGCTCGCGAGCGGTCCGGTCGCGCCCTCGGCCAAGACGATCGCGTCGAACGGCTCCGCCTTGCCGGCAATCGTCGCGGTCGGCCGGCTGCGCGCGCTGCCCTTCGCGAGGGCTTCGACCGTCGTCCCGTCGTCGAAACGCGCGCCCGCGGCAATCGCCGCATCCACGAGGCGTCCGTCGAAATCGCGGCGTTCCACGATCGTGCCCCACGGCGTCTCCGCGCGCCAACCGCTGCGCATCGACAGGCCGCCCGGCGTCACCAGGTCGCCCTCGGCCAGCTTCATGCGGTCGCTCAGGTCGATGCCCAGCGCGTCGGTCTCGACGACGCACGGGGGTGAGATGCCGTCGCCGCACGTTTTCGCCCGAGGCCAATGCGACTTCTCGACGAGGCGCACGTTCGCGCCGCCGCGCGCCAGTTCGATTGCCGCGGCGGCTCCGGCCGGCCCGGCGCCGATCACCAAGACCTGCATCGCCGCCACCATTCGCGAACGAACGGCAATTCCCGTAAGGTTGCTCGCCCTTCGGCGCGAATCTCGCGGCATTCCGCAATCATCGATCCATCGGGAGTTTTTCATCCATGCGTTCCATGCGTTCGTTCCACGCCTTCGCGGTCGCCGCGTTCTTAGTCGCCTCGGCCCCGGCGTTCGCACAATCTTCGAGCACCCAGCCCAAGTGCGCGGCCGGCGACCCGGTCGTTTGGGTCAACACGAGTTCCAAGGTTTACCACGAGCAGGGCGACCAGTATTACGGCAAGACCAAGCACGGCAACTACGCCTGCAAGTCGGCCGCCGAGGCCGCCGGCAACCACCTCTCGGGCCAGAAGTCGTCGAGCGGCAGCAGCAAGAGCACCAAGGCCGCGCCCTCGCCCTCGGCGACGTCGCACGGATGGTTTCACAAGTCCGCGTCGCCGGCTCCCGCCGCGTCGCCCGCTCCGGCAGCCTCCGCGGCCGCAACGAGTAAGCACCACCATCACAAGTCGTCGGGCACGGCGGCGTCGCCCGCGCCCGTTCCGGCCGCCACCTAACCGCGTGCCGTCGTGCCGCCCCTGCGGCAAGCGCGGGGCGGCACGACGACGAATACAGCGGCATGAACGTCTATGCCGCCCGCCGCGAAGCCGTGGCCAAAGCGCTCGGAGACGCGGTCGCCGTCATCCCCGCCGCGCCGCACGCCACGCGCAACGCCGATACCGAGTACGAGTACCGCCAGCACTCCGACTTCTATTATCTGACCGGCTTGAACGAGCCCGAAGCGGTGCTGGTGATCGCGCCGCACAAGAGCGGCGAACGCGACGTGCTCTTCTTGCGCCCGCGCGACCGCGAGGCCGAAATCTGGACGGGCAAGCGCGTCGGCGTCGAAGGCGCGGTCGACGATCTGGGTTTCGACGCGGCATATCCGATCGGGGAACTCGCCGCGAAGTTGCCCGATTACCTCAACGGCGCGCTCGCGCTGCACTACGCGCTCGGCGTCGACGAACCGCTCGATCGCATCATCCTCGCCGCCGTCAAGGAAGCGCGCTATCGCGTGCGGCGCGGTGGGAAGGCGCCGCTTTCGTACGTCGAACCCGGCACGATCGTTCACGAATTGCGTCTGCACAAGACGCCCGAAGAACTCGCGATCATGCGCCGCGCGGCCGCGGCGACGCGCGCCGGTCACGAGGCGGGCATGCGCGCCACGCGTCCCGGCCTGTGGGAATACGAACTGGAAGCGATCATCGAGTACAACTATCGCTTGGCCGGCGCGCAAGACGTGGCGTATCCCTCCATCGTCGCGGGCGGCGTCAACGCCACGATACTTCACTACAATACCAATCGCGACCGGTTGTACGAGGGCCAACTCGTGCTCGTCGACAGCGGCGCGGAACTCGACGTCTACGCCTCCGACGTCACCCGCACGTGGCCGGTCAACGGCCGCTTCAGCGCCGAGCAGCGCGCCCTCTACGACATCGTGCTGGCCGCGCAAAAAGCCGGCATCGAACAAGTGCGGCCCGGACGTTCGTACAACGCCTACCACGAAGCCGCCGTGCGCGTGTTGACCGAAGGTCTCGTCGACGTCGGCCTGCTCTCGGGCTCCATCGACGAATTGATCGAAACCGAGAAGCATCGCGACTTCTACCCGCATCGCACGGGTCACTGGATCGGCCTCGACGTGCACGACGTCGGCCGGTATAAAGACGACGCCGACGAGTACCGTCCGCTCGCGCCGGGCATGGTGCTCACCGTCGAGCCCGGCCTCTACGTGCAGCCCGATCTCGACGTGCCCGAGCGCTGGAAAGGCATCGGCATTCGCATCGAGGACGACGTGCTCTGCACGAGCGGCGATCCCGAAGTGATCACCGCGTCGATTCCCAAGGAAGCGGCCGAGTTGGAGGCGATCGTCGGCAGCGGGGCGCTCGCACCGGCCTAACCCATGCGGCGTCTAAGCGTCGTATGAACGTCACGGTCCTCGGAGCCTCCGGCTTCATCGGCAAACATCTCGTAACGGCTCTGAGGGCGCGCGGCGATGTGGTCACCACCGCATCGCTGCGCGATCCGGTAGCCGCCGCCGTCGCCTGCGAGGGTGCCGACGCGGTAGTCAATCTCGCCGGCGAAAGCGTCGCGCAACGCTGGACGCCCGCCGTGAAGGAGCGCATCCGCAGCAGCCGCGTCGACGGACCACGCGCCTTAATGCAAGCGCTCGCCGCATCGGCCAACCCGCCGAAGGCGTACGTTAGTGCGTCGGCCATCGGCTATTACGGTACGAGCGAAGACGATACGTTCGACGAGTCGAGCGCCCCGGGACGCGACTTCCTCGCACAGGTTTGCGTCGAGTGGGAAGCCGAAGCGCACCGCGCGGAGTCGTTCGGCGCACGGGTCGCGGTCGTGCGCACCGGCCTCGTACTCGGCACCGACGGCGGCGCACTGCCCAAACTGTTGCCCATCTTCAAGCTCGGCGGCGGCGGCATCGTCGCGAGCGGGCGGCAATGGTATTCCTGGATCCACATCGACGATCAAATCGGGATCTATCTGGCCGCAATCGACGGTTTCGCGGGGCCGCTCGACGCCACCGCACCCAACCCGGTGCGCAACGCCGAGTTCACGCGCTCGCTCGCGAGTGCGGTCCATCGCCCGGCTTTCTTGCCGGTGCCGGCGTTCGCGCTGCAAGTGCTTTTCGGCGAAGGTGCCGTCGTAGTCGCCGAAGGCCAGCGCGTGCTGCCCACGCGAACGACGCAGCTCGGTTACCAATTTCGCTTCAGCGAGCTAGACGCCGCCTTCGCGAACCTGTTCGCACGCGCTTCCTGAACGGAGACGACCATGGCCGATCTCAAACCCGGCGATCCCGCTCCCGACTGTTGCCGGCGGCGTAAAACGGCGCATATTCGGCGAAGTTATTTGGCTGTAAAAAATGGCGGGGTACTGACGACGAGGCCAAAGACTCGGCTGCCGCGGACCGGTCAGCGGTGTCACGTGTCGCCGCACAGCCTCAGGTTGTGCGGATCCTTCGGCCGCGCCTCGCTTGCCGCCGAGGCCCGGATCTGCGCGGGCGCAGTGGAGTATGGCGAATCCACGGATCGCACCAGCGGCGACAAACACGGCAGCCCACCTGGCCGGGATGCGCTTCGTCATCGATACTCGATCCGCTCGCGCGCGTTGTTGCCGTTTCCTCAGCCGATGATGCCGCGCCGACACCTCGTGCGGTGCGCTCATGCTACATAAGTCATGTTCGGGGCTCATTGCGGCACCCTGCTCAGTCACGCTGCTGCGTCGCTGACGATACCTGCGCACCTGCGCGCTCGTTCGGCGTGTTTGAGGCGACCACGCTCACTGCTCTGGTAACGCTGATCAGACTCGCGCTGGAATCGACGCCGAGCCGCGAGTGCGCATCCATCGGAGCAATAACGCGGGCCACGATCGCAAGCGGTACAGAGATACGCCTCTACGCGGCAGCGAGCGCAGAGAAATCGGCGGATTGTCTCTCGCACCGTCGGACGACGCTCAACCGACGAACCACCGGCTATGCTGCACTGATGCTGCATTCCGGCGGTTCTCCGACGTTGTCAACAGCCAACCCTCGCTGTGGTAACCGAGGCTTTCCCCATTTGCTCGTGAGCCCTGTCCTCGTCAGTATCCCTTGGTGCTCAGCGACGGCAAGAATTCGCGAGAGATTCTCGCCGCCGCGCCGCGGCGTTCTTGACGTCGCCTGCGCTCCACGGGCAGGGCAACGACCACGGTTCGAAGGCCACACGGTGCTCATGATCGACGAGACCGGGACGTTGGGTGCCGCGCAAGCGCGTGAGTTGTTCGAGCGGGCGCGCGATGCCGACGCGCGTGTGATGTTGCTCGGCGATACCTCGCAGCACGAGAGCGTGGGCCGGGGGAGCGTTTTGCGTGGGTTGGCCGACGAGCACGGTTCGCTCGACCTAGTGAAGACACGACGGGCGAATGAGGAATGGCTGCGCGAGTTGGCGACCGATTTACGTGCCGGCGTGGTGTCGCGCGCGCTCGACGTGCTGCGAGAGAAGGGGCGGTGCGCGAGCATCGGACCCATGACGAAGCGCGCGTGGCGTTGGTGCGATCGTGGGCGGAGGCGACGCGGGCCGGCAAGAGCGCGTTGCTGGTGGCGTCGCGCAATGATGCAATGATGACGTGCGCGCGATGAATGAGCTGGCGCGGGAGGCGGTGCGCGAGCGGATCGGCGAGGAGCGCATCTACGCGACGGACTTCGGCGAGCGGAGCTTCGGCATCGGGGATGTGCTTGTTGGCCGGGAGCGCGCGCACGGTGGGGTCAACGGCGACCTCTACACGCTCGCCGGACATCGCGATGATGGGCGGCTTGAGCTGGTGCGGCTGCGCGACGAGAAGCGCGCGGTGTGGGACCTGCACGCCTACACGAGCATCGCGCGATCGACCACGGCTATGCGACGACGTCGTATCGGTCGCAGGGGCGGACGGTCGATAGCATCTACGCGTTGGCATCGGCCGCGGAAGCGCGGCGGGGGCTCTATGTTGATGTAACTGATGTAACGCGGGCGCGCGAAGACGTGACGATCGCATACGGCAAGGACGCAGTTCAAGACTTTGGCGATCTGCTGATGCGGGCGCAGCGTGACGGTGGGAAGGTGCTCGTGCGTGATGTGGAGCGGAACGTCAACCTACGGATCGAGCGAGAAGAAAAACGCAAGCGCCTGCGCAACGTGGCCTTGGAGCCTTGGAGCAAGGACAAAAGCCGAAGATCGATCGTGGCCAGGAGCCCAAGATCGATCGCGGCAACGGCCGAGGCATGGGCCGGTGAGCTTCCACACCCATCCGACTCGCCTCATTGGCTTTAGAGGCTGGCTGTTGCCCCGCCGTCTACGGGAAGTGTTGCACCCGTGATGTAGCTCGCCCAGTCTGAACACAGCCATACCGCAGGATTAGCCTGTTCAGTCGGTTGTGCGTAACGCCCGATCTGTCCGGGTTTCATTCCCCCGGGGGGTTCCCGATCCATTGGCGTTTCGGTGTGCCCTGGACACAAGGTGTTTACGCGAATACCCGAACGAGCGTACTCAGCAGCGGCAGCTTTGGTCAGCCCGACAATCCCATGTTTTGCTGCCGTGTAAACGGACATCATTGGTCCTCCCAGGATGCCTGCCGCTGACGAGGTGTTGACAATCGCCCCTTCTCGTTGATCAGCATTGCCTTAATCTCGTGTTTCATGCACAACCAGACTCCCCTCAGATGCGTGTCAATGATCCGATCCCACTCTGCAACCGTGATTTCATGCAAATTGAAGGGATGAGGCTTGGCTCCCGCGTTGTTGTGGGCGTAATCGACACTGCCATATTTGCTGATGGCAACTTCTACGAGTCGCTCCACGTCGTTTTCTTTAGAGACGTCGTAGTTGACGAAGACCGCGTCGCTACCCGCAGCATGAATAAGGTAGACTGTTTCTTCGCCACCATCTGCGTCGATGTCAGAGACAACAACGGCGCGAGCCCCTTCGCGAGCGAAGGCTTGTGCTGAGGCTCGACC
>PLFC01000045.1:0-56790 GCA_003136655.1 Vulcanimicrobiota bacterium
ATTCGTGCGACTTCAGTTCATTCATCGCCGACCGCGCCCCGACGGGAGTGGCGGTTACGATCGAGCCGCTGTAGCGGCCGACGTCCCGCTGCCACGAAGATGCGCGAGCACGATCGAGCTTATCGGCGTAGCCAGTAGCTCTGGATTTCACCCGGTTTCGTGGACAGCTTGATAGGTCACCCGCTTAGGTGGCCGAGAAAGGTGTCCCATGCCAAGGAAACGCGTCAAACATACCGCGGAGTACAAGCACGAAGCTCTCCCCCGCGTCCTCGACGGGAATGAATCCAAAGCGGCAGTTGCCGATGCGCTCGGGCTGCCCAAAGACACCCTGTATCGGTGGCTTCGTGAGTATAAGGCGAAGCCGGACGAAGCCTTCCGTGGGAACGGCAAGCTGACGTCGCAGGATGAGGAGATCCGACAGCTGCGCCGCAAGGTCGCCCGTCTCGAGGAAGAACGGGAAGTGTTAAAAAAGCAGCGGTGGATTCAACTCATCGGCGCAACACTCTATTTAGTTTACTTGCCGGAGTCTGATATTGCAAGGTCTTGCGGGGGCGTTGATTCAGCCGAAGCGCGATACGATTGAGGTCGGCTGAGAGAATGCCGACAAATCAACGCCATCTGGGAAATACTGTCGTAGGAGCCGGTTCGTGTTCTCATTGGTTCCGCGCTGCCACGGACTCTTCGGATCGCAGAAGTAGACCTTCATGTCTGAGGCAATACTGAAGGCCTTGTGAGCAGCAAATTCTGGACCTCGGTCCAACGTCAGCGAGCGCCGAAGTGTCGACGATAATTTTCGGACTTGTTTGGCGAGGGCTCTGGCGACGGTCTTCGCATCCCGGCGTGTGACCCTTACGAGAAGCGTGAATCGCGATTTGCGCTCAACGAGCGTGGCAATATGCGAATCTCGAGCCCCGCAGAGAAGATCGCCTTCCCAGTGCCCGGGAACAGCGCGATCTTCGATCGCAGGTGGACGCTCACAAATCGAGACGGCATCGACGATTTGATAGCGGGTCTGCCCCCGTGCAGGTAGACGTGCGTGCGTGACGCATGACGCGTCCCGACCGTAGGTTGTACTGAAGTTCCTTTTTCAGTGCCCCGCGTGCCTGCACGAACAGCGTCCGGTAAATCGTCTCATGCGAAACATGCAGATTCGAGTCGTCTGGAAACTCAGCTTTCAACCATCCTGCAATCTGCTGCGGGGACCATTGCAGTTTCAGTTTGCTAGCAACGATGGACCGCAGCCGACCGTTCGTCGCGAGCAGGCACTTCTTCGGGCGCTTTGCGCGCTCCCACGCCGTTTCGTCCGCGTCCGCGGCACGGTACCGCCTTCGCCCCCCATTCCTATGAATCTCACGGGATACGGTCGAAGGAGATCTCCCAATGCCCTCGGCGATGGATCGCATAGAGAGCCCCGCGGCAATCCCACGAGAAATTTCTTCGCGTTCATCCAACGTAAGCGCGAGCTGAGAGCGCTCCTGACCGGCGGGCGCAATTCCACCTCTCAGCCGCAAAACGCCAAAGACCGGTCCGCCGTTCTTCTTTAATGCCCTGGCAATGTCGCTCAGCGACTCGCCGGCCTTCCATCGCCTCCAGAGGTCCGCTTTCTCTCCCGCTGACATACCGGGTCGACCCAACTGTGCCATTCTGCAACGCACCACCGGCGATTAGTTCTTTCGCTGTTGCACTGACCCATTGCATTCACCGCCACCTTCTTTGCAAAAGAGTCACGCTGAAGTGCGCTTTCATCAAAGAGCATCGGACACAGTTCCGAGTCTCTACGATGTGCCGCGTTCTCAGTGCATCGAAGGCTGGATTCTACGCGTGGCTCGAGCGGGCACCCAGCGCCCGGAAAGTTCGCGATGAATATCTTACTGCGAAGATCATCGCGATCCACAAAAAGAACCATAAGCGGTACGGGTCTCCGCGTATTCACGTGGAGTTGCGAAAAGTCGAAGAACGCTGTGGGCGCAAGCGCGTTGCTCGCTTGATGCGCGCGGCCGGCGTTCGCGGCAAGCGCCGCAAGACTTTCGTACCGAGGACCACCGATTCGAAGCACACGTTCCCGATCGCTGAGAACCTCGTTCAGCGCCGCTTCTCTCCCGCTGAGATAGGCGGGCCGAATCGATGCTGGGCCGGAGACATCACGTATATCATGACGGGCGAAGGGTGGCTCTACCTGGCCACCGTTATCGATCTCTACTCGAGGATGGTCATCGGCTGGTCGATGAGTTCCTCGATGCACACACGCTTCGTTCTCGACGCCTTCACGATGGCTCTGAAAAGACGTGGAGTTCCTTCGGACCTCGTGTGGCACTCCGATCGTGGCGTCCAGTATGCGAGCGTCGCTATGCGCCACTTGCTCAAGAATCACAAGATCCGCTGCAGCATGAGCGGTAAGGGCGACTGCTGGGACAACGCCGTCGCGGAAAGCTTCTGGTCGACGCTCAAGACCGAACTCCTGGACGAGACGCCGGCGACGCGAGAAGACGCCCGCAAAGCTCTTTTCGAGTTCATCGAAGTCTGGTACAATCGTCAACGTATTCACTCGACCCTCGGCTACCTTACGCCAGAGGAATTCGAGTTGAAACTCGTGCCCTAAGTCCTAACTACTTTGTCCATCAAACCGGGTCAAGCCCATTCGTGGCTCGGCATGATTCGCGAATCCGGGTCAGTCAGATTGAGTTGTGCTTTGGCTCGAATGTCCTTCTTGGGTCGCGCCGGGGGTTGACTCTTCATTTTCTTGCCGTTGGTTTTCTCGATCCGCTTTCGATCGCGGAGCGCTTCCTCGTGCTCAGCTTGCTCCTCCCGCGTCTGCCGCGCTATCTCATCAGCTCGGATACGTTCCTGCCGCCAGTGCTTTGAGGCGGTCTTCGAGGCGAGCGATCTCGGCGGGAAAATCCGGCTGCGCGCCGGCGGCTTCATCGGCGCGGTCGGCCTCCTCGGCAAGTTCCAACGTGCGCTCCGCTTCGCGGCGCAACCGCGCCTCAAATCGCTGAGCACCCTTCAAGACCCATCGCGCTGTGCCTCGAAGCGTTTGCCTTGAACCCTCAACAAGTCCGACAAACTGCTAGCTCCCCAAAGACCCATCAAAACATCAAGAACCTGGGCCATCGCTTCTTAGCTTCTTAGAGAAAGCGCGTAGACTGTTCCCAGGTCGTATGAGCCGCCATATTGTGTAACTCCATAGAGGACACTATTTAGCCAGGTAACGCCCCCCGATGGTGATTGCGGGTTTGAGCTATTTTGACTAAAGTTGTACAGCACAGTTTCCGTCCCCGAAGGAGTCAGGGAGAAAATAGTGCCGTAAAGCATGCCCTCTCCGCCCGAGTTTGTCGTTCCATAGATTGTCCCGTTAGCGTAAGATAAGGTCGCGCTTGGATATTGGCCATCATCGGGAGGGCCTGCAAAATTGTAGATCGTTACGGCCTTCTTTGGCTTCTTGCCCGTGAATGCGATACTGAAGACCGTCCCGTGATTCGTTTCACCGCCAGCTGACGTAGTTCCGTAGATATTACCTTCGGCATAAGTCAGGCTAGCAAGCGGTGTATAACCTCTCTTCTTCGTGTTGACCTCGAAGGAGTCGATGACTCTTTCCGCACCGCTAGTCGTAATACTGAAGATCGTTCCACCAGTTTTCATGCCTCGGCCTCCTCCTAGGGCTGTTGTGCCATACAAAACTCCGTTAACCGGAATAAGAGTGCACTGCGGGTCGTAGCCATCAAGACCTAAACCAAAACTATGAAGAACCGCTTCTTGTCCCGATGATGAAAGGGAAAAGACCGTTCCTCGGTTGACCGTGCCACCCTCCGAAGTTGTTCCGTAGAAAGTCCCGTTTAAGTATACGAGGCCACCGAACGGGTAAGCCCCGTCTGAACCGCCCTTGAAGTCGTAAAGAACACTAAACTGGCCTGACGGCGATATCTTGTATATGGTGCCACACCCAATGGTGCCGCTACCGCAACCGTTCGTGCCACCTTGATAGGTGGTTCCGTAGAGCGTGCCGTTAACTTGAATGAGCGAGCCATATGGGATAGCGCCGTCGTTTCCAGTAAAGGTGTGAAGAGTTGACTTATGTCCAGAGGTGGTGATCGCGAAAACCGTTCCACATGTGTGCCCGCAGGCCTCGCTTTCGGCACTACTGGTACCGTAAAGGGTGCCGTTCACATTAAGTAGATCACCTACCGGAGCATCACCGTCAACTCCGCCTTGGAAGCTGTATAGCGTTGCGAACGAGTCGCCAGCTCTCGAGCGCAGATTGATCCCTCGCCCGACATTCGCATCCGGCAGGTGGCCTTTGAACGCTTCCTTTGATTCCTGTGGAACCTGGCTCACTTGCGGGGGAGTAATCCCGTTAGACAGGACGTTACATCCTGTTACGGCGCTTATAAGGCTAATTAGGCAGAGGAAACGGGCGCAGGTCGTCGGCATATTTGGTTTTCCTCTATTTCGCGAAGCCGGAATGGTAGTGTGTGAAAGCGCAATTCGCCTAATCCTAGTTTGGACCTGCGTCAGGATCTAATACTGGGATATGCCCCGAATCGGGAGGCAGGGATAACTGTGGATTTCCGCGGAAACGGGCGCGTACGGAGATCCACCGATGCGCAAGAGTCGCTTCACCGGGATTTGCGCCCGTCTTTTGGGCCACCGATAACTGTTGGATAGCGCTTGTTGGTAGTTTTGGAGGTGCCCCATATGCTAGGCCAGCGGATAGTGCGACTTCAAGCTTAGTTCGCCTCTCTAACCGATTCCGCATAGATTTGCGGCGTTTTGTTGGACAGTGACCTATGCGGTCGAACCTCGTTGTAATCCCGACGCCACTATCTCGCAGTGCTTAGTTTTTGCCGCCACGCCTCGGGGGGGCTCAATGATCGTGCGGTCTCGATGTTGCATTCATCAGACCATATCGAACTCGCGGATTGAACGACGTGATGAATGCATTGTGGGTCGGCTTCCCCGGCTGAATGAAGAGCAGCTCGACGGTGTGCTCAGGGGCCCATTGCTCCAGCGCGCTTGCGATACGCTGAGGACCGTTGTCCACGCGAAGTGCAGAGGGGTAGTCGAACCGGCTGGCCACATCGTCAAGTCGACGGCCGAGGGAACTAGTCGGAGACGAGGGCGCAGCGACGCGGCGCGGAGGTTACAGTGCCGCCGAGCCAAAGGCCCGCGCTTCGTTGGTTTTATATGCCAATCGGCTATCGATGGCGGACTGGGCGAATGCGCCTTGATTCGATCTGCTATTTTGAGCAGCACGTGGCCTCGGTGTTCGAAGAGATGGCGCGCCTGTTCGTTCGCGTTCGCGTGACGCGGGGCGAACTCGACGGCACCAGGCGTTGGAGGCTGGTGGTCGGCCGACGGCTCTCAAGAGATCGACGCCGTCGCGGTTAGATCCACGGATCATTGCTTCGGGCAGCGTCACGTGGCGTGCCACGAAGGTCGGCGCGCAGATGCTCGCCGATCTCAAACTGACCTCACCGCGGCGGTCGCCCCGCCGGACGTTCCCCGGCTCTCGATACGGCCGTGGCGTCGAGCCTTCGCTGTTGGTCGCTCACCCGAACTTGCGAACCGACTCGCCGGCAGATCTCCACGGCCTGGCCGGGTCGGGCCGGAAGGTGCGAGGACCGGGGCGGTAGAGGACCCGCCTCGCGGGTGCGTGAAAGACCCCAATCGTCCGATTTCAAGTTTTTGCGTGCGCGGTTTCCTCGCGGGCGCAGTGAGTGCGTCGGACAGTAGCGAGCCGGCCGCATCGCCGCTCGGGTCCGCGCCGCCGTAGCGAGCGCTGGGCACCGTCGGCAGACGCCGGCTTGCCAGCGCGCCCTTCGGGCGCGGCAAAACTTTAGAAAAACGTAACGGGCGCGCACAGCGCGTCCGTCACCGAAAGGCTGCTACGTGCCAACTGAAATCCTCGTTTCCAGCGATCCCTGGGAAAACCGGGTCGCGATCCTTGAGGACGGTCAGCTCGCCGAAATCTACTTCGAACGCGAAGAAAAGGTCATCGGCTCGATCTACAAAGGCAAAGTGATGAACGTGCTCCCGGGCATGGGAGCGAGCTTTGTCGACATCGGCCTCGGCCGCAACGCCTTCCTCTACGTCGACGACATCAACAAGACGCCGCTGAACATCGGCGACGTCGAGATCACCCAGGGGCGCTCGGGTTGGACGATCACCGAGAAGATCTCCAAGGGNNGGCCTCAAGGGCGCGCGCATCTCCACCAACATCTCGCTGCCCGGCCGCTACCTGATCCTGATGCCCACGGGCAAGTACTCGGGCGTCTCGCGCAAGATCGAAAGCGCCGACGAGCGCAACCGCCTCAAGGGGATCATGAAGCTGATCCGGCCCGAGGGCATGGCGACCGTCGTACGCACCGCCGCCGCGGGCGTCAGCCAAGCGGAGTTGCTCGCCGATCTCGGCGTGCTGATCCGCATGTGGCACGGCATCCTCGAGAGCTACAAGCGTGCGCCCGCGCCCTCGCTGATTCACAAAGACATGAATCTGGTCTACAAGGCCGCGCGCGACTTCATCACGCCCGAAGTCGACCGCGTGCTGATCGATTCGGCCGAGGAGTTCGAGAAGGTGCGCGACTTCATGCGCCTGCTCGGCCCGCAATACGTCGAACGCATCGCGCTGTACAATCACGGCCGTTCGCTCTTCAAAGATTACAAGGTCGACGACGAAGTCCAGAAGCTGCTGCGCCCGAAGATCAATTTGCCCAACGGCGGCTCGATCGTGATCGAGACGACGGAAGCCTTGACCGTCATCGACGTCAATAGCGGCAAGTTCACCGGCGGCAAGAATCTCGAAGACACGATCGTCAAGACCAATATCGAAGCGGCCGCCGAAATAGCGCGTCAGGTGCGCCTGCGCGACATCGGCGGCATCATCGTCTGCGACTTCATCGACATGTCCAGCGAGGCGTCGCGCAATCGCGTGCTCTCCACGCTCGAAACCGGACTGCGCAAGGACCGCACCCGCACGACGATTCAATCGTTCTCGGCACTCGGTCTGCTCGAATTTACGCGCAAGCGCATCGGAAAAGATCTCGCCGGCCAACTGCGCGGCGCATGCCCCACCTGCGCGGGCTTGGGCACCGTGATGTCGCCCGAGAGCGTGGCGATCGAAGCCTTCCGCAGCGTGCGCCGCCTCGGCCACGAGCATCTCAACGGCACCGCGGATAACCAGGCCATCGAAGTGATCTCGGCGCCGACCGTCGGCGCGCAGATCGATTACTGGTACGAGACAGAACTCGAAGCTCTCGAGAAAGAACTGGGCACCAAGGTCGCGGTGCGCGTCGACGCGGCGTTGCATCCCGAGAAGACGCGCATCGAACGCGTCTCCAACGTTGCCGCACTCGACGCACCGCCCGCGGTGCGCGTCGGCGACGAACTCGAAGTCGAATTGCTGCACGCGCGCCTGCCGGTGCCGACCTCGGCGCTGGCCGTCGTGGGCGACCGTCTGGTCGAGGTGGAGAACGCCGCGGGCGCCGTCGGTCAGACGGTGCGCATCAAGGTGCTCGACATCGATGACGACGGTTCGATCCTGGCCGAGCCGCGCGGCACCGTCGCCGCGGCCGCTCCGGCCGAAGGCAAGAAGCGCCGCCGTCGCGGCGGACGCGGACGCGCCAAGCCGCTGACCGCCGCCGAACAGGAAGAACAACTGCGCGAACTGGCCGAGGAGGCCGCGCGCGGCTTGGGCGGCCGGCCCGCGCTCGGCATCTCGACCACGGCCGAGGCCGAGGCCGAGGAAGCCGAAGCGCGCGAACACGTGCCGAGCGGTCCCCCGCTCGCCACCGTGCCCGCCGCGCACGTGCCCGAGTATGCCGCCGTCGACAGCGACGGCGAACAGCGCGCCTTTGCGAGCTACGGCGGCACGGCCGACGCCGATCCCAAGCGTCGCCGCCGTCGCCGCCGCCGCCGTCGCGGCGGGGCGGGCGACACCGCAACCCTGGTAGCCATCGCCGAAGCCGCGGGTATTCCGCTGCCCGCCGGCATCCAAGCCCCCGCGCCCGCGGCAGCCGCCGTCGCCTCCGATGAGGAGGGTGGTCCGGCAGCAGCCGGCGGTCAGATTCCCGGGGAGGCCGGCCGTCGCCGGCGTCGCCGTCGTCGCCGCCGCGGTCGCGGCGGGGCCGAGGGGCGGCCCATCGACGGCGTCTCGCAGAACGGTGAGAGCTACCCGCTCGCAGCCGTCCGCGAAGGCTCCGCGGCAGTCGCCGTGGCGCCTCCGCCGCCGAGCCTGAGCGTCGCCCCCGAGCCCGTCAAGCTGGCCAAGCCCGCTCGCGGCCGTCGTCTGCGCGCCGCAGCCGCGGCCGCCGAACCGGCGCAGTTGGAGACGTCGGCGCCGCGCACCGCGCTGCCGGCGCCCGAACCCACCCCGGCCGCCGCGGCTCCGGCCGCCGAAGCCGCCCCGAAACGTCGCGGACGCGCGCCGAAGGCGGTCGCCGAAGCGTCAGCCCCGGCTCCCGTCGAGTCCGCGGTAACGGCCGAAGCCCCGAAGCGGGGCCGCAAGAAGGCCTCCGCAACCGCCGCGGAGCCCGCCGCGAAGAAAACGTCGACCACGGCTGCGGCCAAGACGACGCGCAAGGCGGCTCCGGCTAAGAAAATCGCGGCCCTCAAGCCGGCGAGCGCGAAGGCTGCCACCGCGAAGAAGACCGGCGCGGCCAAAGCTTCGGCGTCGAAGGGCGCCGCGGCCAAAGCGCCGGCCGCCAAGAAAGCGGCGGGGACCCGCAAGAAAAAGTCCTGAGCTTGCCCCTCGCCGTCTTCGTCGATTACGACGGTACGATCACCGACGTGGATACGTCAGACGTGTTCGTCCGTCACTTCGCCGGGGACGGCTTGTGGGACGAGATCAACGTGCTGCTCGATAGCGGCAAGATGAGCTTGCGCGATGCGATGGCGCTTGAGATCTCGTTCGTCCGCGGCACGCTCGACGAAGCCGACGCTTTACTGCGCTCGCAGGTCTGCGTCGATCCCGCGTTATCCGGGCTCGTGCGTCTGTGCGAGTCGGCGGGTTATCCGCTCACCGTCGTCAGCTCGGGCCTCGAACCGCTGATCCGGCGCGCGCTCGCCCGCGAAGGTCTCGCACGCGTGCCCGTCGTCGCCAACGACGTCACGCCCGCGCCCGATGGCTGGCGCATCGAATTTCGCGACCAGTCCGACAACGGCAACGACAAGACCGCGCTCGTCCGTGCAGCGGCAGAAGCGGGATTTGCGACCGTCTTCATCGGCGACGGACGCTCCGACTACGACGCGGCGCTCGCGGCCCAACGTCGCTTCGCCAAGCGCGGCCGGCAACTCGAGCGCTATCTCGCCGCGCGCGAGGTCGCCTTCGAGCCGTTCAGCACGATCGCCGACGTCACGGCCGCGCTTAGCCAAACCTAATCGGGAGCGCGTGAAAAGAAACCGGCGGACTCATGCGAGCCCGCCGGTTCTCGTTTTAGCTCGCGCGCTGCTAGTTCGAAGCGGGAGCGGCGAGTTTTGCGAGCCGGCCTTGGATGTAGGTGACGGCCGCCTGCAACTGCGGATCCGTTGCGGGATCGCCGTAACGCGAATCCTTGGGTTCGACCAGCGTGATGTCGGGCGTGATGCCCTTGAGGTTGATGTCGCGACCGGCCGGGGTGAGGTAACGCGCGCTCGTGATCTTGATGGCCGAGCCGTCGGGCAGCGGGTGGATCGATTGCACCACGCCCTTGCCGTAGGTCTTCTCGCCGATCAATTCGCCGACGCCGCTATCTTGAATCGCACCCGAGGTTATCTCGGAGGCCGAGGCCGTGTAGCCGTTGACCAGCACCGCGAGCGGCTTCGCCGGGATCGCCGTGTTCTCGGCATCGTACTGCGTGTTGCTGCCGCCGCGCGATTCGACCGAGACGATCGGTCCCGACGGGATGAACTTCGAACTCACTTCGATTGCGGCATTGAGGTAGCCGCCGCCGTTGTTGCGCAGATCCAAGACGAACGCTTTGGCGCCCTGTGCCTGGAGCTTGTCGAGAGCGGCGTTCAGTTCGCTCGAGGTCGTCGAACCGAAGACCGTCAGGCGTGCGTAGCCGATATCGTCGGGCAACATCTTGCTGTAGACGCTGGGCTGATGGATCACCGCGCGGGTGATCGCGATCGGATCGAGCGTCGAGGTGCCGCGTTGGATCGTGACCTTCACGATCGAGCCTTCCTTGCCGCGTAGCATCTTCGAATCTTCTTCGGTGGTCAGGCCCTTGGTGGGGTGACCGTCGACTTCGAGGATGATGTCGCCGGCTTGCAGGCCGGCCTTTTCCGCCGGTCCGCCGGGAATCACTTCACCGACGCGCAGCAGTTTGGTCGCCTCGTCGATTTGAATGGCCACGCCGACGCCGCTGAAGTTGCCGCCGTCGAGACTCTCGTTGAGTTCGGCGTACTCTTTGGGCGAGAGGAAGACCGTGTATTTGTCTTTCACCGAGGACAGCACGCCCGAGATCGCGGCGTAGGTCAGATCGCGGCTGCCGAGCTTGGAGCCGTACGTATTGACCACGCTCTCGACTTCGCGTTGCAGACCGCGCGAATTGAGCGCGGGGTTATCGAGCGCGTGCACGGTCGGCACGACCGGCGCCTTCACGCCGTTCTTGATCAAGAACGCGACGAGCTGCGCGTGGGCACCGTCGAGCAACGTCTGTTGATCGACCTTGCGATAGAACTCCGAGGTCACGAGACTGTAACTCACTTGGAGTTCGTCGCTCTCGAGGCTGGAGAGGCCGGCGGCCGCGCCCGACGGGGCGCTGGCGGTCGAGAGCAGTGCGAGCCCGGCGACCATGGTCAGGAAATGTTTGTTCACGTATTTCTCATCTGGCGGCGAGTCGGCGCAGGCGCGCCTTGGCGGCGGCAAGTTGGGTATCGTGCGGCGTATCGATCAGCGATGGGTCGACCGTTTGGTCGACGACCACGTCCGGCTCGATTCCGCGGTGGTGGATGTCGCGTCCGAGGGGGGTAACGTAGCGCGCCGTGGTGATCTTGAGAGCACCGCCGTCGCTGAGGTTGTAGATCGACTGTACCACGCCCTTACCAAACGTTTTCGTACCGATCAACGTTCCAACGTGGTAATCCTGAACCGCGCCGGCCGTTATTTCCGAAGCGCTCGCGGTATATTTATTCACTAAAATCACGAGGGGCGTCGCGCCGATCACGTCGTGCGTCGCATTCTTGACGTCGCGATTGCCGGCCCGGTCGATCGTGGAGACGATCGCGCCTTCCGGTATGAAGAGGCTCGAGATCTCGACCGCGGCGTCGAGCAATCCGCCCCCGTTATTGCGCAGGTCGAGGATGTAGCCGCGCGCGCCGTGGTTCTTCCCGTCGAGCAAGGCTTTGCGCACTTCTTCGTACGAGGTTTGGCCGAAGTCGGCCAGGCGCACGTACTCGAAGTGGTCTTCCATCTTGGCATGCACCGAGGGCACGTAGATCTGCTCGCGCGTCAGGTTGACGGCGTGCGCGGGCCCGTAGGCTAAGGCTCCGCCGCCCTTGAGGTGCGGGCGAACGTCGAGGTGCACGCTCGTGCCCACCCGGCCGCGGATCAACTTCTCGACGTCGTCGAGCGGCATGCCCGCGACGTGGTGCCCGTCGACGGCCACGATCTCGTCGCCGGTCTTGATGCCCGCGCGAAAGGCCGGCGTGCCCTCGATGGGTTCGACGAGCAATTCCTTGGTGCGCGGGTTGACGACCATGTAGACGCCGATGCCGCCGAAGTCGCCGCCCTTGAGCGATTCCTCGAGGCTCGTGATCTCGGCGGGCGAGAGATAGGTGGTGTACGGGTCGCCCAGCGCGTTGAGCATGCCGCGAATTGCGGCCTGGGTTAATTCGACATTGGAAGTGCGGCTGCCGTATTCGGTCTGCGCCAAGCGGAGGTTCCGATTGAGCAACTTGAGGTCTGCGGTTTCGTCGCCGGTTGCGGCCGTCTGCGGGATGGCCGGATCGGCGATGTGGTGCTTCTTCAAATATGCGACCAGCTCGCGACGCTCGCCGCTGACCATCACCTGGGCATCGACCGGCTTGTAGTACGCCGTCTCGACTTGCCGGAAGGCATTGTCGAGCAGGCGCTGATCCTGCAGATGCGGATTCGAGAGCAGCGCGTTGAGGTCGAGCGATGCGACGCCCCCGTCGCTGCCGAAGGCTTGGGCGCCGAAGCTCCGGCTGGGCTGCTCGTGGGCGAGATAGAGCGCGCCGCCGAGCGAGGCGACGGCGACGACGGAGGCGGCGAGCAAACCGCGGAGGGTGGTGTTCAAAGGCGCGCGTCTTCTCAAATCGTGACGTGAAGTTGAGCCGGGGTGCTTCGGGTAGTCTACCCGGCGAACCTGTGAATCAGCGGAGATGGCCCGCCGGGTCGACGGGAACGCCGTTGATGCGCACCTCGAAGTGCACGTGCGGGCCGGTCGCATCACCGGTTTGCCCGACGGCGCCGATGGCTTGGCCGCGCTGAATCTCTTGGCCGACGGCCACGAAGATCTGCGAACAGTGTCCGTAGAGCGTCGAGGTTTGTCCGCCGTGATCGATGATGATGGCGTTGCCGTACCCGCCGTACCAACCGGCGAAGATGATCCGGCCCCCGGCCGCGGCCACGATCGTTTGGCCCGTGGGCGCCGCGATATCCATGCCGGTGTGCATGCGGAAGCCTCGTCCGTTGGGGTCGGCACGCATCCCGAACGGCGACGTGATCGGTCCCGAGACGGGCCAGGTCAGCGTGCCCGGGCCGCCGCTCGTGGCGTCGGACGGGATCTCGCGTCCGGCGATCTGCGCCGCGCGACGCTCGGCCGCGCGTCGTACTTCCTCCTCGCGCTGCCGTTCCCGAATCAGTTGCTCGAGCGCGGCTTCCTCGGAAGCGCTGACCTCCTCGAGTTCGGTGACCTGTTGGGCCACGCCGCGCCGGGCGATCTCGGCCACCTCGAGCAGTTGCGAGCGCTGGACGGCCAAGGATGCGAGCGCCGCGCGATCGTGCTCGCGCTGCTGCACGACGTCTTCGAGCGCCGCGCGCTGGCTCTGCAGGCGGCGCTCGGCGCCGGCGACGGCCTCCTCGGCGGTCTTACGCTCGCGGACCGCGCGCTGATTCGCCGCGACCAGGAAACGCACGTCGTCCCAGCGCTCCACGAAATCGGTGAACGACGCCGAGGCCAGCAACACGTTGAGATAACCCAGGTCGCCGCGTTCGTAGGCGTCGACGAGGCGCCGTTTGAGCGCGTCATTGTGCCGCTGCAGCGTCGCTTCCGCGGCGTGCAATTGGATCTCGTTCCAGGAGAGCTTGCGCTCGTTCGAGCGGACCTCCGCGTTGAGGTCGTCGAGGGTCGCGCTCACGCTCGCGATGCGCGCCTCGGTCTGGGCCACTTGCTGCGCCAGATCTTCCTTACGCAGTTCGCGGACGTGCAACTCGTTGCGCTTCTCGGCGAGGTGTTTGCGAATCGACTCGAGGTCGGCTTCCTTCTGCTTGATCTTGTCGCCGATCGCCGCGACGAGGCGCGGCTGCGCCGGTCCGCCGGCCGCCGAAGCGTTTCCGATAGCGGCGCCGAGCGCCGCAGCCAGCGCGAGCGCCGCGAGCGTGCGGTGGTGCATCACACGCGCAACTGCCGGCTGACCGAAACCCACGAGGCCAAAATGCCGACTGCGGCGCCCACCCCGAGGAGTTCGAGCGCGAGCAGCGTCGGATCGATGTGCAGCACGTCGGCCGGCACGAAGGGCAGCGCCGTGGTGATCTTGGGCAAGAGTTGCCAGCGCGCCAGGGCCAGGATGGCCAGCGCCAGCAGCGCCCCGAGCAGTCCGTCGAGCAAGCCTTCGCAGATGAAGGGCAAGCGAATGTACGTGTTCGAGGCGCCGACCAATTGCATGATCGCGATTTCGCGCCGTCGCGCGTAGACGGTCAGCCGGATCGTGTTCGAGATGATGATCGCGGCGGTAAAGATCAAGAGCGCGAGGATCGCGATGCCCACCTTGCCGACCACGTCGGAGAGGCGCAGCAGCCGTTCGACCGCATCGTGCGCGTACTCCACGTCGGCCACGTGCGGCAGTTTGCGCACGTGCGCGGCCACGGCGGCGACGGTGCCGGCATCGATCACGCGCACGTGCAGCGCGTCGGGTAACGGATTGCTCGTCAGGAGCGAGGTGTCGATCTGATTGCGCAGGCGCTCGCGCATGCGCCGTAGGCCTTCGGCCTTGGGCACGTAGTCGACGCTCTCGACGCGCGGATCGCTGCGAATCGCGATGATCGCGTCGTGCGCGTCGGACGCGGTCGCCTTGTCGTCGAGGAAGACGGAGATCTCGATCTGGTGCACCACCTGATCGCCGATGCGCGCGACCGCCTCGCGCCCGAAGAGAAAGACGCCCAAGAGCACGATCATCACCGTCACGGTGCCGATCGCGGTGAGTTGCATGATCACGTTGCGCGTGAAGTTGCGCCGGACCTCATTCAGAAAGAAGCGGAGTTTGCCCCAGTCCATCGCTTATTTGAAGGCGGCGACGACGGTCGTCGTCGTCTCACCTGCGTCGGTGACGTGGTAGAAGCCGCGCTCGTCGTCGGCGGTAATCTTACCGTGCTCGAGCCGGATCACCCGGCGGCGCATCCGGTCGACGACCTGCGCGTTGTGCGTAGCCACGACCAT
The DNA here is from genome assembly GCA_003136655.1 of Vulcanimicrobiota bacterium. Taxonomy (GTDB): domain Bacteria; phylum Vulcanimicrobiota; class Vulcanimicrobiia; order Vulcanimicrobiales; family Vulcanimicrobiaceae; genus Hesperobacter; species Hesperobacter lustricola. The sequence continues at coordinate 14,595 of PLFC01000045.1, forward strand.
GGTCGTGCCCTTGAGGTTGATGCGGTGCAGCAGGTCCATGATCTCGTTGGCGTTCACGGGATCGAGGTTGCCGGTCGGTTCGTCGCAGAGCATGATCTTCGGATTGTTGACCAAGGCCCGGGCGATCGCCGTGCGCTGTTGTTCGCCGCCCGAGAGTTCGCTCGGGAAGACGCGCGCTTTGTGCGCCAAGCCGACCTGATCGAGCACGCGCGGCACCTGACGCATCACGTCCTTGGTGCGCGCGCCCGTCACCTGGAGCGCGAAGGCCACGTTTTCCCAGACCGTCTTGTCTTGCAAGAGCTTGAAATCTTGAAAGACGACGCCGACGTTGCGGCGGAGTTCGGGAACCTTGGCGTTGCGCATGTTGTCGACGCGCACGTTGTCGACGCTGACTTCGCCGCGCGTCGGCTTTTGCTCGCGGTAGAGCAAGCGTAACAAACTCGACTTGCCCGTTCCCGAATGGCCCACGAGGAAGACGAAGCTGCCCTTGGCGATCTCGATATCGACATCATCGAGCGCCCGAGTACCGTTGGGGTACACGAGGCTCACCCCGCGCAGCGAGATCACGACGCGCCCGGTGCTGACATTACAGGAGTTTTCGGCATTGGAGCGCAGGGAGACCTTTGCAACATGGACTTCGAGCTGACCGACGAGCAGAAGGCTATCCAGTCGCTTTGCCGCGAGTTCGCACGCGAAGAAGTGCGGCCGCGCGCCGAGGAGATGGACGCCAAGGCCGAGTTTCCGTACGACCTCGTCAAAAAGATGGCGGGGCTTGGGTTGATGGGCTTGCCTTTCCCCGAAGAGTACGGCGGTGCCGGCGCCGACACGGTGTCGTACGCGCTGGCGGTCATGGAGATCGCTCGCGCCGACGCCTCGACCGCGATCACGCTGGCCGCGCACGTGTCGCTGGGCAGCACGCCCTTTTACCTCTTCGGCAGCGAGGAGCAGAAGCAGAAGTACCTCGTGCCCCTCGCCCGCGGCGAGATGCTCTGGGGCTTCGGCCTCACCGAGCCGCAGGCGGGCAGCGATGCCGGCGGCCTGCGCACCCGCGCCGAGCTGCGCGACGGCGCATGGATCGTCAACGGCACCAAGGCCTTCATCACCAACAGCGGCACCGACATCTCCGGCGGCACCACGATCACGGCCGTAACCGGCACCGACGCACGCGGCCGGCCCGAGNNATGGGCTGGCGGGCATCCGACACCCGGGAGCTGTCGTTCGTCGACGCGCCGGTGCCCGAGGAGAATCTGCTGGGGCCCAGAGGTAAGGGCCTGAAGCAGTTCCTGACCATTCTCGACGGCGGCCGCATCTCGGTGGCCGCGCTCTCGGTCGGCCTGGCCATGGGCGCCTTCGACGAAGCGCTGTCCTACGCCAAGGACCGCCACCAATTCGGGCAGGCGATTTCCAAGTTCCAAGCCATCCAATTCAAGCTGGCGGACATGCTCTGCGAAATCGAGCACGCCAAGCTGATGGTGCTCAAGGCGGCCTGGGAGAAAGACCACGGCCGCGACTACGTGATGACCGCCAGCCTGGCGAAGCTCTTTTCGGGCGAGTTGTCGCGCCGGGTGGTCAACGAGGCCGTGCAGATCCACGGCGGCTACGGCTTCATGGACGAGTACCCGGTCTCGCGCATGTATCGCGACCAGAAGGTCAATGAGATCGGCGAGGGCACGAACGAAGTCCAACGGTTAGTCATCGGCCGCCTCATGGGGCTCTGAGCCCCACGAAAGGATTCAGTTGTGAACTTCATGCGTTTGGTGGCCCTCGCGGCCATGCTCGGCGCGACCCTCGCGCCCGCCTCGGCGGCGCTCGACGCGGGCGTTGCCGCGCCCGCCTTCAAAACCGAGGCCTCGCTCGGCGGTAAAGTCTTCAGCTTCGATCTCAAGGACGCGCTGGCCAAAGGTCCGGTCGTGCTCTATTTTTATCCCGCCGCCTTCACCTCGGGCTGCACGCTCGAGGCGCACGATTTCGCCGAGCACATCGGCGACTTCAAGAAGTACAACGCGACGGTGATCGGCGTCTCGGGCGACGACATCGACAAGCTCAACAAGTTCTCGGTCTCCGAGTGCCGCAGCAAGTTTGCCGTCGCCTCGGATAAGGACCTCAAGATCGCCAAATCCTACGACGCGGTGTTGGCCAATATGTATGCCAACCGCACGTCGTACGTGATCGCACAAGACGGCAAGATCGTCTACATGTACACCTCGCTCGATCCGAGCAAGCATGTCGCCAACACGCTCGACGCGCTCAAGAAACTCGAAGCAAAGTAACGTTTACGGGCGCGCGGCGAGCGCCGCCGCCCTCCCGCCGTGGAGCGTCACCGCCCGGCAGTTGCACGACCCGTCGCGCGCGGACCCGATGTTGCCGAGCTGCGCGCGACTTCGACGGATTCGCTTGGATCAGACGGCTATAAGGGTTTCGACGACCCGTTTACCGGCACGACGCCGCACGTGCCGCAATTAGCGCAGAACGGCACTCGGCGCGCCCTCGGTCAGATCGATGAGCTGCGCGCCGCGCGCGCGTGCGGCGTCGGCCACGGTGCGCTGGGTAGTGAAGAGGATCGTCTGCACGTCGCGCGCGGCGGCGCTGAAGACGTCGAAGCTGCGCTCCATGCGACCCTGGTCCCAATGCGCGAACGGGTCGTCGAGCAATAGCGGCGCGGTCTCGAAGCCCTCGGCGAATATCCGGACCATCGCTAAGCGCACGACCAGAAAGGCCTGTTCGCGCGTGCCCACCGAGAGTTGGTCGAGCCCGACGAACTCGCGAATCTCCGGCGCGCGGATCTTGAGTGCGAGCGTGGTCGGATCGACGCGCACGTCGGCATACCGGCCGGCCGTGATCTCGTCGAACGTCTGTGAGGCGTAGTTCGCCAGGCGGGTGGCGAACTGCCGATGCGCCTCGCGCGTGCGCCGTTCGAGGATCGCCTTGGCCAGCGTGACCGCGCTCTCGAAGCGCTCGAGCTTGGCGCAGGCCGCGCGCAATTCGCCGCAGCGTTCGTCGAGTGCGGCCAGGTCTTCCCACTGACCTTCGATCGTGCGCAGTTCGGCGTCGAGTGCGGCCGCGGAGGCGCGGCTCTCGCTGCACGCACGTTCGAGTTCGACGCGCTCCGCGGCGAACGCCCGCAGCGAACGCTCCGGTTCGGCGGGTACGACGCCCGCGGCCAGCAGTTCGGCGAGTTCGCTTTCCAGCGCGAACTCGTCGTCGTCGCCGAGCAAGTCCCCGCGGCGCACTTCGAGGAATGAGAGTTGGGAGTCGATGCCGTCGCGCGCGCTGCGCCGCGCGTCGCGCACGCGAACCGCTTCGAGATCGCCTTCGCGCGTGCCGGTCGGCGCGGTCAGGGCCGACGCCGCAACGTCGAAGGCGCGCGTCGCTTGCGATAGCTCCGCGCGAGCCTGAGCCGCACGTTCCGCGCTTCGCTTCGCCGCGACTTTGCGCTCGTACAGCTCGCGCGCGCGCTCGCGGCGCCGAACGAACTCGTCGAACGAGGGAACGCCGAGCGGCTCGAGCACCGCCGCCACGCGGAGCGCGGCGTCGCGTTCGGCGGCTGCGGCCGCATCGGCGGCGCGCTCCATCGCCGTGCTCGTGGCGAGCGCCTTGCGCCGGGCGCTCCAGCGCGCCCACGCGACGCCGAAGAGCGCGAGGGCCAATACCGCCGCAACCGGCGCGAACAGCCACTCGTGGAAGATCGCAAGCACGATCGCCGCCGCGGCGACGAGCGTGCCGCCGGTCAGCACCGCGCCGAACACTTCGTTGCCGCCGGAGACGCTGCGCCGCGACGTCTGCACGGCGTTTGCGGCGTACGTCGACTTCGCGCGCGCGTCGGCGGCTGCAGCGACGTCCGCCGCGAGACGTTCGAAGGATTCTTCGTCGAGCGAGCCGCCGTCGCTCAGGCGCTCGGAGAGTTCGCTCTCAAGCGCCGGCGTCAGTCGCGTCTCTTGCGCGCTCTGTGCGGTTGAAGCCGCCAGCGCTTCGGCGGTGCGCCAGGCGTGATAGAGGCGCTCGAGGCTCGCCACCGCGTCGGCCGGGAAGTCGCCGACGTCGGCGTATTGCAGGCGCTCGCGATCGAGGGCTGCGACGTCGGCGCGCAGATCGCGAATCTGCGAAATGCGTTCGTGCAAGGCGTACGCGCGGAACGCACGGGCGCGGCGATCGTGCTCGCGTAGCGCGAAGTCGAGATGTTCGGCGCGCTCGCGCTCGGCCTGGAGGCGTCCGCGCAGATCGTGAAGCTCCTGCAAACGCACGCGCAGCGCGGCCGCACGCGCTTCGGTCTCTGCAGCCTGTTCTTGCAGATCGCGCAGCGGCGTATTGACCGTCGCGCGCTTGGTGCCCACGTGTTTGGCGATCGCATCGTCTAAACGGCCGATCGCGCCGAGCGCCGCATCTTCCCGTGGGCCGCCGTCGAGTGCTTGGGCCAGCGCGCTGCTGATGCGTTCGGCGCGCGCGCCGTCGATCTCGGCTTCGCCTTGACGCACGCAGGCCGCGTTGAGGAACACTTCGAGCGGAATCTTCAGATGGGCCTGGCCGGGTGCGACGTACTTGCCGATCGAGAGGTCCGCGGAGACGTCGGCGCCGCTCTCGTCGAAGACGCGCACCGCTTTGGGGTCGCGTTCGAAGTCGCGGCGCACTTCGAAGATCTCGCCGCTCGACAGCGCATAACGCAGGCTGCCGGCATATCGGCCGCCCGACCACGGACGCCGCGCGTCGCGCTCGTCCTTGCGACCCACGCCGAAGAGCAGCGCGACGATCGCACTGCCCAGCGTCGACTTGCCGGCTTCGTTGGGGCCGAAGACGACCGTGAAGCGCGGATCGAAGACGAACGAGCGATCGACGAATTTGCCGAACCCGTCGAGATGCATGTCGAGGAGTCTCACGGTGCGATGTCCGCTCCGTCGAATGCGGCCAGCGCGTAGCGCAACGCATCCTCCGCGAACGCTTCGTCGGGATCGCCGGGGCGCATCGCCGCCAAGAGATCGCGCACCACGTGGCCGCGTACCGTCGGCTCGCGCGCGAGGCGTTCGTAATCGTAGGCGCGCGTTGCATCGGTCACGTCGAACGAACCGAGTGCCGCGCCGAAGCGTTGGCGCACGAGTTCGGGATCGACGCGCGAACCCTCCGCGGGCGTGCCCTCGAGACGCAACCGAACGTAGTCGCCGGTGCCGAGTCCCTCGAGCGCTGCTTCGATGCGCGCGAGCGCGGCCCGTTCGTGCTCGACGCCGTTGAGATCGCAGGAGCGATCCAGCGCGCGCGTGCGGGCGATGGAAATCAATTCGACCGTATGCGCCGAGCCTTCGAGCGTCACTAGCGCCGCGCCGTGGGCCTCGCCCTCGCCGAACTTGATCGGCTCGGGCGAGCCGGGGTAGACGAGCAGCGGTTTGCGCGCGTGCTTGGCGATATAGCCGCCGTGATAGTGGCCGGCGAGCGCGAGCGTGGCGCCGCTCGCGGCGATCTCATCGAGCGTGAATGGCGCGGTGGCGCGCTTGCGCGGCGGGCAGCGCTGTTCGTCGCTGCCGTGCACCAGTGCGATCTGCACGCCCGGCCGCTCGAAGCGGGCGGCGGCGAAGGGACGCCCCGGTTCGGCCGGCGTGTGTCCGAAGCCCCACAGCGTAACGCNNTGCGGGTCGTGGTTGCCGGGCGCAACGTACACGGGTTTGCCGAAACGCGCGAATTGCTCGGCGAGAAAACGGAACGTCTGCGGCCCCGCGCGTTCGCTCTCGTAGAGATCGCCGCCCACGGTGAGCACGTCCGCACCGCGCTGCAGGGCGAGATCGACGATGCGCGCGAACGCGTCGGCCAAAGCGAGCCGTCGCGCCGCGCCGCCGCGTGCATCCGGAAACGTGGTCTCCAGATGCACGTCGGCGCAATGCAGGATCTTCAGGGGCGTTCTCCCGCGAGGTTGGGGTTAGGGCGACAGATAGCGTTTGAACGCGGCCAGCGTGCGGCCCCACGCGTCGGCTGCGGCGGAGGCGACGTACGATTGGCGCGTATCGTCGAAGAATGCGTGGCCGGCTTCCTCGTAGACCTTGATGTCGTGAGGCTTGTGCAACTGCGTCAAGCGGTCGCTCAGCGCGCGAACGTCGTCGGCCTTGATGCCCGTGTCGCGCGCCCCGAAGGAGCCCACGACCGGGAACGCGATCTCGTCTGCATAGGCCAGGGCGATCGGCGTGATCGGACCGTTGTTATCGGTCGTGCCGTAGCGTACCTTGCCGTAGAAAACCGACGCGACGCGGTACGTCTCGGGCTTGTCGACAGCCTGCCGTAACGTGATCGAGCCGCCCATGCAGAAACCCATGACGCCGAGTCGCCGCTCGGCGCCGCGCGATTTCAGCCAGGTCGCGCCTGCGTCGAGGTCGGCATCGACCGACGCATCGGCGAGTTTACTCGAGGCCTCACGGAACGGCGCAAAGTCGCTCGTACCGTCGCCGCTCGGCGCGCCTAGGCCCGTGTAGAGGTTCGGCGCAATCGTGGCGTAGCCGGCCTTGGCCAGGCGCCGCACGGTATCGCGGATCTGCGCGTCGACGCCCCACACGTGCATGACCACCACCAGGCTCGGGGTCGTCGGCCCCGCAGCCTTGGGCGCTGCGGCGTACGCGTCGACGTCGAACGCGCCGCCGGGGCGTGCGGAAGCGAGCACGGGGCGCTCGACGACGATCGCCGGATCGTCCTCGGCGACGAGGCCGGGATGGGGTTTGCCGAGTGCGTCGTCGGCGAGCGCGCCGGAAGCGCCCAGAAGCGTCGCCGTGGCGCCGGAAATGCCGACGAACGCGCGCCGGCTGTAGCCGTCGCTCGTCGAGCGGGCGGGGTTGAGGTCGTCGTGTGAATCGCGCATGCGTTCCTCGTTAACGGCGAAGCCCCACGGCAAACGCCGTGAGGCCTCGAGCATTTCGGTAGGCGCGTCGCCGCTTAGTATAGGTGGCCACAGGCGACGTAGTGTTTGAGGTCGGAATCCGACGCGTGGACGTTGACCGAATAATTGCCCGAGAGCAATTTGTCCTCGGGATAGTGCACGATCGTACGCGAAACGCCGTTGACGACCGGCGCCAAGCCGAAGGCGGGATTCGGATCCAGGCTGTCGCAGTCGCGGCCGCGGTGGATGTGCGCCGGTTCCCTGCGGCCCGCGGGTACCGAGTGCAGTTCGATGACCACGAGCGTGCTCTCGCCGTGCCGGAAGAGCGTCACCGTTCCGACCTGTCCCGAATTGTTTACCTCTTGAATACCGCGCTTCGTTCCCGCGCCCGAGTCGTCGGGGGCGATCTGCGCGAGCGCGCCCGATGTGCCAAATCCGAGGGTTCCGGCCAGCGCTATCCCGAGCGCGAAGGAACGAATCGACATGTATGCGTTCTCCGGGAGGGTGGTGATCAGAGGCCGCTCAAACCGTTCGGCGTGCCCCAGCCCGTCGGCCCGTCGTAGCCGACCTCGCCGTTGCACAGGTACTGAACCTTACACGAACCGTTGGAGCCCGAGGTGATGTCGTTGAGTTGGCTCGCCCCGTGGTTTGCCGGATTCCAAATCCAGCCTGCGTTCTGAACGGAGCCGGCGTTGCCGGCCGCCGCAAACATCGCCGCGATCGCCGGAGAAGACACGCTCGTACCGCCGTAGACTTGCCAGCCGCCGCCGCCGTACGTGTCGTACACCGCGACGCCCGTATTGGGGTCGGCGTCGTACGCGATGTCGCCGACGGTGCGATACTTACAACCTTTATCGGTTTGCCACGAGGGCTTCGCCGACGCCTTGACGCAACCGCTGCCGCTGCCGCTCCACACGGTCTCCGTCCAGCCGCGCGAACCGCCGCCGCCTTTCGTGAGCGTCGTGCCGCCGACCGCAATCGTATAATCCGACGACGCCGGAAAGCCCGTGCCGTAACCGCCGTCGCCCGCAGAGGCCGTCACCGGCCGGTTTTGTTCGTAGGGACTGTTCGTGTTCTCGCTTGCATAGTTGTCGCCGCTGTAGCTGTTGCTGATCGTGGCGGCGCCGAGCGTGGCCGCGGTCGCCACCGCCGTGCCGAGATCCTTATTCGTGGGCGAGGTGCCTTCGACGACGAGAATCTTGCAGTTCGGACAGTTCGCCGAGACCATGTCGACGTCGAGGGATTCCTCGGCGCCCCAGCCTTCGTTGCCTTTGGGCAACTTGCTGCCGCCGGTCTGATTCACTTTGGTGAAGCAGCCGTTCGAACTCGAACAGGTCGGCAGGCCGTACTGCGCGCGATAGACTTGCAGGTCGGACTCGAGGTTGGGGTTATCGAATGCGTCGATGATGGCGACGGTGACACCCGATCCGCCCGTGGGGTTGAAGTTGTAGGCCGATTGGAGATCGGCTGGTCCATAGCCCGCAGGGCTGCCGTCGGGTCCGAACTCGTGCGAGGCTGCATCGTCGCGTACCAGTGCGAGGCAACGCATTTCTCCGGGCCGCTGGATGGCGTCGCAGACGGCGTGATACGTGCCGGTAGGCCGGGCAGCGGCGGTCGGGCTCTTCAGGCTCTGCTGCTGCTGCGCCATGGGTACACCGGCAGAACCCGCGGACGAGCTCGACGAATTTTGTGCGCACGCGGACAGAGCGAGGGCCGAGACGGCTGCGAGCAGCCCGGCACGCAAGTGATATGACAAGGGGCGATCCTTTCGAACGTCGGCGGGGACCACGGGCGGGTATAGTTACGCGCACGGCATCGCGAAGCCTCGAAGGCCCGAAGTACGAGCATCGACGGGTGTTTTTAGTGGAAATTATGAGCGCGAACGCCGGCCGTGGCCGAGCCGGTTTCCAGCGCCCAAAACCGNNCGCCGGTTGCGTTCGTAGGTAGCCGGATTGACGATAACGTTTATCAGCCCGGTCTCGTCCTCGAGGGTGAGGAACACGAACCCCTTCGCGGTGCCCGGGCGCTGTCGCGTAATGACCATGCCGCCCACGCGGCAGACCAGATGATTGGGCATCGTGCCCAGGCGTTCGGCCGCGATTGCATCCCAGCGTTCGAGTTCGCGACGAAAATGCGCGATCGGCTGCACGCCCGTGGTGACGCCGGTGCCCCACAAGTCGAGCGCGGTCTCTTCGAGCGGCGCGAGCGGTGCGAACGTCGCCGCCGGCTCGTCGACGGGCATCGCGCGCCCGAGTTCGCCGCGCGCTTCGCGTTCGTCGAGCCCGCGCAACGCCCACATCGCTTCGCGCCGCGAGGCGAACCAGGGTGCGAACGCGCCCGCGGCGGCGAGATTTTCCAGCGCGTCCTTACCGAGACCGGTGCGCGCCGCAAACTCGTCGAGGCCGGTAAACGGCGCGCCGGCGAGTGCTGCTTCGAGCCGCTCGCGCTGCCCTTCACCCAGCCCGCGCACCACGTGAAAGCCCAAACGCGTCGCACCCTGGGCATCGACGAAACTCCAATATTCGCTCGCATTGACGGTCACCGGCTCGACCACCACGCCGTGCCGCCGCGCGTCGTTGACCAGCACCTCGGTCGAATAGAAACCCATCGGCTGCACGTTGAGGATCGCGGCCAGAAAGATGGCCGGCTCGTGGCACTTCACGTACGCCGACGCATACGATAAGAGCGCGAAACTCGCGGCGTGTGATTCGGGGAAGCCGTAATCGGCGAAGCCTTGCAGCATGTGAAACAACTGATCCGCGGCGGCCGGGTCGATGCCGTTGGCCGTCATGCCGGCCATCAACTTCGGATAGATTTCGGCCATGCGTTCGCGCGAACGCTTGTTGCCCATCGCGCGCCGCAACTGATCCGCTTGCCCCGCCGTGAATCCGCCCGCCTCGACGGCCATGCGCATGCCCTGTTCCTGAAAGAGCGGCACGCCCAGCGTGCGTTCCAGGACCGGCTTCAACTTCGGATGCGGATAGGTCACCGGTTCCAGTCCGTTGCGCCTGCGCAAGAACGGATGGATCATGTCGCCTTGAATCGGCCCCGGCCGGATGATCGCGACCTGCATGACCAAATCGTAAAAGCACACCGGCTTCATGCGCGGCAGCATCGACTGCTGCGCGCGCGACTCCACCTGGAACACGCCGACCGAATCGGCCTTCTGCAGCATCTCGTACGTCGCTTTGTCGTCGGCCGGGATCGTGGCCAGCGACAGCTTCGGTTTCGCGTCGCCGTAACGCCGTGTGAACAGGCTGAACGCATCGCGCAACAGCGAGAGCATGCCCAGGCCGAGCAAGTCGATCTTGATCAAGCCCAGCTCGGCGAGATCGTCTTTGTCCCACTGCACGATCGTGCGNNTCGCGCGTGATCACCATGCCGCCCGAGTGGATGCCCATGTGCCTGGGAAAGCCGTCTATGCGACGGCAAAACGCCAACAGCAATTCGCCTAGTGCGCCGCCTACCGGGCCTCTTACGCTTTCTGTTGCGTTGTCGCTCGGCTCGTTGTCGTGGGGTGCGAAGCCGTAATATGCCGGGCGTTTTCGGCCTTCCGGCTTGGGCTTTGCTGCTTGGGCCGCCTGGGGTTGGGGGGCGTCGTTTGAGCGTGAGAAGCGGATGTTGCTGCCGGTGTCTAGGTCTCGGCGTTTGGCTACTGAGGCCGGCAGCGTCGCTTCGCTCGCCGCGCCGCCGGCGGCGGTTGTTGCGGTGGCGTCTGGGGCTTTGGGTGGTGATGTGCCCGTTGCTCCGGCCAAAGATTCTCGCGCGTCGTATTCTTTGGAGACTGCGTCTACTTGGGCCAGGGATAGGCCTAGGGCTTTGCCTACGTCGCGTATTGCGGAGCGGGTGCGGTAGGTGATCACTTCGGCGGCCATGGCGGCGTGTTCCCGACCGTAGCGGTCGTAGACGTACTGGATTACCTTTTCGCGGTCTTGGTGGGCGAAGTCGATGTCGATGTCGGGCACTTCGTTGCGTTCTTCCGACAAGAAGCGTTCGAAGAGCAGCTTCATGCCGATCGGGTCGACGGCGGTTATGCCGAGCGCGTAGCAGACTGCGGAGTTGGCGGCGGAGCCTCGGCCTTGGGCGAGTACGCCGAGTTCTGCGGCTTTGTTCGAAATGTCCCAGACGACTAAGAAATAGCCGGCCAGATCCATTCTGGCGATGATGCCGAGTTCGTATTCGAGTTGGCGTTCGACTTCGCGCTCTAAGGGGTGGCCGTAGCGCTCGCGCGCGCCCTTGAAGACCAGCGTGCGCAGGTGCGAGTGGCTGCTGTTTTCTTCGGGCGGGATGGGGAAGTGCGGGAATTGGCCGGACAGTTTGTCGAGGCGGAAGGTGCAGCGTTCGGCGACGTGCAGCGTGTTGTGGATGGCTTTGGGATAGGGTGCGAAGATGCGGGCCATTTGGGCCGGGCTCTTCAGGTAGAATTCATGATTTGGTAAGAGCAGGGTGCCCGCGCGCTGCAGCGAGGTTTTGTATTTGACGCAGGTCAGCACGTCGCAGAGTTTCGCGTCTTCGGCGTGCGCGTAGGCGACGCCGTTGGTTGCGACGTACGGGATGCCGAGGTCGGCTGCGAGCGTAACTTGCATCAGCACGAGGCGCGCGTCTTCGGAGCGTAGATGCTGCTGCAGTTCCATGTAGAAACTGCCCGGAAAGCGATCGCGCAGGCGTGCGGCGCGTTCGCGCGCGGTCGCGTAGTCGTCGCGCAGCAGCGCTTCTTCGGCGTAGCCTCGACGCGAGGCGGAGAGGGCGATCAGTCCGCGCGCGTCACCGACGTCGTCGAGGTGCAGACGCGCGTCGCGTTTCTTGCCGCGCAGTTGCGCGTGCGAGATCGCGCGGGCGAGGTTGGCGTAGCCGGTTTCGTCTTCGGCGAGCAAAACGAGGCGCGGGAAGCGCGCGGATTCTTCGGGCGTGGGATCGCGCCGGCGCTTGGGACGCAGTTCCGGAGCGTCGAGCGTGAGTTCCGCGCCGACGATCGCGCCGAGGCGCAGCGGCTTCGCCGCCTTGGCGAAGCGCACCGTGCCGTAGAAGCCGTCGCGGTCGGTGAGGGCGACGGCCGCGAGGCCGAGTTCGGCCGCTCTTTCCGCCAGCTCCTCGGGATGCGAGGCGCCTTCGAGAAAGCTGAAGTTGGAGCGGCAGTGGAGTTCGGCGTACCGGGCGGCGGCCATGGGGCCACCATGTTAATCGAACGTATGTTCGATGTCAAGTAGCGCTGGGCGCGGGTGCCGGTGCTCCGGGTTTGGGCAGGAGCGAGATCGACTTGAGCGCCGCGTCGCGCACTTTGACGGCGTCGTCGTGGAATTTGGAGACGCCGCCGGCGTTGGTGTTATGAACCGAGCCTTGACCGACGTTGACGTCGTTCGAACCGTAGGCGATCTGCGAGGGCGGACGCCAATCGATGATGTCTTGCGCGAGCTTCACCGAGCGTTCCAAGGCCGCGCGGGCCAGCCCCTCGTTACCCGCGAGATGCTGCCAACCGCCGAGGACGTATTGATACTGTGCCGCGGACAGGTGGGCGTACTGCAAATTGTCGACGCTGTTGTTGGTCGCGTTTTCCGACGCACACAGATCGTAGGCGTCGATCACTTTTTGGGCCAGTTCGACCGCGGTATCGAGCGTGGTCGCCGGATTCTTGGTCTTGTCGAAGTACTCGCGCACGGGCTTCGTCGCTTGCGTGCAAATCGGATCGGAGAAGCCGGCCTCCGCTGCCGGGGCTTGCGTCGCGACGGCTCCCGTGCCGAGCATGAGAGCGAGCGCAAGAATGCGTTTCATAGCCCTTGCGCCTACTGCATCGCCCGGCTCCGGCCCTTCCGCACCGTTTGGGGCGGGACGCGGAGGATAATCTTCGGCCGGCGGGCCAGCCTTACGAGTGAAGTATAGAAAACTCGGACGCTGGGGCGTCAAGGTCTCGACGGTCGGTCTCGGTTCGTGGTTGACCTACGGCGGCAGCGTCGAGGAAGCGACCGCGCGCGACTGCGTCAAGCGCGCGTACGAACGCGGCGTAACCTTCTTCGATACGGCCAACGTCTATGCGCGGGGCCGCGCCGAGGAAGTGATGGGCCGGGCGCTCGCGGCGTATCGCCGTGACTCGTACGTCCTGGCCACCAAGGTCTATTTTCCGATGAACGACGGGCCCAACGACCGCGGGCTCTCGCGCAAGCACGTCTTCGAGCAGAGCCGTCTCTCGCTCAAGCGTCTCGGCGTGGACTACATCGATCTCTATCAGTGTCACCGCTACGACGTGCAGACGCCGCTCGAAGAGACCTGCGCCGTCATGAACGATTTGATTCGGCGCGGCGACGTGCTGTATTGGGGCGTGTCGGAGTGGAATCCCGATCAGATCGCGGCGGCGGTCACGCTCTGTCGCGCACGCGGCTGGGCGGAGCCCGCGAGCAATCAGCCGCAGTACAGCGCGCTCTGGCGGAGGATCGAGGAACGCGTGTTGCCCGTGTGCGCGGAATACGGTTTGGGCAACGTCGTCTGGTCGCCGCTCGCGATGGGCATTCTCTCCGGTAAGTACGCCGATGCGGCCAATCCGCCGGCGGGCACGCGCGCCGCGGGCTCGGCCAAAGACATGATGAGCGATTATTTCACCCAGCCGGTGCTCGACGCGGTGCAAAAACTCGAACCGCTGGCGCGCGAAGCAAACGCCTCGCTCGCGCAGTTGGCGTTGGCTTGGTGCCTGCGTCGCAGCGAGGTTTCGAGCGTGATCGTCGGCGCCACGAAGACGCAACACGTCGACGACAACGTCGCCGCCGCCGACCTCGAGGTCGACCCCTCGATCTTCGCGCGGATCGATGCGATCTTGGCGCCGGTCACGCCGCACGAGCCGTATCTGTCGTAGCCGCGCGATTGTTGCTGCGCGCCGCGCGGTTGGAACGGCCGCAACGCGCGGAGGGTTATCCCTGGAGCGTTCCGTCCGTGCTCGGGCTGCAGCGGCTCGAATTCTCCTCGGCCGTCACGTTCTTCGTCGGCGAGAACGGTTGCGGCAAGTCGACGCTGCTCGAAGCGTTGGCGGTCGCGGCCGAAGGCGTCGCGCTCGGTGCCGCGGATTTAGACAACGATCCGACGTTGGCGGCGGCGCGCGCGCTGGCCGCGCACGTCACGTTGAGCTGGGGCACGCCGCGCCCGGTTACGCGACTGTTCGTGCGCGCCGAGGACGTGTTCGGTTTCGTCAAGCGCGTTGCCGGTGAGATGCAAGGCTTGGGCGACCTCGAGAGCGAGTTTTTATCGGACGAGCCGCCGCTGCCGGGCTCCGGACGGGCGCGGGCGGCGGGCTACATGGCCGGTCAACGGCGCGCACTCGCTCAGCGCTACGGCGCCGATCCCGATGCGCGCTCGCACGGCGAGACGTTCCTGGCCTTCTTGCAACAACGCATCGTGCCGCGCGGACTGTACTTTTTCGACGAACCCGAGACGCCGCTCTCGCCGACGCGCGTGCTGGCCCTGATCGCGTTGTTGCGCGACGCCGCGGCGGCGGGCAGTCAGTTCGTGATCGCGACGCACTCGCCGATCTTGATGGCCACGCCCGGCGCCGACATCCGGCTCGTCGAGGAGAGCGCCATCCGCAGCGTCGCGTTCGACGAAGTGGAGCACGTCCGCGTGACCCGCGATTTCCTCAACGCGCCCGAGCGCTATCTGCGGCAGTTGTAAAGTGGCGCGGCTGCGGGCGACGCCACGGTGCACATCACCGTGGAGAAACCTGCAGCCGCGCCTCAGTGAGAACGCCCGCTAAAGAGGCGAACTACGGGTCGAGCGTGCCGATCAGTTGCGCGGCCGAGGCGGTGTCGACGGCGAAGATCGAGAGGTGCGCGCCGGCGGGGATTGCCGAGCTGGTGTCGGCCGCGAGCGCCTGCTGTTGCGTGGTCGGATTCTTCAAACCGGAGGCCAACTGCGACGGCGTCGCGTTGATCAGCACGGAGAAGTTGCCGCTGCCGATGGACGGTCCGGCGGCGAAGCCGATCGCCGTGGGCAGACCGTTCGGTAACGGCGAGAGGAAGTACTCGCCGCCTGCGACGTTGCCGCTGGTCGCGGGTCCGCTGATCGGGCTGGTCAACGAGAACGTGAAGAGCGTGGGCAGCAGCGTGGGAACCGGCTGCGCCGCATTGTAGACGCCGACCGCGACCGGCGCGTTGAGCGCACCCTGCACGAAGGGCGAGGCGTGATGCACGAGCAGCGCCGTCGTTCCGGCGGTCTCGGCCGACTCGACGAAGTTGATGAACTGCAGCGAGTTGTTGGCCAGCTTGCCGCCCACCACGATGCTGTACTGCGTGCTCGACGAGACGGTCACGCTTTCCGAAGCGACCGGCGTGGTGGTGCTGGGCGAACCGGCCGGTGCGATCACGTCGACCGTGTAGGTGCCCGGCGGAATGCTCAGATAGCTGGTGATCTGCGGGTAGGCGGCCGCGCCGACGGTGGGCGAGGTGGGCCGCGTCTTGCTGCTCTTGTAGACGTAGATGTCGACCGGGCCGGCGTCGGGCGAACCGTGAATGGCTCGCACCTGCGCGGGAGTCGGCGTCGGACCGACGCTCGGCGTCGAGCTGGAATTACACGCGGCGAGCGCGAGCGAGAACGCTGCGGCGCCTGCAAGCGCAAGCCCGCGCATCAGCGTACGGTATGATTTCAAGCGGAGCTCCTTCAAGTGTGGGCGCCAGGTGGGCGCTTCCGGGAGCTATACGGGGCCGTGTCGCTTCTGGACGCCGGGGGCGTCGAAGGGGCCGGGCGCCGCACACGCCCGGCAGTCCGGCCTATGGGTCGAGCGTGCCGATGAGTTGGGCGCTCGGAATCGTATCGACGGCGAATACCGAGAGGTGCGCGCCGGCCGCGATGGTCGAGCCCGTGTCCCCCGCCAGCGTCAGTTGCGCCGAGGTCGGATTCTTCAAGCCCGTCGCGAGTTGTGACACCGGGGCGTAGATCAGCACCGAGAGGTTGCCGCTACCGGCAGGCGTGCCCGCAGCGAAGCCGACCGCGTTGGGCAACGCGCCGGCTTGCAGCGGCGAGAGGTAGAACTCTGCGCCGCTCACCGTGCCCGTGGCGGCGGGTCCGCTGGTACCGCTCGCGAGCGAAAACGAGAAGATCTGCGGAACGAGCGCCGGGATGGGCTGCGACGCATCGTAGGCTCCGATGGCGACCGGAGCATTGAGGGCATTCTGGACGTACGGTGACGCATGGTGCACGAGCAACGCCGTTTGGCCCGAGACTTCCGCCGGCTCGACGAAGTTCACGAAGCGCAGCGTGCCGGCTCCGACTTTACCGCCGACGACGACGCTGTATTGCGTGTTCGACGAAACGTTGATGCTTTCGGAAGCAACGGGCGTGGCCGTACTCGGCGAACCGGCCGGTGCGATGACGTCGATGGTGTACGTGCCCGAGGAGATGCTGAGGTAGTTCGTGATCTGCGGGTACGCGGCGTTCGCAACGGTCGGCGACGTGGGCCGCGACTTGCCGCCGGGGTACACGTAGATGTCGACCGGACCGGCGTCGGGCGAGCCGTGAACGGCGCGCACTTGCGCGAATCCGCTGTTAGAGGGCGAACTCGTGCTCGGCGTCGAGCTGGAAGAACATGCGCTCAATGCGAGCGCGTACGCCGCGGCGCTAACGAGTGCGAAACGGCGTACGATTGGACGGACAGAGGGCAAGGGTAAACTCCTTCGTTATGTGGCGAGCGCCGATGGCGCTTGCCACACGCATACCGCGCACGGAGCGTACCGCCTTGCTTCCGGCGCTGGAAATTTTTTACCCGAGCGCGCCCATGGCGAGTGCAGCCCACATTCCGCTGCCGAGCAGGTTCTGTCCGCCGTCGGCCACGAGGACCGTGCCCGTCACATACGACGCGAGCGGCGAAGCGAGAAAGACCGCCACGCGTCCGATGTCGTCGACGCTTCCCAGGCGTTGCAACGGAACCGCGCGCGCCAGTTTACCTTGGGCTCCCTCGCCCGGCGCTAAACGGCGCATGCCTTCGGTGTCGGCGATCGGTCCGGGCACGATGCTGTTGCAGCGGATGCCGTGCTTGCCCCAATCGACGGCCAGGTCGCGCATCAACATGTCGACGCCGGCTTTGGCCGCGCCGACGTGCGCTTGATACGGATACGCTTGAAAGGCTTGACCCGCCGAGATGAAGGTGATGCTGCCGCGCGTCTCCTTCAATTGTGGAAAGGCCGCGCGCGCCGCGTGGAACGAGCCGAGCACGTCGATATCGAGCACCGACTTGAAACCGTTGGGCGTGATTGCTTCGGCCGAAGCGGGAAAGTTGCCGGCCGCACCGGCGATCAACACGCCGATCGTTCCGAGCGTCTGGCCCGCGTTCGTAATCGCCGCTTCGAGTGCGGCGTAATCGCGCACGTCGGCCGCTTGGGCGAAAACGGGATTACCGATTTCGCGTAATTCGGCGGCGGCGCCGTCGAGACGTTCTTGCGAACGTCCGCAGATCGCCACGCTCGCTCCGACCGCCGCGAAATTTTTAGCGATGCCCAGGTTGATGCCGCTGCCGCCGCCGGTGATGAACACGGTCGTGCCGCGGAAAAGGTCTTTGGAAAAGACGTCGGTGATCTGCATACGGGCTACCGTTGCGTTCGTAACCCGGGCGTTCCTCGAAGGGCTTATCCGCAAGGCTCAATCGTAGGCGCCGCGCACGTACCAGCGTTGCGCTTCGGTAACGATGCGCCAGAGCGTACCGTCGTCGAGCAGCACGTCGTAGGCATCGCTGGCATAGGGCAACGCGCCCTCGTCGAGGGCTTGCGCCCACCACGATTCGTCGACGCGCCACGGTCCGGCGAGTTCCACGATCTTGCGGCCCCCGACGGCCACGGGCCGGCCGCGTTCGACGCGCACGCCGATCTCGCGCGGTGCGAGCACGCGATAAGCCAGCGTGCCTTCGGACGCGGACGTTTGCGCGGCGCCGGCGTGCGGCGCGCGACGCACGAGCCCGCGCGCGTCGAATGCTTCGTAGGCATAGCGCGTCTCGCGCCGATGCCCCGAGGTCACGCGCGCCCGCAACGCCGAGCCCGGGCCGAGCGCGGCCTCGATGCGCGCCAGCGCCACCGCCACCGTTTCGGGATCGGGGTCGCTGCCCGCAAAGAGCGAACGTTCCGCGCCGCCTTCTTCCAGCCGTTCGGCGCCCAAGCGCAGACCGCTCACCGGTGCGGCCAACACGATGCCTTCCAAACGCGCGCGCAGGAGATCGAACATCGTCGCGGCTTGCGCCGTCGGTTGCGCGAGCAGCGTGGGCACGTCGTGCGTCGTGCCGTCTTCGCATTCGAGCGTCAAGCGCAAGTAACCGCACCGCTTGCCCGCGAGCGCCACGTCGTCGGCAACGCGCGCCACCAGCGTGCGCAAGGCGAAGAGCACCTGTTCTTCGCGCTCCGCCGTGCCTTCGCCGAAGAGCGATCGTTCCACGCGCAGCGCCCGCGCGCGCGGCACGAGCGGTTCGGGATCGATGCCGCCGGCGCGATCGTGGGCGCGCGCCGCGGCCGGTCCGAAGCGGCGCACGAACGGTCCGTGCGGCAGCGCGGCGAGTTCGCCCAGCGTGCGCACGCCGAGCAACTGCAAACGTTCGATCGCGTAGGCTTCGAGATCCAGCACGCGTAGCGGCAGCGGTGCGACGAAGGCGCGCTCGCTGCCGCGCCGCACGATCGTGCCGTCGCGCGACGAGGCCGCCGCGCGCGCGACGAATTTGCCCGCGGCCAGGCCCAAGCGAAAGGGCAGCGCGCCCGCCGCAACCGCGTTGAGCGCGCCGCGCACGCTCGCCAGCCAAACGCGCGGCGTGCCTTCGATGCCGCGCATCTCGAGAAAGGCGATGCCGGGCTCGGCATCTTCGACCAAGGGCGACGCGGCGTCGAGTGCGTCGAGGATCTCTTCCCAGAGCGCGAGGCCGCGCGCGGGTTCGTCGACGACGATCGCCGCTTCGCGCGCGCACGCACTCGCTTGAACCAGCGTCATGCCCGGACGCACGCCGAGTTCGTAGGCGGCGTCGTCGACGGCCAGCGCGTGTCCGCGTTCGAGCCGGTCGACGACGACCAGCGGCCGCTCGCGCAATTCCGGCTGCGTGAAGCGCGCGACCTCGACCTTGAATGCCGGCACCAGCGCGCAGACGATCGGCACCGTTACGCGCCGGCAGCCACGCGACAGAAGAGTTCCGCGCTGCGCCCGGGCGAAGCGCGTTTGTGCTTGAGGACCGTCGCTTCGAGTTCGGCGCCCGCCAGCGCGCAGAAGAGTCCGCTGACGCCCGACCAGCGCACGCGGCGCGGACGCAGGCGCACGCGCAGCGAGGCGAAGTAGCGCAGCTCGTCGGAGGCCTCCGTGCCCAGCGCCAGCAGCACCGCGTTGGAACGGTGCGCGAGCCCGGCCAGCCGCGTCCAGGCGACGGCGGGCAGGCTGACCGCCGGAATGACCACGAGCCCGAAGGCGCCCGCGCGCAGCAGTACGTCGGCGGCCCGGGCGGCGCTCACCGCATCGTGCGCGGGCACGACCAGCAGCCGCTCGAGATTCACCCCGGCGGCCGCGAGCGAGGGCGGGTAGAGGCAACCTTCCGAACCCCGGGGCGACTCGATCAGCGCGCCCAGGCCGCCCCCGAGGGTGGCGCCGGCCAGCAGCCGGGCGGCCAGCGCCGACCTGCCCGAGCCCGAAGGGCCTTCGAGGGTGGCGATGATGCCCCGCGGCACGCCCCCGCCCAGGGCCGCATCCAGAGCCGGGAAGCCCGTGCGCAGCACGGCCTCTTCGGCCAGGGTGAAGGCTGCGGGCGCGGCCTCCGCGTGGGCATTCGCCAGCGTCGCGCGAAGCTCGGCGAAGGCGTCCCGGCGGGGTTGCGTCGCGGCCGTCAGAGGCATGGGAGGTCATGGTAATCGAACGTATGTTCGATGTAAAGGGGCCGAAGGTCCGGCCCGTCGAGCCCGGCGACGCTCCCGCGATCGCCTGCCTCTACGCGCCCATCGTCGAGACGACGACGATCTCGTTCGAAGAAATCGCGCCCGATGCCGCCGAGATCGCGCGGCGGATCGAGGCCGTCACGCGCACGCATCCGTGGCTCGTCGCCGACGACGCGGGCAGCCTCGCGGGCTACGCCTATGCCACGAAGTACCGAGAGCGGGCCGCCTACCGTTGGGCGGTCGACACGAGCGTTTACGTCGACGAACGCTACCGGCGCCGCGGCATCGGCCGCCTCCTCTACGCCGAGTTGTTCGCGACCTTACGCCGGCTGGGTTATCTGCGGGCTTTCGCCGGCGTGGCGCTGCCCAACGCCGGGAGCGAAGCGCTGCACGAAGCGGTGGGCTTTCGCGAGGTGGGCACCTACCGCGCCGTCGGCTTCAAGTTCGGCCGCTGGCACGACGTGCGCTGGTACGGCCTCACGCTCGGCGAAAGCGCGACGCCCGCGGAGCCCGTGCCGTTCGGCTCAGCGCGCTTTGAGTGACATGCGGCGCTGCTGCTCGGGCGTGTCGTAGCGCAGCAAACTCATCGGATGCAACGGCAGCAGCAACGGCGGCCGCGGCGTCTGGTTGAAGTTGAAGTCGTTGGCCAAGTCGCCGTACTGGGATTCCGCATCGCGATAGTCGGGACGCGGATCGGGCCGTCCCGATTGGCTCATCCGTTCGCCGTTCAAGAAGACGTCTTCGATGAATTTGAGATAGCAGTCGGTGCTGCAGATCTGGTGATCGATGTAACCCGGGATGGCGTAGGGGCTCACGATCCAGGCCGGCACGCGGATGCCCAAGCCTTGCGAGTCGAAACTGTACGGCGGCGGTTCGTGATCGTAGAAGCCGCCGTCGTCGTCGTAGGTCACGAAGATCGCGCTGCTATTCCAATCCGGTCCGCTCATCACCGCGTTGATCAAGCCGGTCACGTACGTTTCGCCGTGCGCGACCGATGAGGTTGGATGTTCGCTGTCGGCTTGTTGGGGCAAGACCCAACTCACCGCGGGCAACGTGCCGTTGGCCGCATCGGTGTAGAACTGGGTCAAGTTGATCAGAGCGTTGCCCAACTGACCGTCGTCTTGAACGGTCTCGAAACCGGGCAAGACGTTCCAGATGCCCATCACGCCGTGATGCGTGAACGTGGCGCCTTGGCCGCCGTCGAGATAGGCCGCCCAGGTCACGTTGTTCTGATAGAGCAAATAGGTGATGTCGGTCCACTGATACGGCGTCGGATCCTTCGTGTTCCAGACATCGCCGCCGAACGAACTCGTGCAACTGTCCACGTCGTTGGGTTTCAGACACTTCGCGGCCCACGCCGAAAAGAGAAAGAGATGGGCCGGCTGGCTCCAGGAGTGGCTGGCTTCGTAGAATTGATCCTGGAGCACGTAGTTGCTCGCGTAGGCCCAATAGTTGGGCAGATCGGTGCCGTCGTGATAGCCCATCACGTCGACGATGTCGCCCTTGCTGCCCGGTTTGCAATCGGGATCGACGCCGACCTCGATATCCGACGGGCAGCCGCCGCGGGCTAATTGCTTCTCGCGCTGGACGACGAAGCCGTCCATCTTCCCGCCGTCGATATCGGCTTCTTGGTATTCGTCGAGATACGGACCGCCCTCGTTGCTCGCTTCGTGATTGGGGTAGGGCGTGAAGCATTCGCTGGGATGGCGGATGCTCGGCAAACACGGCAAGGGGCTCGGGAAGCCGTCGGCGCCGGGAAACGTGCCGAAGTAGTGATCGAACGAGCGATTTTCCTGAACGATGAAGATCACGTGCTGGATCGTTTGCAGCCCGGCGGCCGGCACCGCGCGCGGTGCGGCCAGGAGCGCCGGCGCGCAGGCGAAGAAGCCGGCGGCAATGCCGAGCCGCGTGCGCGCGTTCACGGGGCCTCCGAGCGCAGCAAGGTCATCGGGTGCGTCGAGAGCACGAGCGGCGGACGCGGCGCCTTCGAGAAGTCGAAATCCGCCGCGAGGGTTCCGTACGCGGGTTGCGCGTCGCGGTAGTCGGGGCGTGGGTCGGGCCGGCCGGATTCGCTCATGCGCTCGCCTTTCAAGAACACGTCTTCGATGAACTTCAAATAGCAGTCGGTGCTGCAGGCTTGATGATCGACGTAGCCCTTTTTCGCATACGGGCTGACGATCATCGCCGGCACGCGTATGCCCAGGCCCAAACTGTCGAAGTCGAACGGCGGCACTTGGTGATCGTAGAAGCCGCCCATGTCGTCGTAGGTGATGAAGATGGCGCTGCTCTCCCAGTCCGGCCCGTTCATCACCGCATCGATCAAGCCGGTCACGTAGCTCTGGCCTTGCTTGATCGAGGCTTGGGGGTGCTCGGCATCGGCGTACTTGGGCAAGAGCCACGTCACTTGCGGTAAGGTGCCGTCGGCCGCATCGGAATAAAACTGCGTCTGGTCGTACTCGGCGTTGGCCACCTGACCGTCCTGGTTGACGGTTTCGAAGCCGGGCAGCACGTCCCAGATCCAGGCCGAGCCGTTCTGTCCCTGCGGCTTGCCGGCCAAGCCGCCGTCGAGGTAGACGCGCCAACTGACGCCGTGCTGCCAAAGCAGATACGTGATGTCGGTCCAGAGATACGGTGACGGCGCGGTCGGACTCCAGCCCAGTCCGCCGGGCGAGGTCGAGCACGAATCGACGTTGGGCGGATTGAGGTCTTTACAGATCGCCGACCAGCCCGAGAAGAGTTCGAGGTGTCCCACCAGGCTCCACGACATCGCCGATTCGTGAAAATGATCCTGGAGCACGAAGTTCTGCGCATACGCCCAGTAGTTGGGCANNTCGGTGCCGTCGTGATAGCCCATCACGTCGACCAGACAGTGCACGTTTTGGATGAAGCCCTCGTCGTCGATCATCGTCGTTCCGCTGCGTTCGCGCGGCGCGCGTCCGCGTTGCGGCGCACACTTCGAGCCCAACTGCTGCTCGCGGCTGATCACGAAGCCGTCCATCTTGCCGTTGTCGATGTCTTGCGTTTGATAGGTGATCAGCAACGGCCCGCCCTCGTTGCTGTCGCGATGGTTGGGATAGGGCGTGAAGCATTGGCTCGGATACCAATGGCTGGGCAAGCACGGCGCTTGCGTGGGGATGCCGTCGGCGCCGGGGTACGTGCCGAAATAGTGATCGAACGAGCGGTTCTCTTGCACGATGAAGATCAGGTGTTTGAGCTTGTACAGCCCGCGGCTCGCTCCGCTGTCTTCCGCCGCGCGGCCGCCGCTCGGCGCGAGGCCCGCGTAGAGCGCGCCCACGGCGATGCACGCGAGCGCGAGCAGAGGGAGGCGGCGAAGCACGACGCGCACCTCGGCTATGTGGCTCGACGAGCCGCGATGATCTCCGCGCGGCGAAAACACGTCGAGCGATGGTCGTTGAGGATGCCGCAGGCTTGCAAGAACGATTGCACGATCGTCGAGCCGGTGAAGGTGAAGCCGCGTGCGCGCAGATCGGCGCTCACCGCGTCGGAGAGCGGCGTCGTCGCCGGAAGCGGCGTCTTGGTACCGTATCTGCCGTCGCGCGGACGCCCGGCGACGAACGCCCACAGGTACGCGGCAAAGGAGCCGTGCGTGCGCGCGACCTCGAGCAACGCGCTTGCGTTTTTCAGCGTCGAGAGAATCTTTCCGCGATGGCGCACGATGCCCGGATCGCTGACCGCGGCCTCGACGGCATCCGCGTCGAGCGCGGCGACGGCCCGCGGATCGAAATTCCGAAACACGCGCCGGTACCCCTCACGCTTGCGCAAGATCGTCACCCAGCTCAGCCCGGCTTGCGCGCCCTCCAATGTGAGCAATTCGAAGAGCGCCCGATCGTCATGAACGGGCACTCCCCACTCGGTATCGTGGTACGTCGTCAGCGGCTCTGCGAGCGCCCACGCGCAGCGCGCTCGTGGCGCGATTACCGCTCTCCGCGCGTTCTCAAATTCGCCGGCAGCGGCGCCGGCACGTTGTCGATGAGCGTCGTCATCGGATGGGTGGAGAGCACCAGCGGCGCGCGCGGTGCCTGCTTGAAGTTGAAGTCGTTGGCCAGGTTACCCAGTTGCGTCGACTGATCGCGACAGTCGGGGCGCGGGTCGGGCCGGCCGGCCTGGCAGATGCTCTCGCCGTTGACGAAGACGTCTTCGATCAGTTTGAGGAACGAGTCCGTCGTGAGGATCTGGTGATCGATGTAGCCGGTCAACGAGTAGGGACTGATCAAGATCGCCGGCGTGCGCAGGCCCGGGCCGTCGAAGTCGATTTGGAACGGCGGGGGCTCGTGATCGTAGAAGCCGCCCATGTCGTCCCACACGATGAAGATCGCGGTGCTGTTCCAATCCGGGCCGCTCATGGCCGCGTTGACCAGACCCGTCACGTAGGCTTGCCCGTTTTTGACCGACGCTTGCGGATGATCGCTGTCGGGGTAGTCGGGCAATAGCCAGGTCACCTGCGGCAGCGTTCCCGCCGCGGCATCGGTGAAGTATTGCGTCGTCTCGATGCCCACCGCGTTGTTGTATTGCCCGTCGTCGTTGACCGTTTCGAAGCCGCCGAGCACGGCCCAGATTCCCTGGACGCCCAGCTTGCCGATGCCGATCGGATCGCCCAGACCGTGATCGAGATACGAGATCCACGAGATGTTGTGCTGGTTGAGCAGGTAGGTGATGTCGGTCCAGAGGTACGGGATCGCGTCCGCGCCGTTGGGATTCCAGGTGGTGTCGCCGAGATCGCTCGAGCAGCTATCGATCTGGGGCGGATTGATCTGCGTGCACTTCGCGGCCCAGCCGGAGAAGAGCGCGAGGTGCGCGGGCAGGCTCCACGACTCGGCCGACTCGTAGAAGTGATCGTAGAGCACGTAGTTCTGCGCGTAAGCCCAATAGTTGGGCAGATCCTTGCCGTCGTGGTAGCCCATCACGTCGTCGATGCACTGCTTGGTCTGCGGGATGCCCTCGTCGACCTTGACGCCGACGACTTTGCGGGGATCGGGCCGCCGGCCGTTTTGCGGCGCGCAGCCCTCACCCAACTCTTGCTCGCGCGACTCGACGAAGCCGTCCATCTTGCCGCCGTCGATGTCTTGCACCTGATACGGATTCATGTACGGGCCGCCGTTGTTGCTGGCGTTGTGATCGGGATACGGCGTGTCGCAGGCGCTCGGGTACCACGGATCGATCTGACACGGCGGGCTCGTCGGCAAGCCGTCGGCGCCCGGGTACTTTCCGAAGAACTGATCGAACGAACGATTTTCCTGAACGATGAAGATCAAATGCTTGATCTTACCGAGGCCCGAGCCCGGGGTGGGAGCCGGAAAGGTTGGCGGCGGCGTCGCGCCGTTTGGCACGGTGAACAGTCCCGCCTTCGCCGGCGCGGCGGCCACGCCGAGCGCGACGGCGACAACGATGCCGATCAAAACACGCATGCGATTCATGATCTTCTCCGAGCCCTGTCCCCGGGGAGGGACGGGCGGGCTACTGCCTGGGCCTATGTACCACAATGCGCCCGCACCCGCCGTCGGCACCTGCCGGTTCGACTGGAAAATCGGCCTAACGGGGGCTCCCGCCCTCCACCAGCAGCGACATGGGGTGGGTCGAGAGAATCAGCGGCGGCCGCGCCGGCTGATTGAAATCGAAGTCGTCGAGAATGTTGCCCAACTGGGTCGACTCGTCGCGGCAATCCGGCCGCGGATCGGAGCGGCCGGTTTGGCAGATGCTCTCGCCGCCGGCGAACGTGTCTTCGACGAGCTTGAGGAACGAGTCGCTGGTCAGGATCTGATGGTCGATCGTTCCCGCGACGGCGTAGGGACTGATCAGGAGGGCGGGCACGCGCAGGCCCGGTCCGTCGGCGTCGAGCTTGAACGGCGGCGGCTCGTGGTCGTAGAAGCCGCCCATGTCGTCCCACACGACGACGATCGCCGAGCTGCTCCAATCGGGTCCGCCCTCGACGGCGTTGACCACGCTGGTCACGAACGCTTGCCCCTTGGCCACCGATGCTTGCGGGTGGTCGCTATCTTCGTAGTTGGGAATCACCCACGAGACCTGGGGTAGCGTGCCCGCTGCCGCCTGGCTCTCGAAATCGGCGACGGTGGAACCGACGGCGTTTGCGTACTGGCCGTCGTCGTTGACCGTCTCGAAGCCGCCGAGCGGAATCCAGATGCCTTGCACCTTATTCGAGGGCGCTCCGATGGCGCTGCCCAGGCCACCGTCGAGATAGGCCGACCACGTGATGCCGTTCTGGTAGAGCAGATAGGTGATGTCGGTCCAGAGGTACGGGATTTTGCCCGGCACCCATTGCTTGCCGTTGAGATTGCTCGAACAACTGCCGATCTCGGGCGGATCGATCTTCGTGCACTGCGCCGACCATCCCGAGAAGAGCGCCAGATGCGAGGGCAGGCTCCACGATTCGGCCGACTCGTAGAGGTGATCGAAAAGCACGTAGTTCTTGGCGTAGGCCCAGTAGTTCGGCAGGTCGGTACCGTCGTGATACCCCATGACGTCGACGATGCAGTGATCGTTGACGCGTACGCCCTCGTCGTCCATGGGCGCGGCGACGATGCGCCGGGGATCGACGCGCCCGTTCTTCGGCGCGCATTGCGGCCCCAGGGCCTGCTCGCGCTGGATCACGTAGCCGTCCATCTTGCCGCCGTCGATGTCGGCGACCTGATACTTGTTCACGTACGGTCCGCCGAAATTCGAGGCTGCGTGATTGGGATACGGCGTGAAGCATTGGCTCGGATACCACTTGCTGGGCAGACACGGTGCGGCGCTCGGGATGCCGTCGGCGCCGGGGTACGTGCCGAAATAGTGGTCGAACGAGCGGTTCTCTTGGACGATGAAGATCAGGTGTTGCAGCGGATTGCTCGATGCGGCGCGTCGCGCTTGCGGCAGCGCGGTGAACAAGCCGGCCTTCGCGGGCGCGACGGCGACCGCCAATGCGATCGCCACGAGCGCGCCCGCGAAAAGCCGCAGGCACTTCACTTCCGTCTGCGCAGCAGACCGGCCGGCGGAGGCGCGACGTCCTGGGAATTATCCACGAGCATCGACATCGGGTGCGGCGAGAGGATCATCGGCGCCCGCGGCGACTGGTTGAAGTTGAAGTCGGTGAGGATGTTGCCGAGTTGCGTCGACTCATCGCGGCAATCGGGGCGCGGATCTGAGCGCCCGGATTGACAGATGCTCTCGCCGTTTACGAACGTGTCTTCGATCAGCTTGAGCAACGAGTCGCTGGTCAGGATCTGATGATCGATGGTTCCCGCGATCGCGTACGGACTGATGAGGATTGCCGGCACGCGCATGCCCGGTCCGTTGGAGTCGAGCTTGAACGGCGGCGGCTCGTGGTCGTAGAAGCCGCCCATGTCGTCCCACAGGATCACGATCGCGCTGCTGTTCCAATCGGGGCCGCCTTCGACCGCGTTGATCACGTTGGTCACGAAGGTTTGGCCGGTGGCGACCGAGGCCTGCGGATGATCGCTATCGTTGTAGTTCGGGATCACCCAGGAAACTTGGGGCAGCGTTCCGGCGGCAGCCTCCGAATCGAACTCGGTCACCGTGTTGCCCACGGCATTTTCGTATTGACCGTCGTTGTTGACCGTTTCGAAACCGCCGAGCGGAATCCAAATGCCCTGCACCTTCGTCGACGGCGGACCGATCGGGCTGCCCAATCCACCGTCGAGGTAGGCCGCCCACGTAACGTTATTTTCGTAAAGCAGATAGGTGATGTCGGTCCAGAGATACGGCACTTCGGCGCCGTTGACGCCGTCGGTCGACCAATTCTTGCCGTTGACGCTGCTCTTGCACGAGCCGATGACCGGTGGGTCGAGCTTGCTGCATTGCGCCGACCAGCCCGAGAAGATCGCCAAGTGTCCGGGCAGACTCCAGGCTTCGACCGATTCGTAGAAGTGATCGAACAGCACGCCGTTGGCGGCGTAACTCCACAGGTTCGGAATATCCTGGCCGGTGTGGTAGCCCATGACGTCGACGATGCAATGCACGTTGACCCGGCCACCCTCCTCATCGTCGGCAACGCCTACCGCGAGCCGCGGGTCGACCGGCTTTCCATTCTGAGGCGCACATTTCGACCCCAGTTCCTTCTCGCGTTGCTTTACGAAGCCGTCCATCTTGCCACCGTCTATGTCGGCTACTTGATACGGATTCGTGTAGGGCCCGCCCTGATTCGAGGCTTGATGGTCGGGATACGGCGTGTCGCAGGCGCTCGGATACCACGGGTCGATTTGGCACGGCGCGGCGGTCGGGATGCCGTCGGCGCCGGGATACGTGCCGAAGAAACTATCGAACGAGCGGTTCTCTTCGACGATGAAGATCAGGTGCTGCAACGGACTGCTCGCACCGGGGTGCCGTGCGCTGCTCGGGGTGGTGAACAATCCCGCCTTTGCGGGCGCGACCGCGAGGGCGACGGCAACGGCGATTACGGCGCCGGCCAAAAGGCGCAGACGATTCATGCAGACGATCTCCCCGAGCGAGTGCGCTGGATGTCCCTGAGGCATTGGCCAGTATACATGCCGAGGGCCGGAGTAGGAAGGGTAATCCGGCGCATTTTCTAGCGGAGCCGCCGGACGGCGGACCGGCCCACGGCCGCCGACGGCGCGTTGTCGATCAGCATCGACATCGGGTGCGTCGAGAGCAGCATCGGGGGTCTGGGCGCCTGGCCGAAGTTGAAGTCGTTCTCGAGGTTTCCGAGCTGCGAGGATTGGTCGCGGCAATCGGGTCGCGGGTCGGGGCGGCCCGATTGGCAGATGCTCTCGCCGTTGACGAACGTGTCCTCGATCAGCTTGAGAAACGAGTCGGTCGTGAGGATCTGATGATCGATGACGCCGGTCAACGCGTAGGGGCTGACCAGGATCGCCGGAACGCGCAAGCCGGGTCCGTCGTAATCGATTTGGAACGGCGGCGGCTCGTGATCGTAAAAGCCGCCCATATCGTCCCAGACGATGAAGATCGCGCTGCTGTTCCAGTCGGGCCCGCTCATCACGGCGTTGATCAATCCGGTCACGTATTTCTGTCCCTGCGCGACCGAGGCTTGCGGATGATCGCTATCGGGGTACGAGGGCAAAATCCACGAGACTTGGGGCAGCGTGCCGTTGGCCGCATCGCTGTAAAACTGCGTGAGATCCGTGCCGACCGCGTTGGCATACTGGCCATCTTCGATGACGGTCTCGAAACCACCGAGTGCGGCCCATATGCCCTGCACCGCGGTATTTCCGCCGATGGGCTTACCCAGGCCGCCGTCGAGGTAGGCTAACCACGTCACGCCGTTCTGATAGAGCAGATAGGTGATGTCGGTCCAGAGGTACGGCGGCGGTTTGCCGGGTTGCCAGATCTTCGCGGTCAGTTGGCTCGCGCACGTATCGATCTCCGGCGGATCGATCTTCTTGCACTTTGCCGACCAACCCGAATAGAGCGCCAAGTGCGCGGGCAGGCTCCACGATTCGGCCGACTCGTAGAAGTGATCGAAGAGCACGTAGTTTTGCGCGTACGCCCAATAGTTCGGGAGATCGGTGCCGTCGTGATAACCCATCACGTCGTTGACGCACTTTTTGGTGCTCACGACGCCTTCTTCGTCTTCTTCCTCGGCCACCACCGTGTTCGGATCGACGCGTACGCCGTTCTTGGGCGCGCACGTCTTGCCCAATTCCTGTTCGCGGGATACGACGAACCCGTCCATCTTGCCGCCGTCGATGTCTTGCACTTGATACTTGTTCATGTACGGGCCGCCGTTGTTGCTGGCGTCGTGGTCGGGATACGGCGTGTCGCACGCGCTCGGATACCACGGATCGACCTGGCACGGCGGGCTCGTCGGCAGGCCGTCGGCGCCCGGGTACGTGCCGAAGTAATTGTCGAACGAGCGATTCTCTTGCACGATGAAGATCAAGTGCTGGAGGCTCGACGATCCGGCGCGTTGCACCGGAGCGCGAGCCGGCGCGACCTGTGTAAAGAGGCCGGCCTTCGCCGGGACAGTGGCAAGGCCCAGCGCCGCTACAATCAAAGCGGCGATGCCGATTCGCGAAGGGTTCATGGGCGAGGGACTCCCAGGCTAGGGCCGCTGAGGAAGCTGCTCCGCGCTCTTTGCACATCCGCGCGAGAAACCCTGAACTTTCGCGCGCGGCTATCTTTACGTACGCTTTACCGGCTGCCGCGTCGAGTCTAGGCTCCTAGTGCTCGAGCATTAGAGCATGATCAGTCCCAGGCGCACGCCTCGCGTCACGGCCTCCGTGCGGCTCGAGACGCCGAGCTTGGCGAAGATCGAGGCGACGTGAAATTTGACGGTGTGTTCGGAGATGGCGAGCCGCGCCGCAATCTGTTTGTTGCCTGCGCCGCGGGCGAGTTCGGCGAGCACGTCCACCTCGCGGGCGGAGAGCCGGTCCGGGCCGCGCAGTTCCGCGAGCACGTGCGGCACGTCGCCCGGCAGCGCGCGCGGCGCCGTGACGGCCAGCCCGGCTGCGACCGCCAGGGCCGCGGCGCGGATTTCTTCCGCATCGGCGTCACGCGGCAGGACCGCGAATCCGTCCGAGCCGGCGCCCGCTGCAGCGGCACGCGCGGCCCACGCCGCGGCCGCATCGTAGACGAGTGAGACGACCGGCAGCGACGACGGCGAAACGCCGTCGTCCCGGATCTCGACGAGAACGTCGGGTGCGAACTCCGCGACGGCGCGGCGCAACTCCGCGAGCGCGCTCGAACCGACGACCTCGAGCGGAAGCGCGTCGCGCAGGAGCCGGCTCAAGCCGGTGCGTTCCCGGGAAGAGTCGGCGGCGACGAGCGTCCTGATCACGCGGCCCGCCAGACGAAGCCCTCCTCTTCTAAAAACGCGCGCACCGCTTCGCTCGGTACGGCGTAGGCCGACGCGCCGTGCACCATGCTGTTGATGCCCACGACGCGTCCGGCAGCATCGGTCAGCGGTCCGCCGGAGTTTCCCGGTGCGAGGCGCACGTCGGAGACGACGAAGCGTCGCCCGGCGGAGCGCAGCATGCCGCTTGCGACGGCGCCGCTGAGGCCCAGCGGGTTGCCCACCGCTAACACGAACTCGCCCGCGCGCAGCGTCGCCGCATCGCGCAGATCCGCGGCCCGGACGCCGAGGCCGCGCAGATCGACGTGGATCGCGGCCAGGTCGCGCCGGTCGTCGCGCGCGATCAAACGGCCGCGCGCGGTGCCCGCGGCGGTTTCGATCGTCGGATAGGGCTCGCGAACGACGTGCGCGTTGCTGACGATCAGGCCGTCGGCCCAGACCACACCCGAGCCGCGGCCCCGCCGGTCGTAGACGTGTACGGTCGCACTCCGCACGCGGTGGACGACCTCGTTGAAAGCGGCCTGGAGATTACTCGTCGTCACGGTTCGGCCGCTCCCCGATCGTCGCCGCCACGGCCTGGCGCGCGCCGCCGCGCAGGATCTCGATCGTCGTGCGCTTGCCGATCGTATCGCCGCCGAGCGCGCGCTGCACGTCGTCGGCGCCCTCGATCGCGGTGTCGCCGATTGCGAGCAGCACGTCGCCGAGCGCGAGGCCCGCGCGCTCCGCGGGGCCACCGGGCGCAACGTCGACCACGATGGCCGCGTGTCGCCGGCCCGCACCGAGCGCCGCGCGGATCGCTTCGGGCAAGCGCACGTCTTGCAGCGCAACGCCGAGATAGCCGCGCGCGATCGAACCGCGCGTCTCGAGTTGTTCCACCACGCGCGCCACCGTCTTCAGGGGTATCGTCAAGGCGGTGCGTCGCGAGAGTCCCCACGTATTGATGCCGAGCAGCGCGCCCGTGGCGTCGAGCAACGGTCCGCCGGAGAAGCCGGCGTAGAGCGTGAGGTCGGGCCGGATCAGGGTGTCGATCTCGCCGCCGCGCCAGGTGCGCCACGGGCCGTCGAGCACGCTGACGATGCCGAAGCTGGCGCCGAGCACGCCGTCTTCGTCGCGACCCGCGGCGAGCACGACGTGCCCGACCGCGAGATCGTTGCGCGCGCTGCGCGGTGCGGCGGGAAGGTCGACGGTCGCGTGCAGCACGGCGAGGTCGGTCGAAGGATCGCGTCCGGCGACGGTTGCGTCGATGCGCCGTCCGCCCTCGAGCACGAGCGCGATCTCGTCGTCGCGTTCGAGCGTGTGATCGACGGTCACGATCGTGCCGGCGCTCCACACGACGCCGGTCGCGTCGCGCCGGGCGCTGCCGTCGACGTACACGAGCGACGGCGCGCTGCGCGCGACGGCGGCGGCGAGATCGTTGGAGAGCGCCACGAGCGGGCTCTGTTCGGTTGTGGTCATGGATGCACTATCGCATGCCGGCGCGGCGCCGGCATCGCCGATTCGGCTAGGTCTGAACGGATGGGAACGCGGCTACGCTAAATCGTCAGGACGAGCTTGCCGGTCGTGCGTCGCGCTTCGAGATCGGCGTGTGCGCGCGCCGCATCGGCCAGCGGGTATTCGTGCTCGACGCGCAGGTCGAGCTTTCCATCCTCGATGGCCTTGAACAGATCGCCCGCGCGCCAAGCGATCTCGTCGGGCGTGGAGGCGTAATTCGCCAGCGTCGGGCGCGTCACGAACAGCGAGCCCTTCGCATTGAGTCGCTGCAGATCGAACGGCGGCACCGCGCCGCTCGATGCGCCGTAGAGCACGACGTAACCGCGCGGGCGCAGCGAGTCGAGGCTCTTGTCGAACGTCGTCTTGCCGACGGCGTCGTACACGACGTGCGCGCCCTCGCCGCCGGTGATGCGACGCACCTCCGAGGCGAAGTCGTCGCGATCGTAGCGAACCACGTGATCGGCTCCCGCGCGCTGCGAGAGCGCGGCCTTCTCATCGGTTGAGACGGTGGTGATCACGGTCGCGCCCTTGGCTTTGGCCAATTGCGTCAAGAGCAAGCCCACGCCGCCCGCACCCGCGTGCACAAGCGCGACTTCGCCCGCTTTCAGCGGATAGGTGCTATTGACCAAGTAGTGCGCGGTCATGCCTTGGAGCATGATCGCGGCGCCGTCGTTGAACGGGATCGAGTCGGGAAGCTTGACGAGTTTCGCCGCGGGTACGGCCACGTACTCGGCGTAGCTGCCCGCGTTCATCGCGTACGCAACGCGGTCGCCCGGTACGAAGCCGGTAACGCCCGACGCGACGGCACTCACCGTGCCCGCGCCTTCCATGCCCGGAATGAAGGGCAGGTGCGGCGCGGGGTAAGCGCCGTTGCGGAAGTAGACGTCGATGAAGTTGATGCCCGCGGCGGCGAGCTTCACCAGCACCTCACCGGGCTTGAGTTCGGGCTCGGGTACGCCGTCTTCGAGGCGCAAAACCTCGGGGCCGCCGGTCTGCGCGATGCGTATGGCTTTCACGAAACGGTCTAACCCGCTTTGATGCGCAAAGGTTTTTCCCGTGGGCGCAGGGAGCGCCCGCGCACGAGCCGCGTGCGCGAGAGATAGTCGTGGGGATGGATGCGCATGAAGAAGCCGACCAGCGCGAAGGTGGTCAGGATCGAGAGTCCGCCGGTCGCGTAGCGCCAAACGGCTTGGGCGATCGTCGGCCGGCGGTACTGCGTGGTCACCACGCGCAATTCCATCACCATCATGCCCAGCGTCTGGCCGGTGAGGGCCACCAGGATCGCGCTGTACATCAAGAGACCGAACAGGATCGAGGCCGTGTCGCTGCCCAGTTGCGCGAGCATCGGCCACGCGACGTGGACGCCGTGGAAGACGACCTTGTGCTTCGTGTCGCTCTCGTCGGTCACCACGTTGACCACGTCGGTGTTCTTGAAGATCGCGCTGACCACGAACGCGTCGATCGTGAGCGCGAGCAGGCGGCGTATCACGGGCGCGCAATCCCGGCGTTGCACGCTGCCCGCCGGTTCGAGTTCGCCCGCAACGTCCACCTCGGCAACCTTGGGCTGCGCCAGGCGTTCGCGCCAGGTCGCGGCGAGCGGGCTCGCGTCGAAGGTGCTCAGTTGCTCGATGCGTTTGGTCGCATAGGGCACGCCGCCGACCCACTCGCCCATGCGCAACGTCGGATCCGATTCGAGTTCGACTTGCTGTTCGGCCAGCAGCTTGAGATCCACGCGGCGCCCGATCGCGTGGAACGTGGTGATCGCGATCGCGCCCACCGCATCGGAGAGCGTCGCGCCGCAGAGCAACCCGATGCGATCGGCGGTGTACTCCGTGCGGCGCAGCCACGCGCCGAAGATCAGCGCGATCACCGGATTCTCGCGGCCCGACGCACTCAAGAGCGAGGTGAGGCGCGTATGTCCCGCCGCGATGTGCCCGAGTTCGCGCGCGACCAAGAACGCGAGTTCGCCGTCGCGCAGATGCTCGAGGTATTGGCTCGAGATCATCAGCGAATAAGGTTGGCCCATGCCCACCGCCGAGATCGGCACGAAGACGTCGTCGCGGATGAACACCTGCGGCACGTCGACGCCCAACCGTTCGGCGGTGCGTTCGACGATCGCGAACACCTCGGGAAACTG
Source organism: Vulcanimicrobiota bacterium (assembly GCA_003136655.1). Lineage (GTDB taxonomy): Bacteria > Vulcanimicrobiota > Vulcanimicrobiia > Vulcanimicrobiales > Vulcanimicrobiaceae > Hesperobacter > Hesperobacter lustricola. The sequence goes on from PLFC01000045.1 coordinate 48,731, forward strand.
TCCCGCGTGCAAGCGTATGCTGCTGCCCAACAACCGGCCGCGCTGGATCGAGACGAGCACCATGCCGCCCACGAGCAACAACACCAGTTCCGACATCGAGACGCTCTTGAAGATCGCGCTGATCAGCGCGATGGAAAGCGGCATCAACAGCAGCGACCAGACGAGTGCTGCGCGCTCGCCGCGAACGCGAACGGAGTCGGGACCCTTGAAGAGTCCGTCTACCACGTCACCATCCGGCGGTGCCGGGCTCGCCTTTGAACGGGCCCACCACGTCGGCGGTGATCCAGCCGCCGTAGAAGTCGCCCGGCTGCGGCACGACGCGCTCGTCGTCGACGTAACACGCGTCGACGCGGGAAGCGTAGAACGCCACGTGGTCGGCCAGCGCGATAAAGGCCGTCGAGGGCTTGGGGTACGACCACCCGGCCTGCTTGGCGCGCTTCTCCCAGACCACGACGTCCCAGTACACCGCGCGGCCCTTCCATTCACAGAAGCTGCTGCCGGGCGCGGGTTCGAGCGTGCCTTTGAGGATGTCGCCGGGCGGGATGTAGTAGACGGGCGGGTGGCTCGTCTCGAGCACCCGGAAGCCGGCGGTGGTGTCGGCCACGGTGACCCCGTTGAAGACGACCCGCAGGCGTTTGCGGACGGCCTCCAGCCGGGGCGGGCGGGGGTAGTCCCAGACCGATTCCTGGCCCGGCCCGGGCTTCACGGGTTGGATGCTGGGCATGCTCCAGGCTTCGCCGCCGGGCCGCCTCGCGACCCGCGAAAATTCTTGGGCTGGGTGCTTGACATGTCGTATTAGTGTGCTATTGTACTAATACACTAGTACAAGTTACTGAGGAGACGACATGATCACCAAGCACACCGACACCGCCGACCGCCGCCCGGAACCCTCGCGCCGCACGGTCATCCCGAGCAGCCCGAACAGCACGATCTTCCCTGGCTGGGGCGTGAAGTTCTAAGACCGTGGCTGCGATTTTCACGGTCGACCCAAGGAGCGGCGTTCCGCTGTACCTGCAACTCATAGAGCAGGTAAAGCGGGCCGTCGCCCTGGGGACTCTCGCTCCGGGCGAGCAGCTGCCGACGGTGAAATCGCTCGCGCTGGACCTCACGGTCAACCCCAACACCGTCGCCCGCGCATACCGGGACTTGGAGCGCGACGGCATCATCGAGACCAGTCCCGGAAGAGGCTCGTTCGTTCGCTCGAACGGCGCACCCGGCGAGGCGCGACGCGCCGCCGAGGACGTCGCCGTGGCGATGCTGGGCGAGGCGATCCGGCAAGCAAAAGCTTTGGGACTCGAGCGCATGCGCCTAGAGGCGCTCCTCGACGATCTCGTCGGACGTTGGTTTCCCCCGCATGGTGAGGAGTAACGGTGGAGCATAGCATCGCGATACGCGATTTGACGAAGCGGTACGGCAATTTTACCGCCGTCTCGGGACTGACACTGGAGGTGGAGCCCGGCTCGATCTGCGGTTTGCTCGGGCCCAACGGCGCGGGCAAGTCGACGACGTTCAAATGTCTGCTCGGCCTCGCACGTCCCACCTCGGGCTCGATCGCCATCGAGGGCAAGCCGCTGACGCCGGCCACGTTTCAAGATCTCGCGTACGTCCCCGAGAAGAGCGCGCTCTACGAGAACTTGACCCTCGCGGAACATCTCGAATATTACCGGCGCTGCTACGCCCGTTACGACGCGGCGCGCGCCTCGGAACTGATCGATATGTTCAAACTCGATCGCAAGAAGAAGGTCGGGAAGTTTTCGAAGGGCCAGCGCACCGCGGTCTCGCTGATCCTGGCCTTCTCGCTGCGGCCGCGCATCTTCGTGCTCGACGAGCCCGCCAGCGGCCTCGATCCGATCTTCCAGCGGCTGGTGCTCGACCTGATGATCGAAGCCGCCGCGGGCGGAGCCAGCGTGCTCTTCTCGTCGCATCAAATCGGTCAGGTGGAGCGCGCCGCCGATCGCGTGGCCATTCTCAAGAACGGGAAGCTCGTGGTCGACGGCAGCGTCGACGAACTCAAGACGACCGAGAAGATCGTCGAGGCGATCTTCGCAACGGCCGCGCCCGATATCGACGGGCTCGCCGCCGACCCGCGCATACGCCGCATCGAACGCTCGGGCCGCATCATCCGAGCCTACGTGAGCGACGGCAGCGAGGCGATCGCCAAGCGCTTCGAAGAGTTTTCGCCCAGAGACGTCAGCATCATGGACCTCGGCCTCGAAGATATTTTCCTCACCGCGGTAGACGGTCGCGACGCGACCATCCCGCACGGAGATCTGCCATGAACTACATCGAGTTTCTCAGGATGCGCCGCAACATCACGTGGCTCGCCGGCGTGCTCGCGGCTCTGGCGCTCCTGAGCATGATCTCGATCAACGTAAACGCCTACAAGGTGCACGTCGGCGCCGATATCGGTGGCCCGACGGGCGTCGACGTCGCCGCGCTCTTCGGCTTGGCGCTGGGCATAACGCTGATCTTCGCGACGATCGTCGGCGGCACGTTGAGTCGCGAGAACGAGACGCCGGAGATGGCCCGCACCAAGCCGTTCCCGCGCGAGCAGATCGCGTTCTCGTTCTTGCTGACCGACCTCGCCGCGATCTTGCTGGCCTTCGTCATCTCGAACGCGTTCATTTTCCTGATCTTCCTCGACTTCTGTTGGGTCGTACACGTGCGCGCGTCGTTTCACGTCGGAGAGGAAGCCGGTCTGCTCGTGACGCTGGGTCTGGGCGTGGCCTTCATGTGGTACGCGCTGGTGCAAGCGGTTTCGTCGGGCCTGCGCGGACGCGGCGGCATCACGATCGGCTTGAGCTGGGCCTACTTCACGATACTGCTCGGGCTCAGCCACGTCACGTTGTTTCCGGTCCCGTTGCACGATCTGATCATGGCGCTCAACCTGCTCAACCCGCTGGCCTACATGAACTCGCTGACCACGCACGGCGACACGCTGAGCGCGTCGATACCGAACTCGATCTTCACCCTCGACCCCTGGCTGCGCGCAGCGATCGTCTGGCTCATCGGCATAGCCGCCGGCGTCGTCGCGTCTTACAACTGGAAGCGCTTGGAGTTTTAGTACCGATGAAGTACTTTGGAACGGCCTTCTCTCTGACCCTGGGAAGTTGGCGCTTGCGGATCCGCGTCGACCTCGACGACGATCCGTCGGACCTGCCCGTGGTGCATCACCTGTACGTGCCGCATCGGCGCAACGCCGACGAGAGCTTTACTTCAAGATGAAGCTGCTCGGGTGCGCGGAGCGCAGGTACGCCCACTTCGCGTCCTTGACGGAGTAGAAGTAGACGTTGGGATCGATCGGATCGCCCGTGCTGCCGAACTGCAGCGTGCCGACGCAGGTGTCGAACGATGACTGGATTCCCAGGGCGCGCGCGACGGCGATGCGGTCGGCCGCGCCGGCCCGGCGCACCGCGGCGATGGCCATCTGGCCCGCTGCGTAGCCGAATGCCGCGAACGGCGTCATCGGCCCGTACTTTTGCTGGAAGTCGGAGCGGATGCGATAATCGGAAGGCGCGAGGTTCAGCGGCGGCATCGAGGTCGACACGACCAGACCCTCGACGTCGGCCTTGTACTTATCGAGCGTGAGCGGATCGAAGAATCCCTGTGACGCGTAGAGCGCGCCCTTGTAGCCGCCGGCCTTCAACTGGGTGACGAGCGGTCCCATGTCCTTGACGATGCCCGCCAGATAGATCACGTCGGGTTTGGCATCGAGCGCGAGCTTGGCGACCACCGCGTAGTCGGGCTTGTCCCAGGCAAAGCGAATAGCTTTGGACTCGATCTTCTCGCGCAGCATGCGATCGTGGAAGCCGGCGGCGACGTCGATGCCGTAATCGCCGTCTTGATAGAACACCATGGCCGACTTGGGCTTGAGTTCGGCGATCGCGCTGCCCGCGGCCAAATTGCCTTCGGTCGAATCCTTGGTCGGCAGACGCAAGACGTTGGCGTAGCCGTGCGTGGTGAGACGGTCGTAGGTAGAGACGGGTACGATCAGCGGCATGTGCGCGTTGACGTACGTCGAGAGACATTGCTCGGTGATGCGTCCGCTCAAGTGACCGATCGCGCAGAGCATAGATTCGTCGTCGCAGACGAAGCCCGCGTTGAGCAGTGCGGACGCGAGCGTGCCTTGATCGTCATAGGTGCGCAACAAGAACACGCGGTCGAGCGTGCCGTGTATGCGGTTGGCATCGTCGATGGCCGCGCGAACGCCGTTGGCCACTTGCTCGCCGAGGCGGATCTGGTCGCCGGTGAACGGTCCGATGACGGCGATGTTGGCCGTGCCGCCGAGCGGCGGACCGTAATCCTGGGTTGCGGCTGAGACGGGTAACGTTGCCGCTGCGGCGGTTGCGGCTGCGGCGCCGCCGACGAACGTGCCGCGGCCCATCATGCGTGCCATGCGAAACCGCCGACCGTGGTGACGAGGAAGGAGACCGAGAAGGCCATATTGCTCACGAAGACCCTTTCGTTGAGAACGAACAAATTCTTCGAAAGCCCGAACAACCGGTTTTCGTACCAGGCCAGGAGCGCCGCAAACGCAACGCCCGCATAGTAGATCGGCCCGACCTGGGCGAGTATGCCGGCCAACGCCAGCAATAGCACCATTGCGACATGCAGCAAGATGGGCAGACGACGCCCGCTTTCCGCGCCGAAGCGTGCCGGAATCGAGCGGATGTTCTGCTCGACGTCGACGTCGCGATCCATTAGCGCGTAGATCACGTCGAAGCCCGCAACCCAGATGGTGACGGCCAAGAACACCAGCAGGGCGGCGGGCGTGATCGTGCCGCTCACCGCGACGAACGCGCCCAGCGGCGCGAAGCCGTCGACCGCGCCGAGTACGAAGTGCGTGAGCCAGGTGAAGCGCTTGCAGAACGGATAGATCAGAATGCCCAGCGCCGCGAGCGGCAAGAGCGCGACGCAGAGGCGGTTCAATTGCGACGCCGAGAGCACGAGCAGCGCGATGCCCGCGATGCCGGTCCAGAGCATCACGCGCGGCGAGAGTTCGCCCGTGGCGAGCGCGCGGCGCGCGGTGCGCGGGTTCTGCTTATCGATGTCGCGATCGATGTAGCGGTTGGCGGCCATCGCCGCGGTGCGCGCGCCCAACACCGCGAGCGTGATCCAGATGAATTGCCAGAGCGTGGGCAAGCCGCGCGCGGCGAGCACCGCACCGACGTACGCGAAGGGTAGCGCGAAGAGCGTGTGCTCGATGCGAATCTCGCGGAGGATGCGTGGGATCATCGGCCGCCCTCGAGCGCGCGCACGCCTTCTGCGCGCAGCGCAGCGGGATCGATCGAGCCCGGCACGAGTGCGACCGATTCGAGCAGGCGGCGTAGCGCCGCTTCGCCCTGGCCCGACCACGCATCGCCTTCATAACGCGTGCGCAGACCGTACTCGTGCCAACGGCGATCGACGAGTTCGCGCGTGGGTGCGTCCATCGTGATGTCGGGCGGCCACACGCGCTGGTAGCCTTCGGCGGCGGTCTTGCGCGTCGCGTCGATGCCGAGCTTGTGGCCCATGGCCACGCCGTACGAGGCGCTGTGGTCGAGATCGTCGACGGGTCCGGGCATGATCACGAGATCGCGCGCCGGATCGACGTTGTTCAATGCGTACCAGACGACCGCGCGGGCGTCGTGCACGTCGACGTCGGCGTCGACCACGAGCAGACAGCGCGTGAGCATCATCATGTGTCCCAAACCCCAGAGCGCATTCATCACCTTTTTGGCTTGCCCCGGGTACGACTTGCGGACCGAGACGATGCACAGGTTGTGGAAGCCGCCTTCGACCGGCAGGTTGTAATCCACGATCTCGGGCACGACCATTTGCAATAACGGAAGAAAGAGCCGTTCCGTCGCTTTTCCGAGCCAGGCGTCTTCCATCGGCGGTTTGCCCACCACGGTTGCGGCATAGATCGGATTCGCGCGCCGCGTGACGCATTGCACGTGGAACGTGGGATAGTAGTCGGCCAGGCTGTAGACGCCGGTGTGGTCGCCGAAGGGTCCCTCGACGCGCAGGTCGTCCTGGTCGACGTAACCTTCCAGCACGAATTCGGCGTCCGCGGGCACTTTCAAGTCGACCGTTTTGGCTTGCACGAGCCGCACCGGTCGCCCGCGCAAGAAGCCCGCGAAGGCGAATTCGTCGACGACCGGCGGCAGCGGCGCGGTGGCCGCGTAGGTCAGCGCGGGATCCGAGCCGATGGCTACCGCGACGGGCACGCGTTTGCCCCATTTCGCCGCTTGCGCGCGGCCCTGTTTGTGGCGCTGCCAGTGCATGCCGGTCGACGTCTCGTCGTACACTTGCATGCGATACATGCCCACGTTCTGCACGCCGCTTTCCGGATCGCGCGTGATCACGAGCGGCAGCGTGACGAACGGGCCGCCGTCCAGCGGCCAGGTGGTCAGCACCGGCAAACTCTTCAGATTGGCGGGCATCTCGACGACCTGCTGCACGGCCGCGTCCTTGACCGTGCGCGGCAACGCAAAGGCGAGCGAACCGAAGGCAGCCGCCTTGGAGAAGCCTTGCTCGAGCGAGCGCGGTTTGCTCAGATCCACGATGCCGCGCACGCGGGCCGCGACCTCGTCGATGCTCTTCGCGCCGAAGGCCATGGCCATGCGCCGTTCGGTGCCGAACTGGTTGGTCAGCACGGGATAGTCGGAGCCGGCGACGTCGGTGAAGAGCAGCGCCGGGCCGCCCGCTTTCACGACGCGGTCGGTGATCTCGGCGATCTCGAGGCGGGGGTCGACGCGCGCGCGCACCTCGGTGAGTTCGCCGGCACGCCGCAGCGCGGCCACGAACTGCGCGAGGGAATCGAATGCCATACTCGTTCGGAAGGTTGGACGGCGCGGCGGGTTCCCCCGGTTCGGCGGGCGAGGGCCAGGGGCGGTAACCGTCTTCGCGAACGCGCGGGCGATGAAGTTTCTGGCCATCACGCGCAGGCGCATCGAGTCGTTCGGCGAGGCCGAATTCACCGAGGCGCTGGCGGCCGAAGCCGATGCGGCCCGCGAGGCCTACGCCCGCGGCGATTTTCGCGAACTCTACTCCCGCGGCGACGTGCCCGGCGCGGTGCTCGTGATCGAAGCGGCCGACATCGAGGGCGCGTGGGCCCTCATCGAGGACCTGCCCCTCTTCCAACGCGGGATGATGGATGTGGAGGTTATCCCACTGCGGCCGTATCGTGGCTTCGTCTAGCGCGTAGCCGCAAGGCGAGCGCGGTGAGCACCACGCCGGCCAGGATGGCGTAGGCGCCGATCAGGTACACCGCGGCGAGCAAGCCCGTGAAGGGGTGGATCGCGAGGATCACGCCCAGGGCGATCGAGAGCAGGCCGGTGACGAAGAACAAGATCTCGCCGGGCACGTCTTTGCGCATCCGAAAGGCCGCGGCCACCTCGAAGATGCCCGTGGCGATGGCCCAACCGGCGACGAGGAAGCCGAGCGCGAGCGCGGTGATGCCCGGCTCGAAGAAGGTCAGCACGCCGACCGCGATGCCGACGATGCCCTCCACGAGTAGCCACCACCAACGACCGCTATCGGGATGCGCGGCGCGCAGCGCGGTCACGATCGTGAGCACGCCGTCGACCAGCGCGTAGGCACCGAAGATGATGACGAACGCCGCTGCGGTCGAGACGGGGAAGACGAAGGCGAAGATCCCGAACAGCACCGCGACGAGGCCGCGGAGCAAGAAGACCCACCAGTGGTTCGTGACGGTTCTCAATGCGAGCATAGTGTCACTATCCTACCACGGGGCAAGAAGAGGACCCCGAGCCGAGCGGCCCGGGGTCGTTCATTGGTTCGCTCGTCCGTCGCCGGCTTAGCGGCGCCGGCGTCCGCCGCCGCCACCGAAGTCTCGGCCACCGCCGCTGGGCGCGGCCTCGCCGTTACGCAGCGAGCCGACTTCTTCGCCGGTGAGCACGGCCTTGCGCGAGAGGTTGACGCGGCCTTGCGANNTCGATCTCGACGACCTTGACCATGATCTGGTCGCCGACCTTGACCACATCTTCGACCCGCTCGACGCGTTCCGGCGCGAGCTGGCTGATGTGCACGAGGCCTTCCTTGCCGGGCAGCACCGC
>PLFC01000045.1:56880-57300 GCA_003136655.1 Vulcanimicrobiota bacterium
CGCGGCGCGTACTGCGAGAGTTCCGTGCGCGGCGCCGGCATCGTCTCTTTGAGTTTGTCGATGATGAACAGACGGCCGACCTTGGCCTGCGCGAGCGCTTCGCGCATGATGTCGATCGTGATGCCGTCGACCTTGATGTCCATCTGGATCGCGGTGATGCCGTCGACGGTGCCNNTCGGTGAGGATGGCGTGCTTCTTGCCGTGCAAGATGAGCCCCATCGCGACGCCCGCCACGTGCTTCTTGATCGGCACGCCCGCATCCATGAGCGCGAGCGTCGAGCCGCAAACCGAGGCCATCGACGACGAACCGTTGGATTCGAGCGTTTCGCTGATCAAGCGCAGCGTGTAGGGGAACTCTTCCACTTCCGGGAGCACCGGCACGAGCGCGCGCTCGGCGAGGTGACCGTGACCGATTTCGCG
>PLFC01000073.1 GCA_003136655.1 Vulcanimicrobiota bacterium
ATCGGATTTCGCGCGCTACGCGTGGCGGGCGTCCAACCGGGCGACCACGTCGGACTCTACGGATTCGGTTCGTCGGCGCATCTCGCGCTGCCGATGCTCAAGAGTTGGGGCTGCACGGTGTCCGTCGTCTCGCGGGGCGCGAACCACCGAGCCTCCGCCGAGAAACTCGGTGCGGATTGGGTGGGCGACGAAAACGCGCAGCCACCGAAGCCGCTCGACCGCGCCATCACATTCGCGCCGGTCGGCGCCGTCGTCGTTTCCGCGCTCGGCGCGTTGCGCAAAGGCGGCGTCGTGGCGATCAACGCGATCCATCTCGACTGCATCCCGCGCTTCGACTACGATTCACTGTTGTGGGGCGAGCGCGAGATTCGCAGCGTCACGAACATGACGCGCGTCGATGCTCGCGATTTCCTCGAGCTCGCCGCGAAGATCGACCTCAAGCCCGCCGCCACGTCGTTTACGCTCGGACACGTGAACGACGCCCTGCGCGCGGTGAAGGACGACCGCATCGACGGAGCTGCCGTCATCACGATGTGATATCCCACTTTCCAGCGATATCATTCTCAGGTCGTTCTACGATACGATACGTTGCTCACCTACAAGGGGACATTCTATGAAAACGATTCGTGCTTCTGAATTCGAGACTGGCGACACGACGATCGCCGCGCATCTTGAGAAGGCGGCGCATCACTATGAAAAGGCCGCGCGTCATTTTCATGAAGCTGCTAAAAAAGAGGGCGAAAACCACGATCACGCTGCAGATCACCACATCCTTGCGGGGTCCGCACAAGCCGTCCATGCGCGGGAACACGCCACGTTAGCTGTCAAAGGCATCGCCACCGAGCAAGGTTGAGCGTACCGTGCACGTATACGAAGACGGCGACGATACCGACACCGATGACGACCAACTCGAAGCGACGGACATCGACTCCGATGAAGAGCGCGACGGCGATGTCGATGCAGACGGCGCTTCGGCAATCCCTTCGAGAAATCGCTGATCGCACTCGACCGAGCGGTTAGCGAGCGAAGCGCCCCGCGATCGCGAGCAGGCGGCCCGCTTCGTACGTCACCGCTGCGGCTAAGAGGACCAGTGAGAGTTGTCGCACCGCGCTAGGAAGCCAGTCCCCGCTGCTACGCCTTCCAATCAGAGCGCCGATGATCACCGCAGCGACGCTCGAGAACGAGAGCGATGCGACGATCGCCGCCACGCTGAAGATCATCTGCGCGGTCGGCGCCTGTTGCTTGACGACGCCGTTGACGCGCAAGCTCACCTGCAGCGCTTGCGGGTCGGGGATCTCGTCGGCGCTCACGACCCACGGACCCAGCGGCGCGCTCTCGTCGAGGCTCTTGCCCTTGAACCACTGCCCGTGCAGTTGCTGCAGGTCGCGCGCGGTCAAATCGTTGAGGCACGTGTAACCGAAGATGACGCCGAGCGCGTCCGCTTCCGAAACATCCTTGCACCGCGTGCCGATCACCACCGCGAGTTCGGCTTCCCAATCGTACTGCGTCGAGAGTGCGCCGTCGAAATGCACGGTCTGCTCGGGGTCGGCGATCGCCGTCGGCGCCTTGGTAAAGAACGTCGGCACGGGCGGCAGCTTCAACTCGGTGCCGCGCGCCCGCGCGATCTCCTCGGCATGGCCCAAATAGTTGCGGCCTACGCAGAAGACGTTCTTGTGCGGACGCAGCGGCGCGAGCAGACGAACCTCGGCGAGCGGCAGCGGCGCTTCGTGCAACACGGCCGCACGATCCGCCTCGGCCAGACGCACGAAGTCCAGCAGCGTGCGGCAGCCCAGCAGCGGCGAGACGCCGTCGCCGTCGAGCAGGCCGGGGCGCACGCGGCCGCCGTGTTCGAAGGTCACATAACGCATGGGACGTTCCTCAGTTGGGCCGGCGGGTCAGGTGCCAACTGTCGCAATAGCGGCAGTGATAGGTGAAGAGCACGCTCGACATGCCGTTCATCGCGGCGTGCGCGCGCGCTTCGTCCTCGGTGCGATAGCCGTCCTTGGACGCGCAACTGCGTTCCACGTCGCGATCGACCGCATCGTCGATCCCGCCGCGGCTCTCGAGCCACCATTTCATCGGATCAAATCCAGGTGACGGCATCGTCCATCGATCTGCGGGCTTTGCGCCCGGCGACGAGCGGCGTCAGCGGATTGCCCACCACCAGGCTCGTGAAGATCTTGAAGCCCTTGGGCACGCGCAAAAACTCGACCATATCTTTTTGAAACGAGAGACCGCGCGTCCAACTCGAAAAGGCACTGGCCAAGCCGCAGGCCGTCGCTTCGAGTTGCATGGCCATCAGCGCACAGGCGCAGGCTTCGACCGATTCGGTGAACGCGTCGTCTTGCAAGGTCACGATCGCGGCGCCGCCGGCGGGCAGCACGTCGCCGGTCGACTGCCGCTCGAGGCCTTCGACGAACGCGGGATTGGCCAGGCGCTTATTCATCAGCGCGAAGAACTTGCGGCCCTTGAAGAACGTATCGCGCGAGGTGTTGCAGGCCGCGCGCAACCGCTCGTAGCCCGCGGGATCGCGCACGACGACGAACCGCACCGGCTGGGTGTTGTACAGCGACGGCGCGAGGCGGCCGGCCTCCACGATGCGGCGCAAGGCCATCGGGGGCAACGGCCCCGGCCCGAAGGCGCGGGCGTGCGTGGTGCGTTCGAGTAGCTCGACCGCGTCGGCCCGCGCGGCGTCCGTTCGCGTGTCCATGCCCGGGTGCTTGGCGGGTTCGGCGGGACGTCCCTAGGCGGTCAGTGCGGCGTCTTGGCGGCGGCGGGACTCGGCGAGAGGAAGGGCAGCGGGACGGGGCCGAGCGGCTTGTTGCGGGCGTCGAGCGCCTTGCGGATCGCTTCGGCCGCCTGTTCGTTGGCCGCGGCCATCCGATCGACCAGACTTTCGGCTCCGGGATTCACGCCGCCGGCTTGTAGCAGCTCCACCGTGCGCTTGATTTTCTGCGTCGTCGGATTGAACGCGTAACTCATGCGGTACACGCCCGCGATCGCACTGCCGTCGGGCTTGCGCACGAAGGTCTGCACCACGTTGCCCATCGTCATCGCGTCGAAACGCGCGTCGCCCGAACTGTTGCGCGCGCGAACCTTGGTCACCTGACCCTTGCGGTTGGTCTCGATGACGAACGAGGAGTGCACGGCCTTCTTCGGCACGTACAGCGCGGCCGCTTCGGGCACGGGCGCGGTGGCGGCGAAGGCGGGGCCGCCGGCGCACAGGGCGGCAGCTAGAATTGCAGGCCAAGCCCGCGAGAAAAGATGCACCCCGTCGCGCTACGCGGCGTGCGCGGGGGATGCCTGCGCGGGCCGCCGAAAGTCGAGGCTCGTGAACCGTCGGATCTTCGCCCTGCTCGGGGCCGCCGCAATGCTGACCGGCTGCAAGGAACCCCAAGCGCAGGGTTCCGGCAGCGGCAACCAATTCGTCAACGCCGGCGACAACGTGGTGGTGAAGTCGGTCAAGGTCTACGCCTCGACCCAGAATTCCGTGCAAGGCGACACGTATTACGTGGTCACGTTTACCTTCACGAATACGTTTGGCGGCGAGACGTTCACGCCGCGGCTCACCCATTTCGTGCTCGAGGACGCGCAGAAAACGCGTCACGCCGCAATCGACGGCGGCACGTACCTCTCGGCCGACATCAACAACGATTTCAGCCCGATGAAGAAGGGCGAGTCGCGCGACTTCACCACCGTGTTCAACGTCTACCAGAACACCACCGGAACGCTCTTTTACGATCCCACGTAGCGCACGCCGGATCGCGGCCGCGCTACTGGTGCCGGCGATCTGCTTCCTCGTCGGGATCGTGCCCGCCGGCGCGGCGCGGCCGTTGCTCGACAAGGGTCAGTGGGATGCGTACTTCGCGCTGTTCGCGCGCGACGTCAACGTGCCGTGGAAGCCGTCGACCGTGCGGCTCGATACCTACTCCGGCGCGCCGGTCGACTTTGCGGCGTACGCCGTCGATCCGGCCGACGTGATCGTCGCCGGCACCAATCGCGCGCCGCGCGCGATCGATACCTCGCATCGCAAGTCGATCGTGCGCTGGCGCTTCTCGCCGCCGCCCGGACTGCACTTCACCGCCAACGATGTCGACGTGCCGCTCGGTTCGCAGGAGGGCTTCTACGTCGTCGAGGCGCGCCGCGGCGACGCGGTGCAACAGGTGTGGCTCAACCGCACGCACATCGGTTTGGTCACGAAGGAGAGCCCGGACGGTCTGCTCTTGTGGGGCGTGGATCTGCACAGCGGACGCGCGCTCGCGGGCATGACCGTCGATTTTCTGGTCGGCCTCCGTTTCGTCGAACGCAAGACCGACGGTAACGGCGTGATCGTCTGGACCGAGCGCACGCGCCCCACGTTTGCACTCGCCGAATCCGGCGCGGGCCGCGCGTTCGTCTCGTTCTTGCCGCAGGCGCCGGTGCCGTCGTCGGTCGTTGCGCTGCGCTTGGAATCGGCCGTCGCGCGCGCGGGCGGCGCCGTTCGTTTCGCGGGCTTCGCGCGACGCCGTACGGGCGGCGCGTTGCGTAAGGCGAGCGGTGAAGCGCACATCACCTTGCTCGGTCGCGGGCGCACGCTTGCGAGCGTGCAGAGTAAGCTCGACGGCAACGGCGCGTTCGACGGCACGCTCGAGGTGCCGGCCGGCACCGAGGCCGGCGATTACGCACTGCTCGCGACGGTCGGCGGCGCGGTCGGCGGCGCGACGCTGCACGTCGACGCCGCAGCCGACACGGTGCTCTCGATTCTCGATCCCTGTCCCTGCGATGCGTCCGCGGCCATCGGCATTCCGATCCTCGCCGCGCGCGCCGCGGTTCCCGCGCCGGGCGTGGACGTCCACGTGCAGATCGTCCGCGCGCCGCACGTCGTTCCCGCCGGTGCGCCCGAAGATGCCGGGCGTTGGGCGGCGACCGTCGTCTATTCGGGCAGGGTACGCACGGATGCAACGGGCCGCGCCGAGGTGCGACTGCCTCCGCCGACCGACGGGCTCGATTCGACCTACGGCATTCGCGCCACCACATCGGGTGCGTCGGCGACCGGGCGCGTGGTCGTGACGACGGCGCGCGTCGCGCTCGAAGTGGAGCCGGAATTACCCAGCGTCGATGTCGGGCAGCCGGTGTCGTTTACGCTGCGCGGCTTCGATGCCGGCGACGACTCGCCGGCGTCCGGGCTTGCGGTGCGCGTGCGCCTCTCGCACGGCACCACGGCCGCCGAACAAAACGTCACGCTGGATGCGACGGGTCGCGCCCGCGTCGTCTTCAACCAGCCGAGCCTCGGCTCGAATCTGGTGCTGGCCTCGGCGAGCGTTGACGGAAAACAGGCGCTCGACGCAAACTCCGTGCTGGTGGAACCGAGCGCGCTCGCCGGACAGATCGCCGCACCCGACGCCGACGTGGTCGTCGGCGTCGACAAGGCGCGCTATAAGCCGGGCGACCGCGTCGCCGTGCGCGCGCTCGCGCCGGGTGCCGCGGGCGACGCCTTGCTCACGCTCGAGGGTGCGCGCACGTATCAAGCGCGTCTCGCGCGCACCGGCGGCGGACAGGCCTCGGCTACGCTGGATCTGGGCGATCCGCAGGGCGACGTGCGGGTCGGCGCCGCGTTCGTGCGCAACGGCGCGCTGGCGCTTGCGGGCGCGAGCCTCGTGCTCGACGGACCCGGCTTGCCGCGCAAGACCGAACTCAGCCTCGATCGCGGCACCTACGATGCCGGCGACGTCATTCACGCAACGGTGCACGACGGCGGCGCACGCGGTAACGCGACCTACGTCATTCGCATCGCCGATGCGCGCGAGAGCGGCGCCGCGCTATTCGAAGATGCGCCGGCAGTGCTGGCCGCGGGCGGCACGAGTTCGCAGTATCCCGCCTCGGAGAGCCCGCAGTGGCACGCCTACGTGGCGCCCGTGCGTTCGAAGGCCAGCGACATCTTCGCAGCCGAGCGTCCGCGCCAGGTGCCGAGCGAAGTGCCCGCGATCGGCGCGGCCGCGCCGCGCACGCTGCTCTGGCGCGTGGAACGCAGCGACGGTGACGCGCTCGACGTGCCCGTGCCCAAGCAGCGCGGCCGCTACGTGCTCTCGATTCTCCGCATTGCCGAAACCGGCGACGTGGGCGCGGCCTCCGCCGCGTTCTTCGTCCAGTGAGCGAGGCGCCGGCGCCTGGCAGCGCGGTGCTCATGCTGCTCGACACCTACGGTTTGGTGTATCGCGCCTTCTTCGCGTTGCCCGTGCTCACGACCACGCGCGGCGAACCGATCAACGCGGCCTACGGCTTCACGCAGATGCTCACGAAGATCATCGCCGACGAGAAGCCGACGCACGTGATCGCCTGCTTCGACAAGGGCAAGCCCGCGGCGCGCGTGGCGCTCTACGCACAGTACAAAGCGCAGCGTGAAGCGATGCCCGACGAGCTGCGTTCGCAATTCGCGCTCGTGCGCCGCATTCTCGAGGTGTATCGCATTCCCGCGATCGAGATCGAGGGCGAGGAGGCCGACGACGTGATCGCCACGCTGGCATTACGCGCCGAAGAAGCCCAGCAGCGCGTCGACGTGGTCACGGGCGACCTCGATCTGCTGCAGATCGTCGACGAACGCACGACCGTGCTCGTGACGCGCCGCGGAATCACCGATCTGGGCCGTTACGACCCGGCCGCCGTGCGCGAACGCTTCGATCTCGAGCCGAGCCAACTGCCCGATTACCGGGGCCTCAAGGGCGACCCGTCCGATAACTTACCCGGCATTCCCGGCGTGGGCGAAAAGACCGCGATCAAACTGATCAAGGCGGCCGGTTCCCTCGATGCGTTGCTCGCCGATCCCACGCTGGCGGGTTCGCCGAAACTGCAGGCCTTGGTGCGCGAGCACGGTGCGGTTGCGAAGGTGTGTCGCGACGTCTCGGTGGTCTCGCGCAATTTGCCGGTGGACGTGCCGTGGGAAGAGGCGCGCTACACGCCGCCCTCACCCGCCGAACTCTATCCGCTCTATCGCGACCTCGAGTTCAAGACGCTGCTCGCCCGCCTCCCCGTCGAAAAGAACGACGAGACGCTCTTCGCGCTCGACGACGTCGAGCCGGTGCGTGGCACGTATCGCTCCTTCGCGGCCGCGGTCGATCCCCCGGAATTCGTGCTGCTGGCAAGCCTGGTGCGCGAAGCGGCGGCCGCGCCGGCCGTCGGCCTCGCGTTGTCGGCGGATCAACTCGGCGTATCGACCACGGCCGGCGAGGGCTTCTCGTTCCCGCTGGGCGCGCTCGCGGAAACCGCGGTCGCCGAGGCCTTCGCAGCGCTGACCGCAAGCGGCGAGCGTCTGGCCGTGCACGATTGGAAGAGCATCCGCGCCGCGCTGCGCGCGCGCAACCTCGAACCCGACGTCGAGCCCGTCGACGACGTGATGCTGAGCGCAAACCTGCTCAACCCTGCGCGCGCCTACGCCGCGCTGGGCGACGCGGTGAGCGAATACCTCGAAGCGCGGCTGCCTGCGGAACCCGCGGCCTACGCCGACGCGGTGCTGCGTCTCGCGCCCACGTTGCGCGAGCGGCTCGCCCTGCGCGAACAAACGAAACTCTACGAAGACGTGGAGTTGCCGTTGGCCACCGTGCTCGCGCGCATGGAAGCCCGCGGCATCGCGGTCGACCCCGCCGCGCTAAACGAGCTTTCGGTCGAAGTCGACGCGGCGGTCTCGCGTCTGCAAGAAGAGATTTACGCCGCCGCAGACGGTCCGTTCAACATCGGCTCGCCGCAACAACTCGGCGCCGTTCTCTTCGAGCGCCTGCAATTGCCCAACGGCGGCCGCACCAAGACGGGTTGGGCCACGGGCATCGAGGTGTTGCAGCCGCTCGCGCGCGAGCACGAGATCGTGGCCAAGGTACTGGAGTACCGCGAGGTCGCCAAACTCAAGAACACCTACATCGACGTCTTGCCCAAACTGCTCGGCGCCGACGGCCGGCTGCACACCGTCTTCAATCAAACGTCGACCGCGACGGGCCGGCTCTCCTCGACCAATCCCAATCTGCAGAACGTGCCCGTGCGCACCGAACTCGGCCGGCGCATTCGCCGCGCCTTCGTCGCGGGCGGAGAGCGCCGCGTGCTGCTCGCCGCCGACTACAGCCAGATCGAGTTGCGCATCATGGCGCACCTCTCGGGCGACGAAGCGATGCGCGCGGCCTTCAGGCGCGGCGACGACATCCACGACGTCACCGCGCGCGGCATCTTCGGCCTCGCCGACGCCGAGCAGGCTACCGCGAACCAACGCCGCATCGCGAAGTCGGTCAACTTCGGCTTGCTCTATGGGATGTCGGATTTCGGCTTGGCCCAGCGCTTGGAGATCGAACGCATCGAAGCGCGCGCGATGACCGACGCGTACTTCGCGCGCTTCCCCTCGGTGCGCGCCTGGATTGAGCGCAACTTGGAGTTCGGCCGCGAGCACGGCTACGTCGAGACGATCCTCGGCCGGCGCCGCTATTTCTCCGATCTGCGCGCGCGCAACTACGGCCTGCGTTCGGCGGCGGAGCGCGAGGCGACCAACGCGCCCATGCAAGGCAGCGCCGCCGACTTGATGAAGCTCGCGATGGTGCGCATCGAACGCGCCTTGCATCCCCGCGGCCCGGAGGCGCGCATGCTGCTCCAGATTCACGACGAGCTGATCTTCGAGGTCGAGCGCGACGCACTCGACGACGTGGCCGCCTTGGTCAAGCGCGAGATGGAACGTGCGCTCGAACTCTCGGTGCCGATTGAAGCGACGCTGAAAGCCGGACGCACCTGGTACGATGTCGAGAGTTTCGAGGTGGGCGATGAGGTCGAGTAGCGCTCTGCGCGCGCTCGCGCCGGTCATGTCGCTGCTCGTTCTGACCGCGCCGGTCGCCCGCGCAGCCGATGCGGCGCCGTTTGCGAGCGTCGTGAGCGACTGCGTCAACCCCAAGCTCTTCGATTTGCCGGTCGTTCAAGTCGACGCGCCGCGCGCCACCCTGCACCTCGCCATCGCAGCCGACGAGCACACCCGCGAACTCGGCCTGATGTGCGTCACGCATCTGCGTCCGCAAAGCGGCATGATCTTCATCTTCACGCGCGACGACAAGTGGGAGTTCTGGATGAAGAACACCCTGATCTCGCTCGACATGGTCTGGGTGCGCCCCGACGGCAAGGTCGACGCCGTCGCAGCCAAAGTCCCCGCCTCGACGCGAACCACGGGCGACGACGCCGTCGCCCGCCGCACCGGCCACGGCCTCTACGTGATCGAACTCGCCGCCGGCGAAGCCGCCCGCGACGGCATAAGCCCCGGCATCAGGCTCAGACTTCCGGAAGGCCTGACCGGCCACTGACGGAGGTCCGGATCTCCCGTCCTCGGCCCCGGCTGCAACTTTCCCGACCGAACGTGCGTTCTAGTGCCCGGACGTGCCGGAACTTCCTGAAGTCGAGACGATCGCTCGAGGTTTACAGCGAGCGGTCGCGGGCAAACACATTGCCCAGGCGACGGTGAGGTTGCCCAAGGTCGTGTCCCCCGAGCCCAGTCGCTTCGTGCGGCTCCTCGCGGGTGATACGGTCGAACGGGTAGGCCGGCGCGGGAAGTTCGTGGTCGCCCAGCTCGGGTCTGGTCGCTCGCTCGTCGTTCATCTCCGGATGACCGGGCGGCTGATAGTCCAGCCCGCGGGTGCCGCGGACGAGGTGCCATACACCAACGTCCTCCTCACGTTCGCGGACGGAGCAAGGCTCGCGTTCGCGGACGTCAGGCAATTTGGCAGGATGCGCCTCGTGGAGCCTGAAGAACCGTGGGCTGCCGAGGTCGGCTTAGAGCCCCTCTCCGACGATTTCACGTTCGAGCGGTTCTCGGGCCTGTTGGACGGCCGGACCACCCCCATCAAGGTGTTCTTGCTGGATCAGCGCCGCGTTGCGGGGATCGGCAACATCTACGCCTGCGAGGCGCTCTGGGACGCGCGGATCGACCCGCGAAAACCAGCCGGCTCGCTGTCGCGGGAGCGGCGTCGCCGCCTCCACGATGCCATCCGGACGGTGCTCGCGCGTGCCGTCGAGATGCGGGGCACAAGCGTCGACGACTACGTCGATGCCGAAGGCCTCAAGGGCGGGTTCCAAAACCAACTGAACGTGTACGGTCGCGACGGCAGCGGATGTGTTCGCTGCGGCCGCCCCATCGTGCGGACGGTGCTCGTTCAACGGGGTACCTGGTGGTGCCGGAACTGCCAAAAACGCTAAGTGACCGAGGAGAACCTCTCCTCCGACAAACTGCGCTAGACGCGGGGATGTGACCGGACGATTCGATCCGGCGCATCAAGTAAAGGGGAATCGCATTACTACCACCGACATCGCTCCGCCCGAAGCGGAAGAACTCGAAGACCAACTCGCGCTCGAACAGCGCCTCTACGAAGAGAGCCTCAAGGTCCTCGACGAGGGCCAGGTCCTCACCGGCGTCATCGTCGCGAAGTATCAGGACGAGTTGCTCGTCGATATCGGCGGGAAGTCTGAAGGCATCCTCAGCTTCCGCGAACTTTCGCTTGCCATCGATCCCAAAGAACTGAAGATCGGCGATAAGCTCGAGGTCATGATCCACCGCATCGACGATCAGGACGGAACGCTGTTTCTGTCCGAGCGTCGGGCCCGCGCCCTTAAGACCTGGGAAAAGGTCATCAAGGCGCATGAGAACGACGAAGTGATCGAAGCTACGGTCACCCAAGTCGTCAAGGGCGGCGTGCTGGTCGACCTCGGCATGCGCGGCTTCGTGCCCGCCTCGCAGATCCGGCGCCAGCCCGTCGGCAACCTCGACGAACTGGTCGGCAAGCACCTGCGCCTCAAGGTGATCGACCTCGATCACAAGCGGCATCGCGTGGTGCTCTCGCAGCGCCTGGTGCTCGAAGAAGAACTCAACGCCAAGAAGACCGAGCTGCTCGGCACCCTGGCCGTGGGACAGATTCGCGAAGGCGTCGTGGTCCGGCTCGCGGAGTTCGGCGCGTTCGTCGACCTCGGCGGCGTCGACGGCCTGATCCACAACAGCGAACTCTCGTACACCCGCATCAAGCACCCGAGCGAAGTGGTCAAGATCGGCGATGTCGTGCAGGTCGAGGTGATGAAGTTCGACCCCGACGCCAAGAAGGTCTCGCTGTCGCTCAAGCACGCGCTGCCCGACCCGTGGGTCGAGCACGCCGAGCAACTGGTCGAAGGCCAGCGCCTGATCGCGCAAGTGGTCAAGGTGACGCCGAACTATCTCCTGATCGAAATCATCCCGGGCGTGCTCGCGATGGTGCCCAAGGGCGAGTTCGATCCGCAGAAGCAGTACAGCCCCGGCGAAGAGGTCGAGGTCACGATCCTCACCGTCAACCACTCCACGCGGCGCATCACGGGCTCG
>PLFC01000062.1 GCA_003136655.1 Vulcanimicrobiota bacterium
GGTGAACCTCGTAGCGCTCCTTCAGGCCCCGCAGGATGGCGATCGAGTCGGCCACCGAAGGCTCTCCGACCATGACCGGCTGGAAGCGCCGTTCGAGCGCCGAGTCCTTTTCGATGTGTTTGCGGAATTCGTTGAGCGTCGTTGCGCCGATGCACTGCAACTCGCCGCGCGCGAGCGCGGGCTTGATGATGTTGGAGGCGTCGATCGCGCCTTCGGCCGCGCCGGCACCGACGAGCGTGTGCAGTTCGTCGATGAAGAGGATGATCTCGCCCGAAGCGGCACGGATCTCGTCCATGACGCGCTTCATGCGCTCTTCGAATTCGCCGCGATACTTCGTGCCCGCCACGAGGCCGGCGAGGTCGAGCGTGATCACCCGGCGGTCGCGCAGCGGCTCGGGCACTTCGCCCTTGATGACCTTCTGCGCCAAGCCTTCGGCGATCGCCGTCTTACCCACGCCGGGCTCGCCGATCAGTGCCGGGTTGTTCTTGGTGCGGCGCGCGAGAATCTGAATGACGCGCTCGATCTCGTTGGCCCGGCCGATGACCGGGTCGAGCTTATTGTCGCGCGCCAACGTGGTCAGGTCGCGGCCGTAGGCGTCGAGCGTCGGCGTCTTGGACTTGCCCTTGGGCGCCACGGGCTGACCCTCGGCACCCAACAGCGAGGTCGTCTGCACGCGGACCTTGGCCGGATCCACGCCGAGGTTGGTCAGCACGCGCGCGGCAACGCCCTCGCCCTCACGGATGAGGCCGAGCAGGAGATGCTCGGTGCCGATGTAGTTGTGGTTGAGCTGGCGAGCCTCTTCGAAAGCGAGCTCGATGACGCGCTTCGCGCGCGGGGTGAAGACCATCTCTTGCTGCACGGTTTGACCGCCGCGGCCGACGATGGCCTCGACCTCCTGTCGAACCTTGGCCAAATTCACGCCGAGGGTCTCGAGGACTTTGGCGGCCAGGCTCTCGCCTTCGGAGATGATCCCGAGCAGGATATGCTCGGTCCCGATGTAGTTGTTACCGAGACGCTGAGCCTCTTCTTGAGCGAGCACGATGCTGCGCCGGGCTCTCTCGGTGAATGGTTCCCACATTGACATGCTTGGTTCGACTCCCTGTCCGCCCGCCGCGTCAGGCTCGGGGCGGCCCGTTCCGTACGACTTGCCGTGTTCCTCGAACTTACCTGCTTCCGGCAGGCCCGTCCGGCGGAGACATCCTCGGGTCGTATGTCGTCATAACAGAATAGCAGGTGCAAGGAGTTTCGTCCCGGGGTGCAGACCCGGGGAAAATCCAAACCTTTCCTCACTCGCCACCACCCGTAGGACGACCGACATGACGATCAAGGAGCAGTCCCAGAACGGCCGGTCCGAGACCGAGCGGCACGCCTTCGTGGCAGCACCGGCCAACGGGAAGGCGCGCGTCGCCGCCCCCGCCGCGCCCAGCCCATCCGCGGCCCGGAAAAGTACCGTAGCCAAAGTTTCGCACACGCTGAGCGTCGCCTTAGCCGAACGGCTAGAGGAGTTTGCCTTTTTCCAGCGTGTCAGCGAGAGCGCGGTCATCGAGTATGCACTGACCAAGTTTTTTGGTCAAGGTTCCGACGATGCGGCGCTCGGCGAATCGTTGCGCAAAGACGGCGCGGGCCGGCGACGCAAGAGCTGACCGGTAAACGCCGCCTCGCGCGGCAAGGGATTCCCCGGACCCGACGAAAGCGCGCCGGGTGCTCCACCAACTGAGCGACCAGCTCTTCAACGGCATCACCTTAGGGATGCTGTATATCCTCGTGGCACTGGGACTCAACATCATCCTCGGGTTGATGGGCGTGATCAACTTCTCGCACGGGTCGTTTTTCATGCTGGGCGCATACGTCGCATACTCGCTCGCACCGCACGTCGGCTTCTGGCCGAGCATCCTGCTCGCGGCGCTCATCATCGGGCTATTCGGCATGCTCTTCGAATCGACGCTGATTCGCCCGCTGTACGGACGGTTGCCCGAATATACGCTTCTCTTGACCTTCGGGACGGCGCTGATTTTCCAGGAAGTCGTGCGCAGGATCTGGGGCGACGATGCGGTGCGCTACCCGGCGTTACCCGACTACTTGAGCGGCTCGATCACGCTGGGTAGCTACCAGTTCCCGGTCTATAAGGACGTCTTTCTGGTGCTGATCACGGTGGTCATCCTAGCGCTGGTTTGGCTCCTGATCAACAAGACCAACATCGGGGTCATCATCCGGGCCGGCACGCGCGACGCCGAGATGGTCAAGATCCTGGGCATCAACATGCCCTTGATGTTCACCCTGGTCTTTGGGATCGGCTCGTTCATGGCCGGGCTCGCCGGGGCGCTGGCCGCGCCGATCTACGCGATCATCCCCAACCTGGCTTCGCAGTGGATCATCCTGACCTTCGTGATCGTGATCGTGGGCGGCATCGGTTCGTTTTGGGGCGCCGTGGTAGGCGGGCTGATCATCGGCGTTCTCTCGAGTTTGATGGAACTGGTCTTCCCGCCGGCCGTCGACGTGACCGGGTTCATCATCATGGGCATCATCTTGCTCGTGCGCCCGCGCGGCCTCTTCGGCGTCGAAGGCCTCTTCGAGTGAAGCCTGCGGTGGCCAATCCGTGGGTCCGGCTCGGCGCCGTCGCGGTGGCCTTTGCGCTGCTGCCCTTCCTGATGCCGGGCGGCAGCCTCGAGTTGAATCTGACCCATTGGAATCGTTGGCCGCCGCACGCCGGCTTCATCGACCTGGCCACGACGGTGCTCGTCTTCTCGCTGTTCGCGCTGGGCTTCAACTTGCTCTTCGGCCACACGGGCGAACTCTCGTTCGGCCACGCGATGTTCTTCGCGCTCGGCGCCTACGCGACGGCGCTCTATACCAAGGGCTTCGACGTCACGCTCTGGGGACTGCACCTGGCACACGATGCGGCAAACAACGCGCTCTTGGCGCTGGTGCTCGCCGTGGGCATCGCGGTGCTCTGGGGCTTCGTGCTGGCCCGGATCATCGTGCCCCGTTCGAGCGGCATCTACTATTCGATGATCACGATGGCGTTCGCGCAAGTGATCTATTTCATCACGTTCCATTGGTCGGACTTGACCGGCGGCGAGGACGGCATCCAGGCGATCTCGCGTCCCGCGCTCCCGGGCCTGCCGCCGGATTGGCTGGCCGATCCCAGCGGCACGCACTTTTTCATCTTCGCCGCGGTGGTGACGTTCGCGTGCGTGGTCGCCTACTTTTGGATCCTGCACTCGCCGTTCGGCTCGGTGTTACACGCCATTCGCGAGAACAAGCAACGCTCGCGCTTCATCGGCTACGACGTGGACAAGTTCCGGATCAACGCGTTCGTGCTTTCGACGATCTTCCCGGCGATCGGCGGCTGGCTGTGGGTCTACTTCCAACAGTCGATCAATCCCGACGCGGGCTCGATCGACTATTCCGGTCGCGTCGTGATGATGTCGCTGCTGGGCGGCATCGGCTCGTTCGTCGGACCGATGATCGGCTCGTTCGCCTACTGGGATTTGCAAAATAGCGTCTCGCAGGTCACGAAATATTGGCCGGCCGCCATAGGCGGCGTGTTCGTGCTTTGCGTCTTGATCGCGCCGCGGGGTATCGTCGGCGCCTGGGACGATCTCACGCACTACGGTGCGGCCGGTGCCGTCCGTCGTTGGATCTCCCCGAGAGCCCGCCTCCAAACCGACCTCGCCGAAGAAGTCCCCGAAGTGGGAACCGGCGTCAGCGGAGCCGATCGGATCGGCGACTTCAAATGAAAAAACCGGATAAGAGCGTGGCGTACGCGTTCAAGACCGAGGGGCTCACCCGCGCGTTCTCCGGGTTTCGCGCGGTGAACGAGGTGAGCATCGAGATTCCGCGCGGCGGCGTGCGCACGATCATCGGACCCAACGGGGCGGGCAAGACGACGTTCTTCAACCTGCTCTCGGGGCTCTTCCCGCCGACGAGCGGCCGCATCTACTTCGGCGGGATCGACGTGACCGCGCTCGACCCGTATCGCCGCGCGCGCTTGGGCATCGCCCGGTCGTTCCAAATAACCAACATCTTCGCAAAGCTCAGCGTCTACGAAAACGTGCGTCTGGCCGTGCAAGCCGTGCACGACGGCAGCGCCAACTTCTTTCTGCCCGCGCGGCGCATGGGCGACCTCGCGACGAAGACGCAGGCGATCCTGGGCGACATCGGGTTGCTGCCCGTGGCCGAGAGTCTGGCCGAAAACCTCTCGCACGGCGACCAGCGCCGGCTCGAGATCGGACTCGTGCTCGCTCGCGACCCCGACGTGCTCCTGCTCGACGAACCGCTCGCGGGCATGTCGCCGACCGAAACGCACGCCACCGTCGAGCTGATCCGGCGCATCTCGCCGGGCCGCACCATCATGCTCGTCGAGCACGACATGGACGTGGTGATGTCGATCTCGACCTCGATCACGGTGATGCAGACGGGCCAGGTGCTCGCCGTGGGCACGCCCGACGAGATCCGCGCCAACGAAGCCGTGCAACGCGCGTACTTGGGCGGGCTCGCTTAATGGCCAACCTGATCGAACTCGACGGCGTCGACGCGTTTTACGGCAAGAGCCACGTGCTGCAGAACGTCTCGCTGCACGTCGGCGAGGGCGAGGTCGTCTCGTTGCTCGGCCGCAACGGCAGCGGCCGTTCCACCACGCTCAAGGCGATCATGGGGCTCGTCGCCGTGCGCGCCGGCAAGATTCGCTTCCGAGGCAAGGAGATCACCGGACGCGCGCCCTTCGATCTGGCCAAGCTCGGCATCGCCTTCGTGCCCGAAGACCGGCGCATCTTTCCGAACCTCACGGTCCGCGAGAACATCCGCTTGGCGGCGCTCGCCGGCCGCAAAGGTCCGTGGACCGAGCAACGCATTTACGAATACTTCGGCGTCCTGGGCGAACGCAAGGACAAGCCGGCGAAGCTTTCGGGCGGCGAGCAGCAGATGCTGGCCATCGCGCGCGCACTGATCGCCAACCCGGCGATCATCCTGCTCGACGAGCCGATGGAGGGCCTCGCGCCGCTGATCGCGCGCAACGTCGAGGACGTGGTGCGCCGCATCCGCGAGGAGGGCAACACGATTCTGCTGGTCGAGCAAAACGCGGAAGTGGCGATGAGTCTCTCCGATCGCGGGTACGTGCTTTCGAACGGTCGCGTCATGGCCGACGGACCGATCGAGCGCCTGCGTGCCGACGCCGACATCATGCAACGGTACCTCGCGGTCTGAGCGCCGATGCCGACGCGCGTGCTCGACGAAACTGAGAGCCGCGAACGCTTCAAGCACAGGCTCGAAGCGTTCAGCGACATCGTATTCGGGCTGAGCCTCTCACAACTCGCGCTCCAATTGGCCCTGCCCCAGCACTCTGCGGATCTCTTTGCGAGCCCCCTGCGCTACGTGATCTTCTTCGGCACGTTCGCGATCATTTGCGGGGTGTGGCTCAGCCACCACCGGATGTTCCAATTGGCTTTCGAACCCGATCCGCTCGACATCGCGCTCAATTTCGTCTACCTGGCTTTCGTCGCGATATTGCCCTTTGCGATGCAGGTCAACGTGCGTTTCGGCGGTTCGCGGGCCGGCTTCGGTTTTTATCTGGTCGATTTCATCGGCTTCTCGTTACCGATGTTCGTTTTACTCCAACGAGGCTTGGCCCGGCGCAATCCCCATCTGAGCGAGAAGCAGCGTTTGCAACTTTGGCGCGCGGTCTTGCGTAACCGGCTGATACTCGCGGCGTCGCTGCTGAGCTTGGCGTTGCTCGGGCTCGTGGGCCCCGCCTTCGCGTGGATCCCGTTTCTGCTGCTGACCGTCGGAACGTCGCTGGTCCGCCGCCGGGTCAACGCGGTTCCGCCTCGGTATCTGCCCGCTACGAGTGCTTAGCGCGTCGCGGCCACGGTGATCGCCCGCGCGGCGTAGACGTCGGCCCGGGCACTACCGAAGGTGCTCGTCACAAAGCAAGTCTGAGCAGTAATAGGGGTATCGCAAGTCATTGTCGGACCTTGATACTCCGCCTACCGGCGCCCGTCAATCCCCCACCCGCGCTCCAGTTGTTGATAGGAGCGATTCGCATTTGGATCGCACGAGGGAACGCGCGCGTAATCGGCATCGTCCGGCTGCCACGCCACTCTGCGCGCGGGGACCGGGTAGCCACACCGGAGTACTGCGATGACCGAGACGCGAAGTTCGCCGAGACCGCCGCAATAGCCGAGCTGAGGTGAAACTTTCAGGCAGCGGCTCTGCAAACGATTCCGAGCGTCCTTACGAGGACAAGCTCGGTCAGCGCAACGCAAGCCATAGACATCGTCATGTGTGCTCTCATGCNNGGAGCGATTCGCATTTGGATCGCGACTCGAAGCTGAAGCATTACTCCGTCGGGCCCGGCTTAAGGCCGGTTGTCATCGACGCCCGGCGAGCGTAAACGTCGCGTCGAGCGCCGGCATGACGGCCGGATAGTCCGAAGCGCGTCCCTCGTACGCGCACACGCCGCCGATCGTGCCCAGATCGACGTTGCGCGGATCTCCCAAACAGCGCGTCACCTCCCAGAGCGCCTGCGCGTGCTCGCGCAGCACGTCGCTCGACGCTAAGCCGGCGTTCTCGGTCAAAGCCCGGAGGCCTCGACGAACTCTGCCCATGCGAGCGAGCGTACCGTACGCGGGGCGGAATTCGTCGGGCCGGCCGCTCGGGCGCAGGAATTATCGTATGCCGGGCGGACCTCGACCTTGCATGCTTGCGCAAAACGGCGAACGCGGAATTTCGGAAGTGCTCGATACGCTCGAACGCTGGCGCGGCGAGGGGCAGCGCGTTGCGCTGGCTACCGTCGTCGGCGTCGAGCGCTCGGCCCCGCGCGGTCCGGGCGCGGTCATGGCCGTCAACGAACGCGGCGACGTTGCAGGTTCGGTCAGCGGCGGGTGCGTCGAATCGGCGGTCTATATCGAGGCGCAAGATGCCATCGCATCCGGCCGCGGACGCCTGGTGACCTACGGAATCAGCGAAGACCAAGCGCTGGAACACGGCCTGACCTGCGGCGGCACGATCCACGTGCTCGTCGAGCGGCTGGATTGGTGACGCTCTTCGAACGGCTGGCCGTTGCGCTCCGTGCCGACGAACCGGTGGCCTTGGCCAGCCGGCTCGACGGCCCAAACGCCGGCGCGAAATTGTTGGTCGACCGGCACGGCAGCGCCGGCGATCTCGGCTCGCCCGGATTGAACTACGCCGTGGCCGCCGAGGCGCGCGCGCTCCTCGAGGTGGGCCGCACCGAGACGCGCACGTTCGGCACCGATGGCCAGCCGATAGGCGACGACGCCCGCATCTTCATTCAAAGCTTCGCGCCGCAACCGGACATGTACATCTTCGGTGCGATCGACTTCTCGCGAGCGATGGCCCGGATGGGCAAATACCTCGGTTATCGCGTGACCGTCGCCGACGCGCGTCCCATTTTCGCGACGAAGGCGCGCGTACCCGACGCCGACCAGATCGTCGTCGCCTGGCCCGACGAGTTCTTGCAGAGCGCCCGCGTCGACGCGCGCACGGTGGTGATCGTCTTGACGCACGACGTGAAGTTCGACATTCCGCTCTTGCAGGTGGCGCTGCGCACCGACGCCGGTTTCATCGGCGCGATGGGCAGCCGCGGCACCCACGCGAATCGCATCCGTGCCCTGCGCGAGGCGGGCATCACCGAAGCGCAGCTCGGCCGGATCAGCGCGCCGATCGGTCTGGACATCGGCGCCCAAACCCCCGAAGAAACGGCGGTCTCGATCGCAGCCGAAATCATCGCCGTGCGCACCGGGCGCAAGGGCGGCCGCCTGCGCGACGGCTCGTTGCCCGTGCATCCGCAACCGGATGAGGCCGCCGGCGCCGTCCGATGAAGCTCGTCTGCGCGATTTTGGCCGCGGGCCGCTCGTCGCGCATGGGCACCCAGAAGTTGCTGCTCCCCGTCGACGGCCTGTCGCTCCTCGAGCGCGCGCTGGCGGCCGCTGCGGCCCATCCGGCCATCGCCGTGGTGTCGCCTGCGCTCCTCGAACATGTTGCGCCGCGGCCGGGCCTTACCGTGCTGGTCAACGCCGAACCCGAGCGGGGCATGACGCGTTCGCTCGCGCTGGCCGACGCCGCAGTAACCGACCGCGACGCGGCGCTGGCCGTGCTCTTGGGCGACACGCCGTTGGTCGATGCCGACCTGCTGGCGCGGGTTGCAGCGAACTTGGGCGAGGCCGACGTGGCCTATCCCATCCATGAAGGACGCCCGGGGCATCCGGTCGTGTTCGGCCCGCGGCCGCGAGCGATGCTGGCGGCCTGGCCCGAGGGCGACTCGCTGCGCGCGTTGCGCGACGACGCCCGCTGGCGCCGCGCCCCGCTACCGGTCGCGGGGGAAGCGCCGTTTCTCGACGTGGACGCGCCGGCCGACCTCGAACGAGCCGCCGCGCACGCCGCACTGGAACCGCGGGCGAGGAGCCGGGGGTCCTAGTCCCGCAAGGAGTCTCTATGCCCACTCAAGAGCAGGTCCACGAAGCACTCAAAGAAGTCGAAGATCCCGAATTGAACATGGGGATCGTCGACCTCGGTTTGGTCTACGGCATCGACGTACGCGGCGACCGCAACGAAGACGTGACCGTCACCATGACCCTCACCTCCCCGATGTGTCCCGTCGGCCCGATGTTCAAGGCTGCCGTCGAATCGAAGGTGCGTTCGCTCGAGGGCGTCGAGCGCGCGGCGGTCGAGATCACCTTCACGCCGCCGTGGGATCCGCGCACGATGGCCAGCGACGACGCGAAGGTCCAACTCGGCATTTGGTAGTCCGATGAGCGAGCCGCCCCACGAAGCGAGGCTACGCGAACTCCGCGACAAACGAGCGCAGGCTCTCGAGCCCGCGGGCCCCGGCTCCAACGAACGTCAGCACAAGCGCGGCAAACGCACCGCGCGCGAACGGATCGACGCGCTGGTCGACGCAGGCTCGTTCGTGGAATTGGACATGTTCGCGGTGCACCGCACCACCGCGTTCGGACTCGACGAGCGCGAGTTTTTGGGCGACGGCGTCGTGACCGGCCGGGCGACGGTCGACGGTCGACAGATCTTTCTCTTCTCCCAGGATTTCTCGGTACTCGGCGGTTCGCTCGGTGAAGTTTTCGCCGAGAAAATTTGCAAGGTGATGGACCTCGCCGTGCGCACCGGGTCGCCGATGATCGGCATCAACGACTCGGGCGGCGCGCGCATCCAGGAGGGCGTCGTATCGCTGGGCGGCTACGCGGAGATCTTCTGGCGTAACGTCCAAGCCAGCGGGGTGATCCCCCAGCTCAGCCTGATCGCCGGCCCCTGCGCGGGCGGTGCGGTCTACTCGCCCGCGATCACGGACTTCACGCTGATGGTCGAAGGCATCGCGCAGATGTTCATCACCGGTCCCGAGATCATCAAGACGGTCACGGGCGAAGAGGTGACGTTCGAGGAACTGGGCGGCGCGCTGACCCACGCGCGCAAGAGCGGCGTGACCGACCTCGTGGCCGTCGACGAAGACGACATGTCGGCGCAGACGCGCCGCCTGCTCTCGTTCGTGCCGCAGAACAATCTCGAGGATCCGCCGCGCTTCCCGTGCGACGACGATCCGCAGCGCCTCTGCCCCGAACTCGACGAACTGATTCCCGATTCGCCGAACAAGCCGTACGACATCAAGGATGCCATTGTGGCGGTCGTCGACGACGGCGACTTCTTCGAGATCGGCGAGCTCTACGCACCGAACATCGTGATCGGCTTCGGCCGCGTCGACGGCTCGACGGTCGGGATCGTGGCCAACCAGCCGAAGTTTCTCGCCGGCGTGCTCGACATCGCATCCTCGATCAAAGCCGCGCGCTTCGTGCGCTTCTGCGATGCGTTCAACATCCCGCTGCTCACCTTCGTCGACGTTCCCGGCTTCTTGCCCGGCACCGCGCAAGAGTTCGGCGGCATCATCAAGCACGGCGCCAAACTGCTCTATGCGTACGCCGAAGCGACGGTTCCGAAGATCACGGTGATCACGCGCAAAGCCTACGGCGGCGCCTACGACGTCATGGCTTCCAAGCACATCCGCGCCGACTACAACGTCGCGTGGCCCACCGCGGAGATCGCGGTGATGGGCGCGGCCGGAGCGGTCAAGACGATCTTCCGCCGCGAGATCGCCGAGGCGGCCGATCCGGAGACGAAGGCCGCCGAATTGATCGCCGACTACGAGAAGCGCTTCGCCAACCCGTTCGTCGCGGCGAAGCGCGGCTACGTCGACGACGTGATCGAGGCGGGCCGCACGCGCCAAGTCGTTTCACGCGCCCTCGAAATGCTGCGCGACAAACGCGTCGAGCGTCCCAAGCGCAAGCACGGCAACATTCCGCTATAACCAGAAAGGGGCGACGCTCGCGCGCCGCCCCTCGGTACCCGGTCTCCCGTGTTCGCCGAAGCTAGAAGGCGCCGATGCCGTTGGGCGTTCCCCAACCGGTCGGGCCGTCGTAGCCCTTGCCGGCTTCGCAGAGGTAGCCCTCGGGGCTGCACGAACCGTCGCTGCCCTTGGTGATGTCGTAGAGATCCTTGTGGTGCTTCTTGACGTAGAACGTCGAGCCCGCATTCTGCGACGTTGCGTTTCCGGCCAGGCCGAAGACGCCGCCGAGGAACGGCGACGAGACGCTCGTGCCGCCGACGACGAACCAGCCGCCTTCACCGTACGTATCGTACTCGGCTACGCCGGTGTTCGGATCGGCAATTGCGGAGACGTCGTTGCCCGTGCGGAACTTGCAGTCCTTATCCTTTTGCCACTTCGGCTTGGTGTCGCTCGAGCAGCCGCCGCCCGTGCCGCTCCAAGCCGTTTCGGTCCAACCGCGCGTGCCGCCGCCCTTGGTCAGGGTCGTGCCGCCCACCGCGACGACGGTATCGAAGTCGGCCGGATCGGCGATGCCGTATCCGGAATCGCCGGCGCTCGCGAGAATCACGCCCTTATTGGTGGTGAAGTACGACTGCGTCGCTCCACTACCGCTGTAGCTATTGCTCACGACGGTCGCGCCCAGCGCGAAGGCTTCTTGTTCGGCCGTCTGGAGATCGCTCCAATTGGCCGAGTTCGCCTCGACGAGAATGATCGTGCAGTTCGGGCAAGCCGCCGAGACCATCTCGACGTCGAGCGCGATCTCAACGCCCCAGCCTTCGTTGCCCTGGGGATAGTTGCTCTGCTGTCCGGTCTGGTTGTACTTCGTGAAGTTGGCGGTGGACAGACCCATGAACGAGCGGTACTCGGCTATGTCGGTCGCGACGTCAGGGTTGTCGTAGGCATCGACGATGCCGACGACTTGGCCGCTGCCGCCGGTCGAGGGCAAGTTGTACGCGGCCTCGAGCGAGGCGGCATACAGACCCGGAACGTCGGGACCGACGCCATGGAGATCCGTGCGGATGAGCGCGTCGCAGTGGGCGACTCCGGGACGGAAATCGTTGCAAGCGCGCTGGACGTTCGCCGGAAGGGTGAATCCGTTGGACGGGATGCCGAGGTCGCGATTGAGCGAGTGAACTGCGGCTTGAGAAACGGATTGGGCGTTGGTCGTACCCGGTGCGGAAGGCGAACCACCGAGTCCGCTACAGGCGGCGATCGATAAGATCGCCGTAGCGGAGACGGCGGAGCGAAGAATAGGTCTCACGTGAACCTCCAATCGGTCTATGCCGATCTTGTGATGCTGTCGCGAACTGCCGCGAGAGGCGGCGCATACGACCGGCGGTTCTACACGAAACTCCATTCCGGCTAAGGCCGGAATGGATTCTCGGGACGTGAGAACGTGGGAAGCCGCCAACTCCATGCGCAGGGCTTGTGGGGTTCGGCAGCATTGCGCCCGAGGTGGCCTGGGACCTCTTAGCGTCGGCTCCTGAGCACCAAGGCTTTACGCGCGACCCGTCGCGAGACGCCGGCCGGACGTACCCACGGATTGCCCGGTGGCAGCCGCCGAGACTGGCGCAAAATCGAGAACGACTCGCGCTGCCACCTTACCGTGCTCCAAACGCTCGAAGACGCTGTTGATATCGGCAAGCGGCTCGAGTTCGATGTCGGCCTTCACCTTGCCGGCTGCGGCGAAGGCGAGCGATTCGGCCATGTCCTCCCGATTGCCCACGAAGGAGCCGCGAATTGTGACGCAATTCGCAACGACGTCGAAAAGCGGCACCGGAAAGTCGCCCGGCGGCAAACCGACGAGTACGCAGGTACCGCGCTTGCGCGTCATCTCGATGCCCTGTTTGAATGCCGGCAGCGACGGCGCGGTGATCAGCACGCCGTTGGCGCCCCCTTCGGTAATCTTCTTGACGGCCGTCACGGCATCGCCGTCTCTCGCGTTGACGACCGCGTCGGCGCCGAGACGCTTGGCGTTGGCCAATTTGCCGGGATCGATATCGACGCCGCAGACGAGCAAACCCATGGCCTTGGCGTACTGCACGCCCAGGTGCCCGAGCCCGCCGCAACCCGAGATCACGATCCACTGGCCACTGAGCAGCTCCGCTTGCTTGATGCCCTTATACGTGGTGATGCCGGCGCAGATGAGCGGGGCCGCATCGGTGGGCTCGAGCCCCTTTGGTATGTGCGCCACATAATTCGGATCGGCCAGCAGATACTCCGCAAAGCCGCCGTTGACGGTATAGCCGCTGAAGACGGCGCTCGGGCAGATCGGCTCCCACGCCGTCAAACAATACTCGCAGTGTCCGCAGGCGGAGTGCAGCCAGGGCACGCCCACGCGATCGCCCTCCTTGACGGTCCGCACGTCGGCGCCGACCGCGGCCACGATGCCGATAGCTTCGTGCCCGGGAACGAACGGGATATCGGGCTTCAGGGGCCAGTCGCCGGCGGCGGCATGCAAGTCGGTGTGACAGACGCCGCAAGCCTCGGTCTTGACCAATATTTGGCCGCGTCCGGGCGACGGAACCTCGATCTCCTTGAGCACCAGGGGTGTGCCGAATTGTTGGCAGACCGCGGCCTGCATCGTTTGTGTCATTTCGTTTCTCATTTCTCTTGCGCGCAGGCACCTTGCGTGCGCGAGTTCGAGTGGGGCAGAGCGTTACGCCGCGGCGGCGCCGAGACTCTTGACCGCTTCGACCATCTCGCCGCAGACCGCGGCGGCATCGCCGTAGATCATGAGGGTATCGGGGAGGTAGAACAACGTGTTAACCACGCCACTGTAGCCCTTGCCGCCCGCCGTGCGCTTGACGACGTAGCACTTCTTCGCCTTGTCCGCGTTGAGGATCGGCATGCCGTAGATCGGCGACGACTTGTCGGTGCGCGCGGCCGGGTTCACGACGTCGTTCGCGCCGATCACCAGTGCTACGTCGGTGGTCGCAAATTGATCGTTGATGTCGGCGAGCTGAAAGATCATGTCGTACGGCACGCCCGCCTCTGCGAGCAGCACGTCCATTTGTCCCGGCATCCGGCCGGCGACCGGATGGATCGCGAACTTGACGCTGACGCCGGCCGCCACGAGCAGCTTGACGAAATCGTACAGCTTCTGCTGTCCTTGCGAGACCGCGAGGCCGTAGCCGGGAACGATGATCACGCTCTTGGCGTAGCGCATGTCGATTGCGGCGTCGCTCGCCTGGGCCGGCTTTTCCTCGCCGACGATGGCGCCTGGCTTTCCCGCGGCCTCCACGGTAAATTTCTTGAAGAGGACGTTGAGAATCGAGCGGTTCATCGCCTGTGCCATCAGGATCGTGAGCAACGAGCCCGCCGCACCGACGACCATGCCGGAGATCATCAGCGCGGGATTCCCCAGAACGTAACCCTCGAGACCGACGGCGACGCCGGTGGAGGCGTTGAAGATCGACATGACGACCGGCATGTCGGCGCCNNGGCGCCGCCGATCGGCAGCGTCAACATGATGCCGAACAGCATCGCACAGCCGAAGAACGACAGGATCAGCGTGGAGATCGGCAGCAGCGCCGGACCACCCGTCATGGCGACGACGGTCAACGCGCCGAACGCGACGGTGGCCAGGACGATCGCGACGTTCAGAACCTGCTGGCCGCGGAACTGCAGCGGCCGCTTGAGGACTTCGTCGAGCTTCGCCCAAGCGATGATCGAACCCGAGAAAGAGATCGAGCCGATCGAGGCGCCCAGGAGCGTCACGACGAGTTGCGTCAAGCCGTTCGCCCGGTGGCCGACCAACTCGACGGCTGCAATCGAGCCGGCGGCGCCGCCGCCCATCGAGTTGAAAATCGCGACCATCTGCGGCATCGCCGTGATCTTGACGGTCTTGCCGACCCGGCCGGCGATAAATCCGCCGATACCCATCGCGACGATCGCCAGTCCGAGATTGACCAAGAGATGCGGTTTCGCGGCCGCATCGACATCGAAGGCGTAAAAATACGCGCCGACGACTGCACCCAGCATGCCGGCGCCCGCCACGCGGATTCCGGAGGCCGCGGTCGCCGGGGACGACATGCGCTTTAGACCGTACATGAGGAGGAACGCCGCCGCGAAGCCGCTGACGGCGATAATGCACTGGGCGATCACGCCGATCATGATTTTTGTTTCGCGGGAACGACGCTGGGCTTGAACATCGCGAGCATGCGCGCCGTGACGGTGTAGCCTCCCGCGACGTTACCCGAGCCCAGCAGCACCGCGACGAATCCAATCGTTTGTTCCGTCACGCTGGATGCGTTGAGCAGCACGAAGAGGCCGCCGACCACCACGATGCCGTGGACGAAGTTCGAACCCGACATCAACGGGGTGTGCAAGATTGCGGGCACGTTACCGATGATCACCCACCCGGCAAAAGCCGCCAGCATGAAGATGTAGGCGCCGGTGAAGACGTTGACCGTCATCAGAGAGTCCATGCAGATGGTCCCTTCAGGCCACTTGCGTGGCCGGTTTTTTGTTCTTGCTTGGGACGGCTTCGTCGTACATGGCGCCCGCATGTGTGAGCACGGTTTTGTTCAGAACCTCATCCGTCCAGTCGATCTGGATGATGTTGTCCTTCAGGATCAATTCGAGAAAATTGAGCTGATTGTGCGAATAGAGGTTACTGGCATCGTCGGCCAGCAACGCCGGCACGTTCAGCGGGGCGACGATCGTCACGTTGCCGATGTTCGCCGTTTTGCCGGGTACGGTGTCCTCGCAATTGCCCCCGCCCTCGGCGGAGAGGTCCACGATCACCGCTCCCGCCTTCATGCCCGCCACCTGCGCCTTGCTGATCAGNNTTGGGCGACGGCTTGCCCGGAATCGACGCGGTCGTCACGATGAGATCGGAGCCTTGAATGTGTTTGGTGAGCACCGCGTCGACTTTGCTTTTCTCCTCCGGCGTGAGCGCGCGCGCATAACCGCCCGTCCCGCGCGCGTCAACGCCGGTCTCGACAAACGTCGCGCCGAGCGAATGGGCCTGTTCGGCCGTGGCGGGACGGACGTCATATCCCTCGACCGCAGCCCCCAGGCGCTGCGCGGTGGCGACGGCCTCGAGTCCGGCAACGCCTAGACCCATCACCAGCACCTTGGCGGGTCCGAGCGTGCCGNNGTGATCTTGCGCGCGAGTAGCGCCCGAATCAAGGCTTTCTCATGGTCGGCATAGATGAACGAGAGCAAGATCGCGCCTTCTTGCATCTCGTTGACGACCTCGACCGCCGGCGGCTGTATGCACAGCACGACGTCCGCACCGGCGACGAGCGACTTGGCGTCGGCGACGAAGGCGACATCGCCGTAGGCCGTATCGGGCAGCTCGGCATCGTCACCGGCGCCGGTCTGCATATGCAGTTTAGCGCCGAGTTTGATGAGCCTCGGGGCCACCGCGGGCACGAGCGCGACGCGGCGCTCGTGCGTCCGGGTCTCTTTCAGAACGGCGACGTTGACGAACATCATCCCTCCAGAATGACCTTGAGAGCGCCGGTCTTCGCCGCGTCCGCAAACGTGTCGTAGGCCGACATGATGTCGCTCAGTTTGAAGTGGTGCGTGATCAACTTCTTGGGGTCGATCTTCTGGGAGCGCACCATCTCGAGCAGGGTCGGAGTGCTGACGGTATCGACGAGCCTCGTGGTGATGCCGATGTTGCGATCCCAGAGTTGTTCGAGATGTAGGCTCACCGGCTTTCCATGCACGCCGATGTTGGCGATGTTGCCGCCCGGCGCCACGATCTGCTCGCACAATTCGAACGTCGCCGGAATGCCCACGGCCTCGATCGCGCTATCGACGCCGATGCCGCCGGTCAGCTTCAGAATCGCTTCCTTGGCTTTGCCGTCGGCGCTGTTGACCACGGACGACGCGCCGAGGCGCGTCGCGATGTCGAGGCGCTTCTGATCGAGATCGATCATGATGATCTGCGCCGGCGAGTAGAACTGCGCGGTGAGCAGCGCGGCCAGCCCGATCGGACCCGAGCCGACGATCGCGACCGTGCTGCCGGGGGCGATCTTTCCGTTGAGGACGCCGCACTCGTAACCGGTGGGCAGAATGTCGCTGCACATCACCAGCGGCTCCTCGTCCTCACCGGCCAGAATGGGATAGAGGCTGGTGTCGGCGTAGGGAATGCGCACGAAGTCTGCCTGGGTGCCGTCGATGGCGTTGCCCAGAATCCAGCCGCCGTTGACACAGTGCGAAAACATCTGCCGGCGGCAATAAACGCACGCGCCGCAGGATGTGACGCATGAGACGAGGACGCGGTCGCCCTTCTTGAATGCCTTCACGCCGGAGCCCACCTCGTCGATGATGCCCACGCCCTCGTGGCCCAGCGTGCGCCCGGGTTTGGCCGTGGGCACGTCGCCTTTGAGGATGTGCAGATCGGTACCGCAGATCGTCGTCTTGACGATCTTCACGATGGCGTCGGTCGCCGCACTTATGCCGGGCTTGGGCTTATCTTGAAAGGCCTTCTTGCCGTCGCCGAGATAAACCAGCGCCTTCATCGTGGGCACGGCCCCGCCCGTAGGCGGGACCGTGGGTGCGTGAAGCACCGTACCGGCGCTCATGACTTGCCGTTCGAGGCGACGATCTTCTCGGGGACCGTGGCCGGGGCTTCGATCTTTCCGAAGCGAACGAGTTTCTTATTCACGAACTCCTGGATGCCCANNTTGACGAACATCATGCCGGTCTCCACTGCGCTCGCGACGCGAGCGCCGCGCACTTCGTCCTTGGTGAAAACCGAGCCGCCCAAGCCGAAGTCCGAATCGCTGGCCAGCGCTATCGCTTCAGCCTCGTTCTTGACGCGGAAGAACAGCGCGACCGGACCGAAGAA